>SHOL01000035.1:6522-18137 GCA_004294945.1 Treponema sp.
CGATTTTTCTCCTTTTACATCTAAGGTTGCTCTTTCAAAACTTTCCTAGTTTTGAAAGAGCCTCGTTTATCAGGAAGCAAGGATAACTGAATCAATGAAGCATTCCTCAATTTCTTCAGCCCAACAGGCAAGCGTTCAAGCGGTTATCGAAATTGGCGCAACCGGAATACGCATGATCGTCGTAGAAGTATCTGCCGATGGTCAGTGGTCTGTAGTTGACCGCGCTGAACGCGCGCTCGCCCTCGGACGCGATGTCTTTACCGGAGGCTTTATTACCCGTGAATCGTTGCTCCAATGTCTTTCTATCCTGAACCGTTACCGCGAAGTTCTCGACAGCTGGGCAATTCCCGACGATCAGGTCACCGTAGTCGCTACCAGTGCCCTCCGGGAAGCGAGAAACCGCGATTCGGTCCTGGACCGGGTTGCGGTAAAGACTGGTTTTTCCGTTCGGGTTATCGATGGAATCGAAGAAAACCGGCTCATGTATCTCGTTGTCGATCATGCTATGCGTCAGGCACCCGGAAAACCGGTAAAGGCAAATTCCATCATAATCGATGTCGGCGGTGGCTCTACCGAAATCATGCTGCTCCAGAAAGGGCGCATGGTCGCCGCGCACAGTTTTCGTATGGGAACGGTTATCATGGAACAGCAGATGAAGGCAATGAGAGGCTCTGTCCAGGACTTGCGCCGTTATCTTGCTGAATATATCCGGACCACCGCCGAGGCCTTGAACAATGAACTGAAGCTCGGCTGCGTAAAACAGCTTATCGCTATCGGCAGCGATACTCGCCTTGTTGCCCGGAGCATTGGCACCCAGGTTACCGACCTTCTTTCGGAAGTTGATCGCGACTCGTTTATCGCTTTCGTTGATCGTGTTTTTTCTTTTTCTATAGAAGAAATAATGCATCATTTTTTGATCAGCTATGCTGAAGCTGAAACGCTGACGTCGGGCTTGCTGTGCTACCGCTATTTTCTGGAACAAACCGGCGCGGAAAAAGTTCTGGTTCCCTATCTGTCCATCCGCGAAGGCGTCATTATATCGAAGCTTGCAGGTCCCGATCATCTTGTCCGCGAAGAGTTCTACAATCAGGTTATTGCGTCGGCAATGAATATCGGCAAGAGGTATCATTTCGACGAAGATCATGCCCGCTACGTAACTCGAATTTCGCTCAAACTGTTCGATTCGCTCGAAGGGGAGCACGGACTGGGCCGCCATGCACGGCTGCTGCTCGAAACTGCAGGAATTCTTCACGATATCGGGGCGTTTATCCGTCCTGCCGATCATCATCTGCACAGTCAGTACATTGTCGCAAATTCCGATATTTTCGGGCTGAACAAGGACGATACCAATATTCTCGGAAATGTGGTCCGGTATCATCGAGCCGAGCGGCCCAGCCAGGCGCACCAGGAATATGCTTCGCTGCCCCGCAGCGAACGGACAATAGTTCTCAAACTGTCAGCGCTCCTTCGTATTGCCGATGCGCTCGATCGCGGACATTCCCAGCACATTCAGGATTTCGATATAGAACTTTCTCGCGATACCGTATTTCTCCGCTCGAAGGGAACTCATGACATTACGCTGGAGCGGATTGCCCTGGAAGAAAAAGCAGATATGTTCGAAGATATATTCGGCTACAAACTGATTATGCTGTGAGGTGGCAACGTGAAGGAAAAACAACCGGTATATTTTAGCAGAGAGCTCTCTTGGGTCGAATTCAATGCTCGCGTACTCGATGAAGCTCTGCAGAAAGACGTGCCCCTGCTCGAGCGGTTGCGATTCCTCACTATTGTGTCATCAAATTTCGACGAGTTTTTCATGGTTCGGGTCGCTAGTCTCAAGGCTCAGTGCCTGCAGAACGGAGACGCCCGCGATGTTGCAGGATTGACTGCCAGAGAGCAGCTTGAGCGCATTTCCGCACGCGTGCAGGAACTGGTAAAAATACAATATCGCTGTCTTCTGGACGACATTCTCCCCGGCCTGGCCAAGGAGGGTCTTGAATATATCCCGTCGGCTGCCTATCTGGAATCGCATGTTCGATATCTCGAAGCGTTTTTTATGAACGATGTATTCCCTCTGCTGACCCCGTTGCGGACAAGCCCGGCGGGGGAGCTGCCAAGTATCGGCAATCTCCGGCTGCATGCGGCATTCCTTCTAAAGAACAACATAACTGTTCCCGGCGGTCCGCTCTCGTCATTTCTGGAAGACGCCGGCGTGCTGGGCGGTTCATCCGCCGAGAATGAGGAAGGCGTTCCGCCCATCGCTATAGTCCAAATTCCCGCAAGTCTTCCGCGCATCGTGTGGCTGCCCGCCGAAGGCTCTCACCGGTGTTTCACCCTGCTGGACGATGTTGTACAGACTTTCGGGACCAGGCTGTTTCCCGGTTTCAGCGTAGAGGAAACACTGTTGTTCAAAATTGCCCGCGACGCTGATTTCGCTGTAGACGAAGAGCGCGACGACGACTTTATCGCTGCAATCCAGGAAGTATTGGTTTCCCGTCAGTCGTCTGTTCCGGTGCGGCTTATTTCGAGCGGGTTCAGCCCCACGATCCTGTCCTTTCTGCGCGACTCCATGAAGCTTGAACAAAGCGACCTGTACCAGCTTAACGGCCCGATAGACCTTTCTACGATGGCGGAATTGGCGAATGCTGACGGCTTTGACCGTCTTCGGAATCCTGTCTGGAAGAATTTCTGGCCCGTGGACGTTCCTCGCGATGCGCCCCTATGGGACGAACTCAAGCGTACCGATATCCTGCTCCACGTTCCGTACCAGGCCTGGGATCCTGTAGCCCGCTTTATCAGCGACGCCGCAGAGGACCCGTCCGTTCTTGCCATAAAAATGACTCTGTATCGCACCAGCGGCAATTCTCCCGTCATCAAGGCGCTCGAACAGGCTGCCCGATCCGGCAAGCATGTGACCGTGTTCGTAGAGCTGAAGGCCCGTTTTGATGAAGAGCGTAATATCAGCTGGGCTCACCGCCTGGAGGAGTGCGGCGTGATCGTAGTCCACGGTATCGCCCGCCTTAAAGTCCACGCAAAAATGTGCCTGATCGTCCGGAAAGAACAGGAAGGCATCAAGCGATACGTGCATTTGTCGACGGGAAATTACAATGACCGTACCGCACGATTATATGTGGACATGTCGATCCTGACATCCAACCTCGAGATTGCAAACGATGCGGCTCTCTTTTTCAACATGATTTCTGGATATTCTGCGATACTCGGCACACGGCAGCTGGTTATGGCTCCTGTCGAGATGAAAAGCCGACTGATCTCCCTGATTGAGCGGGAAATCACCCGGTCTGTTCCGGAAAAACCCGGTATGATCGTAGCCAAAATGAATAGCCTGGCCGATCCGGAAATTATCCAGGCCTTGTATCGGGCCAGCACGGCAGGAGTCCGGGTTTTATTAAACGTCCGCGGCATCTGCATGCTGGTTCCGGGCATAAAGGATATGAGCGAAAACATAACCGTCGTCAGCATTGTCGACCGCTATCTCGAACACACCCGTATCGTCTGGTTTGCAAACGGAGGTTCCGACGAGCTGTTTCTCTCCAGCGCCGACTGGATGCCCCGAAACCTCGACCGTCGGGTCGAATTGATGTTTCCGGTACTACAGGAATCCATTCGCAACACCATTCGCGACATTTTATTCCTCTATTTTACCGATAACGTAAAAGCGCACTATCTGCAGAGCGACGGTTCCTGGATCAGACGAAAGCCGACCGAAGGCGAAAAACGCGTACGAGTGCAGGAGTGCCTCTACGAAAGCGAAAAGAAAAGAACAGAAATGTTCGAGAAAGAACCTCAGCGGGAATTTATCGTGCGCCGTTCCTGACCGGTTTGCAAAAGGATACTCTCTATGACCCCGCAGGGTTTTTCGTTCGCATCGACATTCAACATCGTGTCCGGCTTCTATATTCTTTTTTTCGTTATCAGTCTGGTTCTTGGCGTGTACGTGTATGTCAAGAATCAGGGTAATTCGGTCGCGCGGGTTTTTCTGCTCCTTTCGATTGCCCTCGCAATTCTGCATTTCGGGGAAATATTCTTTTCCTGGTCCGGATTCCGGGAAGATGCATTTTTCTTTACCAAAATCAAATCGATCGGATTTGTTTTTTGGTGGCCTCTGATGCTGAATCTCAATTTATTGATGCGCGATCGAAACGTGTCGTCTAAATGGAAAATTCTGTTGATCGTCCTGTACCTTTATTCCGCAGTATGCGTTCTTTCTTTTTTTCTCGGGTATAGCCATGCTTCAGATTATATTCGGACTGGAAATATTTGGATCGACAAACCCTACTGGTCTCCCATAGGGATTCCCTATCTGTTTATGATGCCGCTGTGTCTGTTTCTCGATTTCTGGCTGCTTTTTACCATGCATTTCCGGGCCAAACAGGAATCGAATGTCCTGTTGTACCAACAAACCAAAGTCATGATTATTTTTGGAATTCCGTTCGCGGCTCTGGGAATGCTAATGAATATTGTATTTCCGATGCTTGGCGTTATTGTTCCGTCGGTCGGGCACCTGTTTATCGGCCTGTGGATCTGTGTCATCGGTTACGCGATCGTACGTTACCGCTATCTTGTGCCAACCCTGGAATTTGCCAGTCGGCAGATATTCACGATTGCCGGCGAAATGATTGTTATTACCGACCTCCAATACAGGATAACAGAATATAACCTTGCGTTTGCGCACACGTTGGGCGGTCCAGTTCCGGCAAATACCCCGCTGCAACAAATAGTAGACGGGTTGGAAAGCGATTTCTTTACGGAATCCGGAAGTTCGTCTGTTGCGAACGGTATTGGGTATATCTCGCTTCAGGATCGCCCGGTAGTGTATGTGAACGTAAAAAAATCCTTTCTTTACGATAAAAACCTTCGAATAGGAGTCGTCTTTGTGTTGGGCGACATTACCGACTTGCATACACTCAACGAAGGGCTCGAACGGAAAGTCGCAGAACGAACCCGTGATCTTGAATCTGCAAAGACAGAGGCCGAGCGGCGGCTTGCAATCACTGCGGTATATACCCGCCGGTCAATCGTCGACGTTATCGAGTCCGGCGGCGATCCCCGTACGTTTGCGCCGAAAAACAAAACTGTTGCCGTACTTTTTTCCGATATGCGCGACTTTACCGGTATTTCAGAGAGCCTTTCTCCGATCGAAACCGTACAAATGCTCAATTGTTATTTCGACCGGATGAATGAGTGCATTCTTGCGAACCGTGGTGAAATCGATAAACTAATCGGCGATTGCATCATGGCGATCCATACCGATGTCGAAAGTGCGCTCAATGCGGCGATCGATATGCGGCAAGCACTTCGTTCCTTGAACGACAGCGGGCTGTCATCCTCACGTATCAATAACGGTATCGGCATCAATTTTGGGGAAGTCGTTGCCGGAAATATCGGTTCCAGCGACAAAATGGACTATACCGTCATCGGAGATATTGTTAACAGTGCGAGCCGAATCGAAGCTCTGACCAAGTACTACTGGTTGCCGGTACTCGTATCGGAAGATGTCTATCATTGTCTGGCCGGCCGCTATGCGTTCCGCTTTATCGATCGTGTTCTGGTTAAAGGCCGTAAAACGCCGCTTGCTCTGTACGAATGCTTCGATTATGAGACCGATGCGATCAGAAAGCTCAAGACGGATTCGGTAGACGAATATGCACATCTGTATGCATTGTATGAAGCAGGAGATTTCAGGAAAGCGGGAGCGGGGTATGCCGATCTGTGCAAGAGATTCGGTCCGCATACCTATTACGACGGAGTATCGAAGGATCCGGTACTCGATTTCTATCTTGAACGATGCAGGCGCCTGGAAAAAATCCGCGATGAAGGCGGGCTTGTGTCCTGGAACGGTGTGTTCGAATTCAAGGAGAAATAATCTTCAGCCCTCACTCACAGACACATGCAGCGTGCGGCGTAACTCCGGCTAAGGCGATCAGCGATTCAGAATGTCGTAAATCCGGTCAAGATCGTCCCGGGAAAAATAGGAAATTTCGATAGAACCTTTTTCCAGGCTTCCTTTTATCGCAACTTTAGTTCCAAGGATATCGATAAACTTCTGTTCAAGATCGCGAATTTCGACGCTTTGCACCGGATTATTGTCCGGTTTCCGGTTTTGTTTTTTCTCCGGGGATCCGGCCCGCCCGCCATTGTTCAGCTCTGCAGCCATCCGTTCCGCTTCTCGAACGGAAAGACCGTTACCGATTATTC
Organism: Treponema sp.; assembly: GCA_004294945.1. GTDB lineage: Bacteria > Spirochaetota > Spirochaetia > Treponematales > Treponemataceae > Teretinema. The sequence continues at coordinate 12,739 of SHOL01000035.1, forward strand.
TTCCGAACAAAATACGCTGTTCGGAAGGGTTCAGTACCGAAAGCAGGGCGCGTGCGTGTCCTGCGGTTATCTGGCCGGACGCAAGAGATGAACTGATATCCTCGGGCAGCTTTAATAGCCTGAGGGCATTGGCGACCGTTGAACGATTCTTTCCCACACGGGCTGCCGTTTCTTCCTGGCTCAGGTTGCCCAGTGTCATCAGCTTGTGGTAAGCCTGTGCTTCTTCGACAGGGTTCAGGTTTTCGCGCTGTATGTTTTCGATAAGCGCTACTTCGAGCTTTCGTTCGTCGGAGAACTTTTTGATAATTACCGGTACTTCAGCAAGACCGGCAAGCCGGGCAGCCCGAGTGCGGCGTTCCCCGGCAATAATAAAGTACGTGCCGTCTCCGGCATCTTCAACGATTATCGGCTGGATTATTCCGTGTTCGCGAATCGAATCGGCAAGTTCCTTGAGCGCGTCTTCATCAAATTCTGTGCGCGGTTGATGCGGATTCGGCTTCAGCAGGGCAGGGTTTATAAAAAGCTCGGTCCCTGCAGCCGATTTTCCTTCGCTTGCATCCTTGTTGTGCGCATTGTGCTCGTCCAGCGAATCATCGAGCAGTGCGCCGAGTCCGCGTCCGAGGCCTCCGGTTTTAGCCACGTTCGATTACCTCTCTGGCCAGTTTTTCGTAGCTCCGCGCGCCTACGCACAGTGCATCGTATTTGCAGATCGGCAACCCATGTGATGGCGCCTCGGACAAGCGTACGTTGCGCGGAATAATCGTTCTGAATACTCTGTCCTTGAAGTAGGAGGTGACCTGCTGTACAACATCCTGGGCAAGACGGGTTCTGGAATCATACATTGTAAAGAAAATACCGCCGATTTCCAGCTGCGGGTTCAGGGATTTCTGAACCCGTTTGACGGTTTGCAGGAGCAGTGTAAGGCCTTCCAGGGCGAAATATTCGCATTGAAGCGGGATTAACACTGCATCGGCAGCCGTAAGGCCGTTAAGGGTAAGTATCCCCAAAGAAGGAGGGCAGTCGATAAGAATATAGTCGTAATCATTTTTGACCGGTTCAAGAGCGTCCTTGAGGAAAAATTCCCGTTTGTCCTGATCGACAAGCTCGATCGCCGCACCGGACAGATCGATTGAAGCCGGAATTACCAAAAGATTGGGTATCACCGATTGCCGTATTACCGATCCTATCGGGGCAGTGCCGGCCAAAAGGTCGTACACAGTTGGTTTTTCCCGATCGACACCAACACCCGAAGTCATATTACCCTGCGAATCAAAATCGACCAGCAGTGTTTTTTTCCCTTCGAGCGCCATGTAGGCGCCAATATTGATAGCGGACGTGGTTTTGCCGACGCCGCCCTTCTGGTTTACAAAAACGAACGTTTTCCCCATAAGTAAGCAGTATATCTGATATCTGCTGTTTGTGAAAGACGGGAAAATCCTGTCCTCTCCGGCAATTCCTGCCGGAGTGACTCATCCGCCGGATTGACTAATCAGCGGGTAGCGGATTGTATGTTTCGTTATAGTCGTATGCGTCGCTTTTTTCGGTTTTCTTTACAAACCCCACGACGGCATAGGTAAACGGAGTGAACAACACTTCAATTACTGTCTTGAAAAGATAGTTCGATAAAAACATTGCAACAAGAACCGTATTCGGATACAGTCCCGAGAATGCAATTGCGACAAACAGGGCGCTGTCGAATAATTGCCCAACCAGAGTCGAACCGATAGTCCGCAACCACAAATGTTTCCCTTTGCTGAGAATCTTGAGCCGCGACAATACAACCGAGTTCGAATATTCTCCAAAAAAATACGCAATACTGCTTGCCAGTACAATTCGGGGAACAATCATCAGGATGTTGTTGTAATCCTTCTGGAGCCCCCATCCGGGCTCGGCAGGCAACATACCGATCAGCCAGATATTAAAAGCCATCAAAATCAATACGGCAAGGCCTGTCCAGATAACCTTGCGGGAATCCTTGTACCCGTACACTTCCGTAAGCACATCTCCGAATATATAGGAAAGCGGAAACAAAAGCGTTCCTCCGTCAAAAATAAACGGACCGAGTTGCACCATTTTGGCGGCCAAAATGTTTGAAAGAACCAGAACGCCAACAAAGAGTCCGGTAATTACCGGCAAGAATTTTTTCTTTGCTGAACCGTCTGCCGACTCCGTGACACTGTCAGTTTCCGCAGTTTCGGCCTTTCCAGCCGATGCGGCACCTGCACAGCTTGCACAGCCTGCATTGCCTGCGCTGCCCTTGTCGGCAGTGCTCTCAGATACTATGTGTTTCATGGCGGCGAGTGTATACGCTGCTTTAAAATAACACAAGCGGCAGGCGAATATTCTTGTTCGCCTGCCGCCTGCACTGCCGGGGTGCCATCACACCACCGCCGGGGATCTCATCAGCTCCGCCGGGGTGCCATCACACCACCGCCGGGCATCTCATCAGCACTGCCGGGGATCCCTCAGCTCCGCCGGACTGCGCTCCATTAGTTGGTGCGGATCGTAATCTGCCTGGGCTGGGTCTCCGGCCTTCGCGGAATGTTGATAGTCAACACACCATTGATAAAGCTCGCATCAACCTTGGAAGCGTCAATGTCTTCCGGCAGCGTAAATCTGCGGTTAAAACTGGTGTTTCTCCGTTCCCGAATAAGCCAGGTTGTTCCCTCGGCGCCCTTCTTTTTTTCGTCCTCTTTTTCTGCTTCCTTTACGTAGGCAATGGTCAGTACCCGGTCCTGGAGATTCAGGTTGATGTCTTTTTCTGTCATTCCCGGAAGATCCATATCCATGATGTACGCTTCGTTCGTTTCGCGAACATCAACTCTCGGAGTTGTGAAGCATGCCGAAGAAACAGGCGCAAAAAGGCCGAGTTCCTGATCCAGTCGGTCAAAAACGTCCGATCCGAATGTGGGGTTAAAAAGGCTGAGTGTTTTCATGGTAGTCCTCCATGTGTATTGTGGTGTTTTATCGTCTCTACGAGACGTGCGTTGCGTATCAACGCTCGGTGCATCTCAATGTTGTACACTAATATACTAGCAACTTTCGTGCCAACATTACTAATAAATATGTTTTTTTAGAAAGATGCCTAACTCTATATAATATATAGAAATACAAAGTTTTATATCATGCGTGCAGTCCGGCGAAATCACCTTTCCCGTTTTTCTGGTTATCTGTGGGTGGCAGTTTTTCCCCGGATTGTGTCATAAAAGACATCGTCTTGTGTCAATATGACACATAATTCTGCGTGTGCGGGGTGCGTGTGTGTCTTCCGGACGGTTTTTTTGCAGGCTGGAAACATCGGTCTTGTTTGGTATAGAATTGATTGATGAAGCAATCGCCTGAGGATTCCCTGCTGGATTTTATTTTTGATCAGCTCGATCCGTTCACTATTCCTGAACTGCTCCGCTTTCTTGGCGAAAGCGTTACAGCCGCTACCTGCCGGAGTGCCGAGCAATATCTGGAACACAACCACTTGGCCTATGAATTCCCCGACGAACCGGGGTTCGAAAAAGAATGGATATCCCGTGCAGGTTTGTTTACAGATCGGTCGGTACTGATTGTTCCCGGCAAGGACGAGATTGCCGCCGGTGTTTTTATACCGGGGTCGCGCTGCGTTCCCTTCTGCAATCCGTCGCTGCTCCCGCATGAACTCACGTTCTATCTGGGCGATCAGGAACTTCCGCGCAAGCAGATTAGAGTCACGCCGGAAGATGCGTACAAACAATACGATTTGTTCGGCGAAGAATACATCCCCCAGTATCTTTCGCTGGACAACGAAGAAAACGCCGCAATTTTCTCGTCTACCGAATATGAAGATCCTGATTTCTTCTATATAAACGCCGTCGACATGGGTGATTTCTACTGGAAGTCCGGTTTCAAACCCGGAGACCGGATAGCGGCGACTCTAGTCGACTGGGTTGAAGGTATTTTTATTCTTGATCTTGTATCCGCATCCACAATCGTCCCGGAACGGGAGGCTAAGTGGAAGGCTGCCCTCGAGCGTAATCTGGCTTCATCCTTCAAGAACATCGGCGCAGCCGGAAGCATGGACGAACAGCTCGCCTATGCGTATTTTCTCGGTGGCGACAGTATGTTCTCGCTGCATGCAACAGAAGTAAGCCATGCGCTCCGCAATTCTTCGGTAATTGCCTTTGAGCCCTACGGAGTGGAAACCCGGCTATGGTTTAAGGATCAAACTGTCCCGCCCCCCGACCGGTGGACCATTTCTATGGTGTCGCTCCCGGCTTCCCTTTTCGAGGAAGCGCTCGTCCAGCTCGGCCTGCCTGTATCCATCCGAGTTTTCGATTCGTACGTTCTGGATTCACTGTATCGCAGAGAAACCGACTGCTCCCTGCTCCTCGATCGTCTGATTCCGGTACGTCTTACAGACAATGCGTTCTGTATTCCGGTTATCGAGCGCGCAGCGGCTTCCCGCCTGAAAGAGCTGCAAAAAACCTACAATATTTTTGCAGACAACGAAACCGGTCGCCTTCGTACCCGGTTTATCGCACTCCACTCTGAATTGACCCGTTTTATCTTTATGCTGCGCGATACGGGGCTGCTTCCGGGAACGATGCCCGAACAAGGTGCGGTCATACTGGCACAGATTATGGCTCATACGATTTCCGCTCTCGAGAATCTTGATTTTCCGGTTTCAGACAATCCCGGCGATATCGACAATCTATGGTTATCGGTGGAAGGTATGGAAGAAAGTTTTTTTGAAATTAAGACGGTGATCAATGAAGCGTTGCCCGAATTGCTTAAGCAGCGGTTCACAATAGTTAAAAAGGAGTCTCCCGATGAGAGAGTCTGAAGACATTGCGTCGCTCATCCAAAAAGGCGGGGTGTATTACAACATTTCCGGAGAAACCCCGTGCGCAGTCTTTGCCGATGCGGTTGCCCAGCTTGTTTTGCCCTCCGGGGTCGATCCGGAAGTGCTCAAAGAGGGTTTGTGCGAACGTGAACGGCTCATGACCACCTCGGTTGGGAGCGGAATTGCCTTGCCGCATCCCCGTACGCCGGTGATTTCTTCCGAAGAAGATCAGCGGGTGTATGTCTGTTATTTGGACAAGGCAGTCAATTTCGATGCGATGGACGGCAAGCCGGTGAGCGTTTTGTTTATCATTTTGTCTACCGGTTCGCAGAGTCATTTGAAAGTGCTTTCCCGTCTTTCCTGGTTTTTGCAGCAGGAGTCATTCCGCTCTGCGCTCAAAGAAAAGCCCGATGCAGCCGAGCTGGTTTCGGCGATCAAAAAAATCTCGTAAGGAGTATGTAGAATGAATACCGCATTGGAGAAAATTGCTTTATCCATCCGCAGCTTGTCCATGGATGCTATCCAAAAAGCAAACTCAGGACATCCCGGTCTCCCGCTCGGTGCGGCCGAGCTTGCCGCAGTGCTC
>SHOL01000219.1:0-739 GCA_004294945.1 Treponema sp.
TGCCGGAACAGGTCTTCATCGGCCGCCCTGTTCCAGATGGCGGAGCGGAGCAACTCCAGGAAAAGAGAAACGGCCGGCTCATTCATAGATCACACCGGCTTTCATCAGTTTATCGGCCAGTACCTGAGCATCCGTCACGGCCTGTGTTTTGTCGATACCGTATCTCCCCGTCAGCCTTTCCGCCCAGTCCTGAACGGTAAAGTCCGCACCGAAGCTCCCGGCTATCAGAAATTCCGCGGATTTGTTGAGCGATATTACGCGGGTGTAGTTCATGTTCTCCCCGTCGTGGGAAACCAGGATGGACTCATCCCCTATCTGTTTGATTCTGATGTTCTCTTTTATCTTCATTTGACTTGTTATTTTTATTAAAGCCGTTTACGGCATACGCCCTTCAATCAGTATATCACTCCCGAAGGGCCGTTGGGCAATATCGGTATCCGCAGCACATGCTCCACGTACTGGAAATAGTAGAACAGTTTGTGGTTCAGTTCAAACCCATAATCCACACCCGGCTCATACCCTATGATAGACTCAAAGAACGATCTTCTCCGGGGCTGGGTCGCCAGGTAATTCCATTCCGACACATATTGCTGGTTCCAACCTTCGTAGTACTCCTGAGAACGATACCTGGCCGGGGAATTCTGGAGTGTGTACCATGTTTCAAATCCCGGATCAAATACAATCAGCTCGTATTCCACCGAATCTTCCTGCGGCGGTTCAATTTTCACCATCCCTTTTG
>SHOL01000219.1:749-3223 GCA_004294945.1 Treponema sp.
AAAATATTTTTTTCATATTTCTGCTAATTCCCAGATAAAACCTTCGTAACAACGGGCTCGTAAACCAACAATCTCTTGCCAGGTTCCATTCAAGGCTTCCCTTGCTGATTTTCCTTCCCTTCTTATAAACAGCCGTCACCTCCGCAACGACATTTCCCTTGTCGCATCGCTCGCGGACAGACAGATTACCGTCGCCCCTGAGCGTCACCACCTCCCCTTCAACCTTCTCGATCCTGTGAACAACATAGTTGCTCCCGTTCGTCCTGGCCAGCACGATATTCCCTTTTGTCACCGATTGCCCGGTTAATTCCGAGAGTTCGACCTGATCCGCCAACGGGCGGATAAAAGGCAGCATACTGTTTCCCTTTACCGGAATCCTCACCGCACGGCGCGCTTCAATTTCCTCCAGAATATGCGAAAAGAAGACCTCGTTCGGGACAATCAGGGATTCCATTCTTACGGCAATAACGAGCGGGTTAATGACACAGCTTCATAGTCCGGCCGGCAATCGAGCCGGTAAACCGGTACACGTTGCAAAACAGCCGCAACAACATCCAGCACCCGGTCTTTATTACCGGCATCCGACCGGAGCATCGCCGCCGAAGCATACAACGAAGAGAGCGCTTCAACGTTCCTGAGCCGTGTCAACCGATTTTCGGGGCTCTGGTACAAGTGGATGAAAGCGGCAACCTCCGCCGATGCGTTCCTGAAGCAGGCCGTGCTTCCGCTCCAGGGTGCCCCGTACACCCTTACCGGCTCGTCTTCGAATACACGTATCAGCGGTTCATCATCATTCAGCAGCGTACAGTCGGGTACAAACTCACGCCATAGCCGGCTATGGGTGCTTTTTCCCGTTCCGCTCTTACCTAAAAAAACCAGCGCCTTGCCGTTCAGTTCCGTCACGGAGGCATGAATCTTGATGGTCCGGTTCGCAAGGATGGAGGTCACGCCAAAGGCCAGCCTCAGGAAACTATTGAGAAAGACGGCTTCGTTTTTATCGGTAAACGAGAGATCGCAAACCACCTCCTTCCAGTCTGCCGGAGCAAAGAACCGGTGTTCCTTCTCCCCCTGTCTCATGGAGACAACCATCCCTTCCGGTGAGTGGTACACCCGGTAATCCACGCCGTTCCACTCCATCGTATCGTCCGGCGGAAATTCGGGCAGATGAACCTCCCGGTGGCCTCTTAAACTGAACAAAAAATCATCGCCGGAACTATTTTCCACCCGGAAAGGGGTGTAATTCGGCATAATTCCGGTAGTACGTGCCCTGTCGGGGGTTTCTATGCAGAATAGATGCCCGGCCACACTGTATTTAAGTTTCTCATTCATAACTCAACACAAAGATATATTTTTTTATTTTCTTTCCACTTTTTTTTACCTATCTTTGTCCTCGAAATGTTGGTGTTACGCGTTCCAGATTTGGCTTCGGAACCGTAATGAAAAGGGAATCAGGTGAAAATCCTGAACAGACCCGCTGCTGTAAGCTTCGTTTCACGTGCTGAACAGATCACCTTTTGCCACTAAAACCCGCTCCTGCTTCCCCACAAGGGAGGCACTAGCTTCGGAAAGAAGCTCGAAAACCGGTTTTGGGAAGGCGTTCAGGACACGGAAGTAAGTCAGAAGACCTGCCATCGTTTCGCACCTGTTAATGGCTTTCGGGGGATAGAGCTTGAAAACGACTCGCGAACAGAATCTTTTTTATTTACGCGCTTCATTTTCAGAATGCTTTACCGGAATTAAAAATTCGGTATAAGATGAATGTTTTAAAAAGAAATGCAGTAATCGTTGCCGCACTTTATGCGGTAACTACTCCGTTGCTGGCACAGACCAGCCTCGACAGCTTGCAGCACCTGCCCGAAGTGGTCGTGACGGAGAGGTATGGCGACCGGGAAATCCGCTCATCGGCTCCGATGCGTATTTTATTGCGAAAATCGATCCGGAACCTCAATGCGTTGCAGCTGTCCGACGTGGTTAAACACTTTCCCGGCGTTACCGTGAAGGACTTCGGGGGTATCGGCGGGCTCAAGGCCGTATCGGTACGCAGCCTCGGTGCCAGCCACACGGCGGTGAACTACAACGGCTTTACCATAAACGACATACAAACGGGACAAATAGATATCGGCCGGTTTGCCCTGGACAACGTCGATATGATCTCCCTGAACTCGGGACAAAGCGATAACATCTTTCAACCGGCCCGGCTGTTCGCGTCGGCCTCGGTACTGAACATCCAGAGCGCCGCACCACAGGTAGGCCCGGGAAAAAAGGTCAACGGGCGGGCTTCGCTCAAAGCCGGATCGTTCGGCATGTTCAACCCGGCAGTCTCCACCAACCTGAAACTTAACGAAAAGCTATCGGCATCGCTGAGCGGCGAATGGCTGTCCGCTAACGGTGAGTACCCGTACATCTTGCATTACGGTGAGGCCGGAAGAGACAGCTCATCGGTAGAGAAACGCGAAAATACCGATGTGAAGAAC
>SHOL01000036.1 GCA_004294945.1 Treponema sp.
GCACAGGAGCTCGATATCGCTCAGGTCGTGAGTTGTTAAAATGATTGTCGTTTTTTCATTCCGGTTCAGTTCGCGGATCGCCTTGCGGATATTGTCCTTTACGACGATGTCCAAGCCGATCGTCGGTTCGTCGAGAAACAGGACTTTCGGACTGTGTAGCATGGACGCCGCAATGTCTGCCCGCATGCGCTGGCCGAGGGACAGCGTACGTACCGGGCTTGAGATAAACTGGTCCAGCTCGAGAACCTCTGTAAGGAATCCCATTCTTTTTTTGAACTGGGCGTCGGGAATGTTGTAGATTTCCCGGAGCACCGTGTAGGTTTCCGTGAGGGGCAGATCCCACCACAGTTGCGTTCGCTGGCCGAACACGACTCCGATTTCGCGGACGTATTTTTTGCGCTCTTTTTGGGGAATGTAGCCGTTAATTCTGCATGAGCCCGAGTTCGGCGTGAGAATTCCGGTGAGCATCTTGATGACAGTCGATTTCCCCGCGCCGTTCGGACCTATAAAGCCGAGAATTTCGCCTTCGGGCACTTTGAACGACACATCGTCCACTGCGCGTACGGTTTCGTACTCTGGTCTGAAAAGCGAGGCGACACTGCCGGCGAGCCCCGGTTTCTTGATCGTCTTCCTGAAATCTTTTACTATGTTGTGCACTTCGATCATTCCGCCATTAAAACGGTTTAGCTCGATTTATGTCAAGCGAGCCGATTTCAGCAGTCGGTTGTTTTTTAAAATCGGCTTTTGGAGAAAAGTAATGAAAGGGATTCTTGAATACTCCTGGAGCGAACTTCTTGTCCGCGGCTCCCGTTTTCTCGCCGAAGCGTTTCCCGTAGAAACGCAGGAAGAGGCGCGCGAGCTGCTAAAATCACAGAAGGCGAAATACGCCGATGCCACACACGTTGTGCATGCCTTTGTTCTGGGCTCCACCGGAGGGATTCTTGGCTGTTCCGACGACGGCGAACCTTCGGGCACCGCAGGGCGGCCGGTGCTCGATGTCCTGAAAGGCTCGGGCCTTACCGGCATCATGCTCACCGTGACCCGCTGGTTCGGCGGAACCTTGCTTGGAACCGGCGGCCTTGTCAAAGCCTACGCAGATGCGGCAAAAGCAGTCCTGGAAACCGTACGCTCCGCCGAACTGGTAGAAATCCGCGACTTTACCGTCGAAGCACGCTATGAAATGCACGAGCATCTGGTACGCGAGCTTGCCCGATTCGGCGCGGAGGTTACCGGGGAAAATTTCGGCGAAACGGTGACAATCAGCGGCTCTGTCGAAGAAGCGCGAAGCGCAGAGCTTGCAGCGCTGGTAACCTCCGTTACTTCCGGACGCTCCTGCGCAAAGACAGCACCGCAAACTCGGACGGGGCGAAAAGCCTGAAGCGCAACCAGCCGACGCCGCCGTAACCGGCCCCGTTGGTGACGAAAATCTGGTCCTCGCCGACGCGGACAAGGCCGCTCCGGTATTTCTGCCCGTAGTCCGAACGCAGCGCCGGCGCGAAGCCGAACAGGGTAATCTGCCCGCCGTGATTATGCCCTGATAGCATCAGGTCGTAGAGTTCGCCGCGGCCCTCCTCCGCATAATCCGGATTATGACTTGCGAGCACCGTAAAAAAACCTTGGCGGAGCGTATCGGCAAGAAAGGCGGACGCAGGATACATATCCTGAAAATCGTTCGTCCCCGCAATTTGCAGTCCCCGCGGCGTAACTGCGGAAGTTTCTTCCAGCACCATAATGCCGACCGATCGCAGCGCCCGGACAGTTCCGGCGCGATCGTCGAAAAAGTCGTGGTTTCCCAGCACGGCGTACATACCGTCCGGAGCATACAGGGCTGCCGCCTCTGCGGCAAACGGTTCAATGAATGCCCCGTTCAGAATAAAATCGCCGCACAGAATAACGCAGTCGGGTTTTTCTCGGTTGACCGCCGCAACAAGCCGACCGAGTCGTTCAACAGAAAAATTGTTCCCCAGGTGCACGTCCGAAACTAAAGCGATCCGGTAGCCGTCGAGCGCATCCGGGAGCGTGTCGAAATACAGCGTCTCGCGCCTGATCCGATCCACGCCTGGATCAGGAAAGCCTTCCTGCGGGGTCGATACGCAGGAAACAGTCAGCGCGGCCAGCATAATCGAACAGAGGGCTCCCGCGATGCGCGATCTTATGTTGGTCGGCATAATCTCCGAGAGGCGCGGTCTTATGTTGGTCGGCATAATCTCCGCAATACGCGCCGCAATATGCGCCGCAATACGCGCCGCAATACGCGCCGCAATACGCGCCGCTGCAGCAGACATCTTTTTCTCCATGCGCGCCAGTATACCCTGTTTTAGGTATATGGTACTATCAGACATATAAGGAAATAACGTCATGCACTTTTATCGCGACTATCTTGTCCATTATTACGAAGCCGGTCCCGACCGCACACTGACACTGCCGTCCCTGATCCGCTACTTCGAGGACATCGCCATCCTGCACAGCTCGTCGAAAGGACTCGATCTTGGCTGGTACGAACGCGAATCCTGCGGCTGGATGCTGCTCAAATGGGATATTTCAATTATCCGCATGCCCGAATTCGGAGAAACTGTCCATGTAGGGACGAAGGTGAACGCAATGCGATCATTCATGGCCGATCGCGATTTCGAGCTTCGCGACGCTTCGGGAACTCTTCTCTCCGCGGGAAGGTCGAACTGGCTCCTTGCCGACACTGTCCGACGCAGGCCGCTTCGCGTCCAGGAATTCCAATACGCTGCCTTTGGCATTTCTGTGGAAACCGCGTCGTTGTACCGTTCCCTTGACGACCTGCAATTTTCGGTCGACGGCGTGGAACCGTATTCTGTTCGGGCAATGGACAGCGACATCGACACGAACGGCCATGTGAACAATGTGAGCTATCTGGAGTGGGCACTCGATTCGCTTCCCCCGGGATTCGCGCGCAGGAGTTCTCCGGAAGCACTGCGCATCCACTACCGGAAGGAGCTCGGACCCGGATCTCCTGCAGAAGTGCGTTCTCTGGTGCTTCCTGCCGTTCCGGCGGGCGCCGAAGGCGGAATCGCGACAAGCCGTCATTCGATCCGCGCCGACGGTGCCGACTGCTGTCTGGTCGAGATTGACTGGAAGCCGGTTCTCTGAACCCGGCGGGACTGGAATGTTTCTCGCTTTTTTTATACAATACTGCCTATAACTGCTACTGGCAATCTGCGGCAAGAATCCTTGCCGGTGAACTTTATCAGGTAAATACAAGGAGACAAGTATGGTTTATTCGACCGAAGTCGAACACATGTGTCCTCTTGCCAAGGCGGCCAATCATGGTCCCGCTCCCATTCCCCAGGAGGGGAAATGGGTACAGGCAAAGGAAATCAAGGACATTTCCGGCTTTACGCACGGTGTAGGCTGGTGCGCACCCCAGCAGGGCGCCTGCAAGCTCACCCTTAACGTCAAGGACGGAATCATCGAGGAAGCTCTTGTCGAGACGCTCGGATGCTCCGGTATGACCCACTCTGCGGCTATGGCTTCCGAAATCCTGATCGGAAAAACCCTTCTTGAAGCGCTGAACACCGACTTGGTGTGCGACGCCATCAATACCGCCATGCGCGAACTGTTCCTCCAGATCGTCTACGGCCGCAGCCAGTCCGCTTTCTCCGAAGGCGGTCTCGTGGTCGGAGCTTCGCTCGAAGACCTCGGAAAGGGACTGCGCAGCCAGGTTGGAACCATGTTCGCCACCAAAGCGAAGGGTCCCCGCTACCTTGAGCTTGCCGAAGGCTACGTTACCCGCATCGGCGTGGACGCCGAAGGCGCGATTATCGGCTACGAATTCGTGAACCTCGGAAAAATGATGGACGCGATTAAGAAGGGCACTGACGCTAACGAAGCGCTTGCCAAGGCCAAGGGTACCTACGGACGTTTTGCCGACGCCGTAAAGCACATCGACCCCAGGCACGAATAAGGAAGGGAGGAACATATGGCACTGTTTGAAAGCTACGAGCGCAGAATAAACCAGATTCTTCCCCTGTTGAAGAAGTATGGAATCAACTCCGTCGAAGACGCCAAGAAGGTGTGCGACGAAAAAGGCGTGGATGTCGGCGGTCTTGTTGCCGGCATCCAGCCGATTTGCTTTGAAAACGCGAAATGGGCTTACATCGTGGGCGCCGCAATCGCAATCAAAAAAGGCGAAAAAAATGCCGCCGATGTTGCCCGCACGCTGGGCGAAGGCCTCCAGGCGTTCTGCATCCCCGGTTCTGTCGCCGACGACCGCAAGGTCGGCATTGGCCACGGCAACCTTGCCGCGATGCTTCTTTCCGACGAGACCAAGTGCTTCTGCTTCCTCGCCGGACACGAATCCTTTGCCGCTGCAGAAGGCGCCATCGGTATCGCCAAGAGCGCCAACCGCGCCCGCAAGACGCCGCTCAAGGTATGCCTGAACGGCCTCGGAAAGGATGCTGCGCAGATTATCAGCCGCATTAACGGCTTTACCTACGTGCAGACCCAGTTCGACTACTACACCAGCGAGCTGAAAATCGTCAAGGAATTCAAGTATTCCGAAGGCGAGCGCGCAGCCGTCCGCGTCTACGGCGCCGACGATGTCCGCGAAGGCGTAGCGATTATGTGGAAAGAAGGCGTAGACGTTTCCATCACTGGAAACTCCACCAATCCGACCCGCTTCCAGCACCCCGTCGCCGGTACCTATAAAAAGGAAACCAACGACGCCGGCAAGAAGTACTTCTCCGTCGCTTCCGGCGGCGGTACCGGACGCACCTTGCACCCGGACAACATGGCAGCCGGTCCCGCTTCCTACGGCATGACCGACACCATGGGCCGCATGCATTCCGATGCACAGTTCGCCGGTTCTTCTTCCGTTCCCGCCCACGTCGAAATGATGGGCCTTATCGGCATGGGCAACAACCCCATGGTCGGTGCGTCCGTCGCCGTCGCTGTCGCGATCAGTGAGGCTATGGCGAAATAACCTGGCGGTTATTTCGCCTTGGAGTTTCCGCATTCCGCGGAAACTCCACTTCGGTATTTTTCTTGGTTATCATCCAAAGCTCCTGCCGGTTTTCCGTCGGGAGCTTTTTGTTTGCCCGGTCAGGAATGGCACCTCTGTCTGACTGGAGGAAAGCGAATGTCTGTGGCGGCCACTCTTTGTTTTACTCTATTAGTTGATAAAGGAAATAAATAGCGACATCATGTGCTTCACATTCGGTATGCGTGATCGAACATCGAAGGTGTACAAGGAGTTCGCTGTGTCAATTATTGAAGTTTCATTGTTGTCGCGCTCTTTCAGTTTCTATGAAAAAAAAGGAAGGTTTGGGGGCGTCGGTAACGAATTTGTTTTCGCGCACCATGAAAGTCAAGGATGCGGTAAAGGAAATCAGTTTCTTCCATAAATAGGGTTCGACAGTCGGTTTTTTGGGGCCGAACGGGGCGGGGAAGACGACGACGCTCAAGATGCTTTCGGGCATTATGCATCCGAGCGGCGGTGGGGCGAAGGTGCTCGGTTTTGTGCCCTGGGAGCGGAAGAAGGCGTTCCGGATGCAGATTTCGATTATCATGGGACAGCGGAGCCAGTTGTGGCCCGATTTGCCGGCGCTGGAATCGTTCGATCTGAACCGGGAGATTTACGAAATTCCCCGGGCGGACTTCCGGAGGACGCTCGACGAGCTTGTATCGCTTTTCGGCATAGAAGACCAGCTGAAGGTACAGGTTCGCCGTCTTTCGCTCGGCGAACGGATGAAGATGGAAATCATTGCCGCCCTTCTGCATCGGCCCAAGGTCCTTTTTCTGGACGAACCGGCGATCGGGCTCGACCTGATTTCGCAAAAGTCGATCCGGGACCTTTTAAAAACGCTGCGTTCGTCGTTCGGTACGACCGTCATGCTGACCAGCCACTATCTTTCCGACATTGAGGACCTGTGCGAGCGTATCATTCTGATAAACCGGGGATCCGTGGTGTACGACGGGCCGCTCGACCGGGTGAATGCCGAGCTGGGCAATCTGAAGACAGTGCGGCTGACGCTTTCGTCTCCCGTGAGCGATTCGGCGCTTTCGTCGTTCGCAGGCTTTTCCGGTTCGGAGGGAGATCAGGTTTTGTTCAGGGTTGCCCGTGAGGACGTGCGCACCTTCTCGCGCAGCATTCTGGACGAATTGCCGGTGATCGACTTTACCGTTGAGGATACCCCGCTTGAAGAAGGCATCGAGCGGCTCTACCGCGGGGAGGCGCCCGATGCGCGCTAGTCCCTTCCTTAAATACCGGAAGAGCTTTACGACTGGATTGAAGGCGTCGGTTGAATACCGTTTCAACTTCTTTTTATCGCTTGCCGGAGCGGTGTCTCCGGTCGTGATCCAGACGGCGCTGTGGATCGTGCTGTACCAGGGCGGCGGGGAAGGGGATGCGCTGTTCGGGTTTACGTTTACGCAGATGATTGCATGGACTGTCATCGCACAGCTGGTGTCCCGGCTTGTCAGGACCGGATTCGAGTACGAGGTGAACAGCGATATCAAGTCCGGAAGCCTGGACCGGTATCTGGTCAAGCCGGTGAGCTATTTCGGTTATCGCCTGTTTTCGTTTCTGGGCGACAAGGCAGCGCAAAGCCTTTTTTCGTGCGTTCTTTTGGCTGCGGCTGTTGCCGTTCTCGGAACCGTAACGGGCTTCGCAGTGACCGGCCGGAACGCAGCGCTTTTTTCGGTTGCGCTGGTATTGGCCTTTGTGCTCAACTTTTTGCTGTTCTGGTGCGTCGGTCTTGCCGGCTTTTGGCTGACAGAGATCGGTTTTTTTGTTCGAGGCGGTCAGGATCGTGATCATAGCGGCCTCGGGCGGGATTTTTCCGCTTTCCGTGTTTGGGCCGGAAGGCGAGCGCATTCTGTCGCTTCTGCCGTTCCGCTATACGATCCAGTTCCCGGCCGATCTCCTTGCAGGGCGGATACCCGAATCTTTGATTCTCCGGCAGTTCGCTCTGGCGGTATTCTGGATTGCCGTGCTAACGATCGCGGCCCGGTTTGTATGGAAGCGTGGCATCAGACGGTTCGCCGCGGTGGGGAGCTGATATGCGGGGAGCTAATATGAAGGAAATTTGCAAACATTTCTGGATATGGACGAGGCTGGTACGAATCAATCTGATGAGCCAGCTTGAGTACCGGGCGAATTTTGTGACCGGGCTCATGATGGAAGGCGGGTACCTTTTTGCGAAGATCATGTACGTGATCGTGGTGTATGCGGCGGGAAAACGGATAGCCGGATATACGCCGGACGAGATTCTAGTGTTTATTGGCACCTTCGTGGCTTTGACCGGTTTCTATGCAGGAGTGTTCATGATGAACCTTTTCCAGCTTTCGCAGATGGTGCGTGACGGTTCGCTCGACCTGCTGCTGGTCAAACCGGTGTCTTCCCAGTTTCTGGCGACCTTCAGGCGCTCGGATTGTGCGCTGTTCCTTCTGGATGTCCTTACCGGCGTTGTGATGATTGGCGTCGGCTTTTATCGTATGGGCGAGTTTCCGGGCTTTGTCAGGATACTTTGCTGGGCAGTGTATGCTTCCGGCGGCTGTATGCTTGCCTATTCGCTGTGGCTGATCCCGCTCACCCTGGTGTTTCGCGTTGTGCGGGCCGATGCGATCGCTTCTCTTGCCGACTGCTTCTGGGACTTCAATAATGTGCCGATGGTAGCCTTTGGCCGCGGCGCCCAGTTCATCGGTGTGTTCCTTGTGCCTATCTTCGTGATAACCAACTTCCCCTCGCTTGCGGTGCTCGGGAAGCTGCCTCCGGTATGGATAGCCTCGGGCTTGCTCGTTCCGGTTCTTTCGCTGTATCTTGCGTCCTTTTGCTGGAAGCGGGGCATTGCGCGCTACGAAAGCGGCGGGAACTGAAGCGGACTTTCGGCCGTATAAATTGACGCGACCCGTTTCGGGTGCTACACTTACTAACAGCCATTGCTGTGTATGCGAGGCTCTTTTAAAACTCGGAAAGTTTTGAAAGAGCTCCCCTGGATGTACATGGAGAAAATCACAAGTCTTTCTAATATAAAGACTTGTGATATTCTCCAAAAGGCGATTTCAAAAGCAACCGACTTTTGAAATCGGTTCACGCAACTTGAAACAAAGGAAAGGTACAGACTATGAAGAAAGCTCTCCGATACGGAATTGCCCTTGCTTCGCTGGTTTTATTGGGCTCCATGGCTTTTGCGCAGGTTACGATTACGATGCCGTTGGTTTTGTTCCCGACAGACTCCGCAGATACCACGCAGAATGATATTGCGGCTGCGCTCAATGACCAGTTCGCAGATACTGCAAGCGGACCGTTCGCCGATGCGATCACCGGAATGACGTCGACGATTAACGGGCAGCTTGGTAAATTCGACAAGCAGGAAAAGCTGGCTCTTGGCTTTGGAAACGCTACTGCCTATGCGGGCCAGGGTGCGACCATGCAGGGCTACCAGGGATACAAGCTCTTTTCGGTGATGGCAGGCGGTATTGCAGGGTTCCAGCTTCCGTCCATGAATATTGACGAAATTGCGGAAATTCCAGGAAGCATGATGAAAGAGTCGGATGTGTACGCCGGTATTGCAGGCGCGGTTCCGGTTTTCAACATCGGTATCAATGCTGAAACTGTCTTTGGGCTGATAGGCCTTGGCGACGTTTTCAACAATATGTACTTCAATCTGAAATTTGGCGGCGGAAAAATCAACGAGAATTTTACCTTCGAATCAAAGAAATATGCGGTTGATATTGAATCGTTTACCCTGGGAATGGGCGTGAACTATCAGCTGCTGCCGTCCATAGGACTTCTTGGCGGATTTGTCCGCTGGAGAGGCATAAACCTGGGTGCCGGCCTTACCATTCAAAATTCTTCGTTTGTCATTAGCCTGCCGTTCGACACGATGTCCGAGTCGGTGAGCGTTCCGGTAACTGTTGGTAGCGATACGTATACCGCGACTGGAACTATGGAAGCGGTTCCGACGGTCAGGGTCGGTTCGACGGTTACTACGTTCACCATTCCGCTTGAAGCAACTACTTCCATTCAAACCTTGTGGCTGTTTAACGTGAATTTTGGCCTGGGTGCAGACTTTGTATTCGGCAATTCCGATGTTGTAGCGGAAGCGACCAGCCCGATCAATCTGGGACTCGCTGTGGATGGCATGGCTTCGCTTAGTCCGACAATTACTCCCGGTTCGGTCAAGCTGGACCTCGGAACCAGGGGCGTCAGTCCCTCGCTTACCCGCATGCGCATTATGGCAGGTCTTGGGAACAATTTTGG
This sequence comes from Treponema sp., assembly GCA_004294945.1. Classification (GTDB taxonomy): domain Bacteria; phylum Spirochaetota; class Spirochaetia; order Treponematales; family Treponemataceae; genus Teretinema. The sequence goes on from SHOL01000036.1 coordinate 9,233, forward strand.
CCCGCTCAAGCTTGATGTGCCCCTATACTACTACCTCAACTCCGGTTTTGCGATCGGTGTGACGCTCGGCGTCGTTTGGTAATCAGGACGTGAACCGGGCTCGGCGTAACGCGTCTGGCCCGGTTTTGAAAGAGCAACCTTAGATGTACATGGAGAAAAAACTACAAGTCTTTATATTAGAAAGACTTGTAGTTTTTTTGTCCAAAAAGCCGATTTCAAAAGTAACCGACTTTTGAAATCGGCTCCGTATCTCAAACAAAAAAAGACCCGAAAAACAGGGACTGTTTTCCGGGTCTTTTTTTTCGTGATCAGCGTTCGCCTTCGTCAATGCGTTCGTTTGAGCGGCTGCGAAGGTACTGCGTCCGCGCCTCGTTGTACGTTCGGCCTCAGTATGTCCGGCCTCAGAGTGTCCGGCTCTTGATGACGTCGAAGCCGCAGAAGGGGACGAGCGGGGCCGGGATTTTGATGGAGCCGTCGGCTTGCTGGCAGTTTTCAAGAAGTGCGATCATTGCTCGGGAGAGGGCGATCGCGGTGCCGTTGAGCATGTGCACGAACTTGTTTTTGCCGTCGTCGTCTTTGTAGCGGACGTTGAGGCGGCGCGCCTGGAAGTCGGTGCAGTTGGAGGTGGAGGTGACTTCGCCCCATTCGCCGCCGTTGCGGCCGGGCATCCAGGCTTCGAGGTCCCATTTGCGCCATGCGGGTGCGCCAAGGTCTCCGGTGCAGGTGTCGACGACGCGGAAGGGTATGCCGAGTCCGGTGAAGATTTCTTCTTCGATTTGGCGGAGTTGTTCGTGGAGTGCGTCGGACTGTTCGGGGAGGCAGTAGACGAACATTTCCAGTTTGTTGAACTGGTGTACCCGGTACAGGCCTTTGGAAAACTGGCCTGCGGCTCCGGCTTCGCGGCGGAAGCAGTGGGAGAGGCCGCAGTAGAGGAGGGGGAGTTTTTCCTTCGGGAGGATTTCGTCTTTGTGGTAGCCGCCGAGGGTGATTTCTGCGGTGGCGACAAGGCAGGTGCCTTCTTCCTCGATGTTGTAGACGTTCGATTCCTTGCCGCGCGGATTGAAGCCGATGCCGTAGAGGATTTCTTCTTTTGCGATGTCCGGGGTGATGAACGGGGTGAATCCGTGCTTTCTGAGGATGTTCAGGGCGTACATGATGAGGGCCTGCTCCAGGAAGACGGCTTCGTTCTTGAGGTAGTAGAATTTGACGCCGGAGACTTTTGTTCCTGCTTCGAAGTCGATCAGGTCGAGCGCTTCGCCGAGCTGAACGTGGTCTTTCGGTTCAAAGCTGAAGGTTGTGGGAGTGCCGACGCGCTTGACTTCGGTGTTGTCCTTGTCTTCCTTGCCGACGGGGGCGTCGGGATGGGCCATGTTCGGGATGAGCCGTCCTGCTTCGTCGAGCTCTTCTTCCGCTTTTGCGAGTACGGCTTCCGCCTGCGCAATTTCGTCCTTGATAGCCTTGCCTTCGTCGATGAGTTTTGTACGCTCGTCGTCCGAAAGTTTTGTTTTCATTGCCTTGGCGTTGTCGTTCCGTTTGGTTTGGAGCGCCTGAAGTTCGGTGACCAGGGCGGTTCGCTTGTCGAACAGTGCGACGACGAGGTCGGCGTCCGCATTCATATTGCGTGCTGCGATATTTGCCTTTACGGCTTCCAGATTGTCTTTGATAAAACGGTAGTCTAACATAATGGCAGTATCATATCGCGGAGAGCCGGAAAGGTTCAAGAGACAGGCGAAAAAAGCAGGGTTGATGCAGGGTGCTGTATGCGCCGGATTCACGATGATGCGGACGTATCTCCGTAGCCGAATGGAAATTCGCCGGAGAAAAAGCGGTGCAGCTGGCCGGTTTCTGCATCTCGAAAGAGAAGTTCCCCCGATTCTCCGAGCCCTTCTATTGTGCCTTGAACCGGTGCGGTGCATCCCGGGTCTCCCGGCAGAAAAACAATCGATTCTCCCTTTCTATACAGTTTCAGTCCGACTTCTTTGTGCCACCTTTCAAGTTCCAGTACTTCTTTGAGTTGTGCAAGATATGCTTCCAGCATGTTTTGAACCCCGGGGAGAGAAACGCCGGATTGTTCTGCGATCAGTGCAAGCGAGCCTGCCTTGTCTGCAAGGCAGGCCGGAAACGAGGTCGAGCCGATATTGAAGCCGGTTCCGACATACAGGGTGCTGCCGCTGTTTTCGCACAGTATGCCCGCAAGTTTTTTGCCAGAAACGAGAACATCGTTCGGCCATTTTATTGCTGTCCCGATACCGTCCGGCAAAAAAAGGTCGAACGTTCTGGCGACTGCAAGACCGACTCTGAGGGTAAATCCGGGAACGGGCCGGCGGCGCAGAATGACTGTGCACAGGAGGTCTTTACCGGCGGCGCTTTCCCAGATGCGCCCATCGATTCGTCCCCGTCCTGCGGTCTGGAAATCGGAACGGACGACGGTACCGTCCGGAACGCCGCATTCCGCAAGTAGACGGGCATCGCGCATGGTGCTGTCGGTTTTGTGTAGCGCATATACCGGTGCGTTGAATGCATTGATTACAGCTTCGTTCATATATTCTGCCGGGACCTTGATCATTGACAGATTCTAGCAGAATTGCCTGTTCGTGCACACTGCGACAGTCCGATTTTCGAGAGGCAAAAATGACCGAAGTAGGGTATACTATAGGCGTATGAAAAATATTCCCGGTTCGAAGCCTCTGCCGTTCGGCCTTCCGTTTCTGTTTGCAGTGCACTTTCTGGTTGGAGTAACTTCTGCTGTTGGTGCGCAAACGACTGCCAATCAGGTATGTACGTATTCCGGATTTATTGATGAAAAGACTGAATCGATCACGGTTGTGACAGACCAGTTCTACCCTCCGTATTCATTTATCGGTGAATCAGGTTCGCTTGAGGGCATTTCGATCGATCTATGGAAGGAATGGGAGAAGGTAACGGGGATACACGTTGATCTGAGGGGGATGAATTGGGCTTCGGCGATTCAGCACGTCACTGAAGGGAAAGCAGATGTAATCGATACGTTTTTTGTAACCGACGAACGGAAAAAAACGTTCTTGTTTACCGATACCTACGCAGAAATCGATGTTCCGGTGTTTCTGCACCGTTCGATCTCCGGAATGAAGTCTTTGAGCGATTTGACGGGTTTTACAATAGCCGTTAAAACGGGAGATTCCGGTATCCAGGTTCTGGAAGAAGCCGGTATAAAAAATCTTCTGGAATTCCGCAATTACAGCGATATTATCCGGGCAGCAAAGATGCGTGATATTCGAGCCTTTTGCATGGACAAACCGAGTGCCGACTTTCTTATGGCAAAGGCGGGAGTCCGCGATTTCGTACCGGTCGCTTCGCTATATGTCGGTCAAATTTCGCGTGGAGTGCTCAAAACCAGGCAATCCATTTTTGAAAAGGTAAAAAAAGGATTTTCACAGATACCGCAATCCCGCATTCGTGAGATTAACCGTTCCTGGTACGGGACTGCGGTGCCCTACGCATTCAATTACCGGCCGATAGTGTTCATCGCTCTAATTCTTCTTGTGGTGTTCACGGTACTCCTTGCCTTTATCCTGTTTCTCCGGTTTCAGGTTGATTTGAAAACTGGGGAATTAAAAACGCAGCTCGACCTTCTTGAGCGGAGTGAACGATGGAACAAGGCATTTATTCGGGCCTTACCCGATCTCTTCTTTGTGATTGACCGGTGGGGATATTACCTGGACTACAGCGTCAATGATGAACGCCTGCTGCGCTCGACATCCGAAGGGCTGATCGGTAAAAATATTTCCGACATTTTTTCGCCTGAACTGGTGAGTGTTTTTATGGAGGCGGTCCACGATGTGCTTCGTCATGGCGGAATCCGTGAAATTGAATACGAGCTTGAGGTTCCTGCCGGACTGCGGCATTTTGAATGCAGAATTGTTTCGATGGATACAGATACAGCACTGTACATTGCTCGCGACATTACCGGACGAAAGGAAATCGAGCAAAGAGTTGTGCAGTCTCTGAATGAAAAAGAAGTGCTCCTGAAAGAAAAGGAAGTATTGTTCCGGGAAGTGCATCACCGGGTAAAAAACAATCTGCAGATTGTTTCGAGCCTGTTAACCATGCAGTCGGATTTGTTCGAGTCTGAAAAAGGTTTGACGCTGATACGAGAAATTCAAAACCGGATCCAGTCGATCGCCCACTTGCATGAGCTGTTGTATCAGTCAAAAGATATAGCATCGATTTCACTGCAGGAATATTTTTCCAGCATAATCAGGGAAATATCAATTACCAATCATGAACAGTTTTCACGCATCGATCTGTGTATGGACACCGGCTTGATCCGGGCAAGTCTCGAAGCCGCGCTTCCCCTCGGCTTGATAGTCAACGAACTTGTATCTAATTCGGTAAAGTACGCCTTTCCCGAAGGCACTGGCGGTACCATACGCATTTCTTCCCGGGTAGACGAGTCCTCGGTTTGTTTTGATATTGCGGATTCCGGCGTAGGTTTGCCACCGGATTTCGATCCCGATACAAGCGAAAGCCTTGGATTTGTGCTGGTGCGATCGTTCGCTTCCCAACTTGGCGGCACTGTGCAGTACCTGCCCGGAGGGGGAGCCTGTTTCGAAGTGCGGGTTCCTTCCGGGCGGCTTATACTTGATGCAGAAGCTTGATTGCCTCTTCTGTTGACAAAATACCCCTTTTTTAGAGATACTGAGCGTGCAGGATGCATTCCAGCGGATGTCGTATAACGGCTATTACCCGAGCTTCCCAAGCTCGTGACGGGGGTCCGACTCCCCTCATCCGCTGCGATGCATTCAGTTAAGCCATACCGGAAAAAGTTCCGGCATGGCTTTTTTTTATTCACCAATGAGCCGATTTCAAAACTTACCGGGTTTTGAAAGAGCCTCCAATATGAACGCTTGTAATGTTCCATATCTCGCGGGCATAGTCGGAAATAGTTCTGTCTGTTGAAAACTTGCCCATTCGTGCTGTATTCAGGATCGACATCCGCGTCCACTCATCCGTATTTTTCCAGATTTTGGAAACTTTTTCCTGCGCTGCAATGTACGAATCGTAGTCGGCCAGCAGCAGGTAGGCATCTCCTCCGTACAGAAGAGAATCGGCGATCGGACGGAACAGATCGGATTGATCGCGCGAAAAGAATCCCTGCTGAATCTGGTTTATAACCCGATACAGCTCGCGATTCTTGTTGTAGTACAACTGGGGATCATACCCGCAGGATTTGAGCCGGGATACTTCGTCTGCATCGAGCCCGAACAGAAAAAAATTTTCAGCTCCAACTTCTTCCCGGATTTCAATATTTGCCCCGTCCATGGTTCCGATAATCAGTGCGCCGTTCAGCGCAAACTTCATGTTTCCGGTGCCCGAGGCTTCTGTGCCCGCAGTCGATATCTGTTCCGAAAGATCGGCAGCCGGAATAATTTTTTCCGCATTGGAAACCGCATAGTTCCGTAAAAAAACAACCCTCAGCTTGTCTCGGGTACGCGGATCGGAATTGACGGTTTCCGCAACCGAGTTAATCAGTTTTATAATAAGCTTTGCCATATAATAGCCGGGAGCCGCTTTACCTGCGAAAATAACAGTTCTGGAAACACATGGAACGTCCGGATTGTCCGTTATGCGGTTGTACAGCGTAATAACGTGCAGCACATTCAAAAGCTGGCGTTTGTATTCATGAATGCGTTTAACCTGTATGTCGAAAATAGATTCCGGATCCACTTCTATGTTATTTCTGCTGCGAATGTATTCGGCGAGCGCTTTCTTTTTTTGGAGTTTTACGCTGCGCCATTCTGCGCGGAAAGCCGGATCGTCGGCAAGGGGTTCAAGTTTTTTCAGCTGATACAGATCCGTGGTCCATTCCGGGCCGATGAACCGGTCGATCAGGGCGGACAGTTCCGGGTTGCACAGACGTAGCCAGCGCCGCTGCGTAATCCCGTTTGTCTTGTTGTTGAATTTTTCCGGAGACAGGCGATAAAATCCACTGAAAACTTTCTTTTTTAGTATATCGGAATGAAGGGCAGCGACTCCGTTCACCGAATGACTTCCGATGATTGCAAGATTGGCCATGCGGACTTTTTTTTCGCTTCCTTCTTCGATTATCGAAAGCTCGCGAGCCATCTCGTGGTCTCCAGGGAATAGCTCCGCTACGCGCTGCAGAAAACGGTGATTGATCTCGAAAATCAGTTCCATGTGTCTGGGCAGAACGCGGGATATCAGACTTACCGGCCACCGCTCAAGCGCTTCCGGAAGCACTGTGTGATTGGTGTACCCAAAGGTGGCGGTAGTAAGATTCCATGCCTTGTCCCAATCGATCATTTCGATATCGACAAGCTGCCGCATCAGTTCGGCAACCGCAATAGCCGGATGCGTATCGTTGAGCTGGATTGCAACCTGCGACGGGAAGTCGTCAAAATCGGAATGCGTTTTCTTGAATCGCCGGATAATATCCTGAATTGTTGCCGAGACAAAAAAGTATTCCTGCTTCAGGCGGAGCTCCTTGCCTTCAAACATATTGTCGTTCGGATACAGTACTTTTGTGATGTTCTCTGACACAGCCTTCGCCGCGATCGCCTTGATATAGTCGCCGTCATTGAAATAATTCAGGTCGAATTCCCGGGACGCTTTTGCAGACCACAGCCTGAGATTATTCACTGTATTGTTATCGTAACCGGGAACAGGTGTGTCGTAGGCAACGGCCACGATCTCTTCGGTATCGGTCCATCGTTTTCGCAGGATTCCGGTAGAGTCCTGGTAGCCTTCGGATTTCCCGTAGAAATTGACTATGTAGGTAAATTCGGCTCGCGGGAATTCCCAAATGTTTCCGAAACGGAGCCAGTTGTCGGGTGTTTCAACCTGGTATCCGTTTCTGATGCTCTGGAAAAAAATTCCGTAATCGTATCTTATACCGTATCCGGTGGCGGGTAATTCGAGCGTCGCCATCGAGTCCATAAAACATGCAGCGAGCCGTCCGAGGCCTCCGTTGCCGAGCCCCGCGTCCCACTCGCGCTCGCGCAGATCTTCAAGGCGGTAGCCAAGTTCTTTCAGAGCGTGCGAGGCTTCCTCGTACAGGCCCAGATTGACCAGGCTGTTCCCGAGTGAACGGCCCATAAGGAATTCGAGAGAAAGGTAGTACACCCGTTTTGCCTTCACGTTGTAGTAGGTTTGCTGCGTTTGTATCCATCGTTCGATAAGCCGGTCTCTGGTAGTGAGCGCAAGGCATGAATACCGGTCGTAAAGAGTCGAAGAGTATTCATCCTTACCCAGAGAGTAGGTCAGATGGTGCGTGAATGAATCCGCTATCGCCTGTGCATCCATCGGTCGAACGCTGTGCGGCTTTTTTTGTGTGCCCATGTACTTACCTCACGATTGCGTATGGGCATCCTGAAAAAAAAACTCGGTCAGTTTTCCCCGGTGCCCCTGTTTGGTAGACCACAACTAAAACCCGAGAAGGTTTCAGCATGCCTCTGTGCTTCTGAGTATAGTACGCACCAGTAAGCGGTGCAAATTTTCATTTTTCGAAAAAAAAAGGCTGCCGGACAATTCTGCCCGACAGCCTGTTTTGGTGCGCATCATGCCGATGCACCGCATCATGCCGATGCACCGCCTGAAACTCTTACCTGATCAGATTTCCCTTCTCGGCGGAAACAACAATTTCGCCGCTCTTGAGCTTGGCCAGCACTTCGTTGACCGTGTCGAGAGTTGCGGGGCTGAGGTTCGGATTGACAGCGGGAATACCGACGCCGTTATTGTGAACGGTGAAGGTGAGCGTCTGTCCGCCCGGGAAGGTGCCGTCGTTCGCTGCCTTGACCATATCGGCTGCTGCAACATCAATAAGCTTCACAGCCGAGGTCAGTATAATCGACTTTCCTTCAGCGTAGATTCCCTGTGCATACTGGTCGGTATCGACACCGATAATCCAGACACCTTTGTCTGCGCGTGCCTTGGCTTCGTTGATCGCGCCAACGCCGACACCGCCGGCTGCGCAGAAAATCGCCTTGACGCCGCGGTCGTACATCTGGGCGGCGAGCTGCTGTCCAGCTGCTACGTCGCTGAAGGTACCCTGGTAAATAACGTTTTCGGGCTTAAGAGAGATCGAGGTTCCGAGGTTCTGGTTTGCATACGCGATTGCCTGCTGGAATCCCCAGTTGAATTTCTGGACAGCCGGAATTTCCATTCCGCCGATGTAACCGAATTCACCGGTTTTCAGTTCGACTGCTGCGGCAAGACCGGCAAGGAAGCCGGATTCATGCTCCGCAAAGAAAATTGCGACTGTGTTGCTGCCGACTTTTTCCTGGCGGGTATCATCGAACATACCGTTGTTGGGGCTGCCGTCGATGATGACGAACTTGGTCTCGGGATACTTGTCCTGTGCTACGAAAATAGCAGTTTCGAACTTGAATCCGGGGCAGACGATCAGCTTGAAGCCGGCGTCGACGAGGTTCGCGATCTCCTTCATGTAGTCGGCTTCGGTCGTGCCAGTGGGCTTCAGGTATTTCGATTCGAGCTTCAGTTCGGCTGTGGCTTTCTGCACACCTTCCCAGGTTCCCTGGTTGAACGACTTGTCATCGATAGTTCCCGCATCGGTAACCATACCGACCTTAAGAGCCGCGGCCTTGGGTTCCTTTGCCTTGCAGGAACCGAACAGAACTGCGCCTGCCAGAACCAGCAGGGTTGCAGTCACGAGAGCTGAAGCGAAACGTGTCTTCTTCATCTTACTTCTCCTTCTTTCCTTTATACTGTTTTCCATGTAAAAACATGAAAAGCTTTTCGAATAAAGGATGGATTACATTACTTCCGTCCTGCGCCAATTGTCAAGCGATGACAATTGTTGCCTTTCAAAACAAAACCGGGCAGCAAACCCGCCGCAGTTGTCACCTCTTGCGCGCCGCCCAGGTTCGCC
>SHOL01000220.1 GCA_004294945.1 Treponema sp.
GTTCTCCTTGATGCCGAAATCCACGAAACAACCGAAGTTAGTGATATTGGTAATGATTCCATTTACCACCATTCCTTCTTTCACGTCTGCGATGGTACGGATAGAGGGGTCAAACTCCAACACCTGCACTTTCGTGCGTGGATCGCGGCCGGGCTTTTCCAGCTCCTGGAGGATATCGGTCAGCGTTTCGGTACCGATGGTATCTGTTTTGTAGCGGTTGATATCGATAGTACCGACAAGCGCTTTATTACTGATCACCTCCTTGACGGAACATTTAAGGTCCTTGGCCATCCTTTCAACCACCGGATAACTTTCCGGATGGACGGCAGAGTTATCGAGCGGGTTTTCGGCGTCGGGAATCCGAAGGAAACCGGCACATTGCTCGAAAGCTTTTTCACCCAGACGGGGTACTTTCCTTAATCCTGCTCGTGCGCGGAAAGGGCCGTTCTCGGTCCGGTAGTTCACGATATTCTGTGCCAGGGACTCACCTAGACCCGAAACATACATCAGCAAATGTTTGCTCGCCGTGTTAAGGTTTACCCCCACAAGGTTCACGCAACTTTCCACGGTTTGATCCAGGGAACGTTTCAGTTTTGCCTGGTCCACATCGTGCTGATACTGCCCCACCCCTATGGATTTCGGATCAATTTTCACCAGTTCCGCGAGCGGATCACTTAACCTCCTGCCGATAGAGATTGCCCCGCGCACTGTAACATCATACTCCGGGAACTCTTCACGTGCCGTCTTTGAGGCCGAATATACGGAGGCACCGTTCTCACTCACTACAAAAACCTTCACCTCCCGGTCGTACCTCAGGTTCGCTATGAAGCGCTCGGTCTCCCGGCTTGCCGTACCGTTGCCGATGGCAATCGCATCGATACGGTAAGTGGAAACCAGCTTGGAAACCTTACCCGCCGACTTCGAAAATTCGTTTTGCGGCGGATGCGGATAAATGGTTTCGTTGTGCAGTAAATTGCCTTGCTCGTCCAGACAAACAAGCTTGCATCCCGTCCGGTATCCCGGGTCGACTGCCAGTATCCGCTTCTGCCCCAGTGGAGGTGAAAGCAGAAGCTGACGCAGATTCTCGGCAAAAACAGCTATAGCGGCCTCGTCGGCTTTTTCCTTGGAGAGGTTGGCAAACTCAGTCTCAATGGAAGGTTTGAGCAAGCGTTTATAGGCATCCTCCACCGCTTTTTCAACGTAATCCGCAGCCTCACTATCGTTCTTGGCGTATCGGGGCACCAGCTTATCCAAGCATTTTTCATCGTCGGGAGAGATGGATACCCGAAGAAACCCTTCCGATTCTCCCCGGCGGATGGCAAGAAGACGATGCGAGGGACACCGGGAAAGAAGAGTAGAAAAGTCAAAATAATCCCTGTACTTTTCGCCTTCCTGTTCTTTGCCTTTCACCACTTTGGCGGTTATGACCGCTTCACGGGCAAAAATGTTTCGTATGAGCTGACGGGCTTTTTCATCTTCGTTTACCCATTCGGCAATAATGTCACACGCCCCTTTTAACGCCGAAACGGCATCATCAAGTTCTTCTCCGGCAAACTGCCCGGCTTTCGCTTCAACCGGCCCATACTGTTGCAGCATCAGCCATTTCGCCAAAGGCTCCAATCCCCTTTTCCTGGCCATCTCCGCGCGCGTCTGCCGTTTGGGTTTGTAAGGCAGGTAAATATCCTCCAACGCAACGGCATCCCAGCAATTTTCGATCCTCTCTTGCAGTTCCGGTGTCAGTCTTTCCTGTTCTTCGATGGACGACAGAACGGTTTTCTTCCGTTTTTCGAGCTCAATGAATTTATCATTCAGTGATTTAATTTCTGAAACCTGTACTTCATCCAACGATCCGGTTGCTTCTTTCCGGTATCGGCTGATAAAAGGGATGGTAGCACCGCCTTCCAACAGTTTAATGGTATTTTCCACATTATTGAGGCGGATGTTTAAAGCGTTGGAAATAAGTGAAGGGATGACGGGACTGTTCATTTCGAATTTGTTTTTTAGGATACAAAAATACAAAAATGTTCAGAAGGGTAAAAATATCGCTATCTTTGTAACCAAACTAAAAGCATGGCCAAACTAAAATCAACCTACTTTTGTACCAACTGCGGCAACGAATCGCCCAAATGGATGGGGAAATGCCCTGCCTGTGGCGAATGGGGATCGCTGGTGGAGGAGCTGGTGCGAAAAGATGCTCCTTCAAGAGTTACCGATACACGTTCGTTCGAAAGCGTGAAGAGCCAACCTTTACCGCTTCGCGAGATAAGGGCGGAACAAGAGCCTAGAATCGACATGAACGACGAGGAATTAAACCGTGTACTGGGTGGCGGACTGGTACCTGCATCCCTGGTACTGATTGGGGGAGAGCCGGGAATCGGTAAATCCACCCTCGTACTGCAAACCATGCTGAAGCTGGGAGAGATCAGAACCCTCTACGTTTCCGGGGAAGAGAGCGCAAGACAATTGAAACTGAGAGCCGATCGCATCGGTATTGAAAACGACAATTGCCTGATTGTTTGCGAGACCAATCTCGACGAAATATTCAAACATATTAAAAACACCTCTCCGCAACTCGTAATTGTCGACTCCATCCAAACCGTTTACAGCGATGCCATGGAGTCATCGCCCGGAAGTATTTCCCAGGTGCGTGAATGTGCCGCATCCATCCTCAAGTATGCCAAGCAAACGGGAACACCCGTCGTTCTTATCGGACACATCACCAAAGAGGGTAACATTGCCGGCCCCAAGGTACTGGAACATATTGTGGATACTGTGTTGCAGTTTGAAGGCGACCAACACTACATGTACCGCATATTACGAAGTATCAAGAACCGGTTCGGCAGCACATCAGAACTGGGTATCTACGAGATGAACCAATCGGGGCTTCGCGAAGTGAATAACCCGTCCGAACTTTTACTTACCCAGAACCACGAAGGACTAAGCGGCGTGGCCATCTCAGCGGTAATCGAGGGCATCCGACCTTTTCTTATCGAGACACAGGCCCTGGTGAGCACGGCAGCTTACGGCGGGAATCCGCAGCGCTCGGCAACGGGATTCGACATCCGGCGGATGAACATGCTGCTGGCGGTTCTGGAGAAACGGGCCGGGTTTAAACTGGCACAAAAGGATGTTTTCCTGAATATTGCCGGAGGGTTGCGTGTGAACGACCCGGGGATGGATCTGGCGGTAATCAGCTC
>SHOL01000221.1 GCA_004294945.1 Treponema sp.
GTTGAGCGTGATCGGGTTCATCAGCCCGTAACGCTTCATGCTGTCCATTAACGCCTGAATGTCTTCCTCGGGATTTTTGCGTATACGCCGTTTGATCTTGATATCTTTCAGGGCAATGAGCATCCGGCTCCTCCTTCAGGCGCCTCCTGAAAAATTGTGTTCCAGGAAGCTGCTGTATCGCTGATTTGCTGCTACTCCAGAAGCGGATTAAAGGCCGGCTCCTGCAGTTCCGACTTGCCTTCTTCAATTATATCACGCTGTGTCTGCATATCACTTGTTTCTGTTTCCGATTCGCTGTGTACACCGGTGGGTACCGGGTCTGTAAAAATATCCGGATCGAGCATCAGACCTGTTGTATCGACTATGATCGGTTTTTGTCCGACAGAAAGGCTTTCGGTCTGCAGCCGGTCGATTGCAAGGCGTTTGAGACTTTCAACATTTTCGTGATATTCGCAGTAGCTGTGCGGCTGCGTTCCCTCAAGATAGTATAAGGTTTTTGTTCCGTCGGTGCATGACGAGGTCGGTAGCAGGCCCGATTTTGCGCATATTGTGGCACTGACAAGCCCGGTCTGGGGTTTGACAAAATCCCGGTACGGCAGCCCTTCATGTATGCTGTTCATAAAATCTCCCCAGGCGGGGCCAGCGAGCGTCGCACCGGTATTGTCCAGTCCGAGCGAATAGCCGCGGCTGTCAAAACCGAACCATATCGCAGTCGTGTAATATGGCGTGTATCCGACAGTCCATGCGTCGGCCCAGTTTTGCGTAGTTCCGGTTTTCCCTGCTGCGGGCATGACAAATCGTTTTCCGGTGGCATCTCTGAAGGTAAACTTCCGTTCATATCCAGATCCCCAGCCCAAAGTGCCCTGCTTGATGGTGTTTTTAAGCAAATCTGTCATGATAAAGGCGTTTTGCGGACTGATGACCTGGATGGCCGCTCCGCTCCGTTTTTGTTCAAGTCGAAGGTCTTTTTCCCGGTCAATGATTGTTTTGCCGTTTCTGTCTTCCACTGAACGGATGGCAATGGGGGTGACTTCCTTGCCCTGGTTTGCAAAAGTTGCGAACGCCTTTGCCATTTGAATCGGCGCGACGCTGATAACACCGAGCCCGAGCGAATGGACGCGGGGAAATACTTTTTCGATCTGAGCCTTGTTTTTGATTCCGAGCAGAGCGGCCGAGCGCTGTATTGCAGCGTCGAAACCGATACTGTCCAGAATACGGATTGACGGAACGTTCATAGAGTTTGCGAGCGCTTCCCACAGGAGAACGGTTCCTTTCCATTCGCCCCTGAAATTGAGGGGGGTATAGGGAATATTGTCCTCGTTGTAGAATACGACCGGGGTGTCGCTTATCTGCGAACCTGCCGTGAATTTTCGCGAGTCGATTGCCGCTGAATAAAACAGGGGCTTGAAGGTGCTTCCGGGCTGGACGTAGGCCTGGGTTGCCCGGATAAGCTGGTTTGATTCGTCGAACTTGCTGCCCCCGACAAGGGCTGTAATGTAGCCGGTGTCGTTGTCGATTGCGACTAGCGTTCCTTCTATCGTTGTTTTTGCGGCAACCGACTGCACCTTTGCGTTCGCCTTGTTGCTTTCGATTTTAAGCCTGTCCAGACCGGTTATGAGACTGAGCATATCCACGACGGGGTTTATCTTGTTACGGTACAGTGAAACCGATTTAACATTGAGACGTTCCGCGGAAACGGCGAGCGGCGGGATATTGAATGTCAGGGCGAGCAGTTCGGTGATGCGTGCGTATTCGTCTCCTTCCGCAAAGCGGGCTGAACTGGAGCGCTTGAAACGGTTGTTGGCGTCTGTGAGGTATTCCTGCATTACCTTTTCAGCCGCTTCCTGATGCCTCAGATTGAGCGTCGTGTGCACCGTGTATCCGTCGGAATAGATGTCCATGGTACCGTACATCATGCTGGTAAGTTCGCGAAGGACATATTCCGAGAACCAGCGGGCCTTGTCTTCGCGGGTGAGCCATACGGAAGTAGCCGTTCGGGAATAGTCGAAATTTGCCCAGTAATTGCTGAAAGATTCCTCTGCTTCTGTTTTTTCCAGATACCCGAGTTTTACCATCTCGTCCAGAACATATTTTTGCCGATCCATGGCCCGGTTCGGGTGCTCGAAAGGATTGTAGAATGCAGGATTGGAAAGCTGGATAACGAGCATGCACGCTTCTGCCGGTGTTATTTCGCTTGCGGGATGTCCAAAATAGAATTTTGAGGCGGCGTTTACGCCGTATGTTCCGCAGCCAAAATACATTTTATTCAGATAGAGTTCAAGAATTTCGTCTTTCGAGTAGCGCCGCTCCAGCTGGAGGGCCCACCATAATTCCTTGAGTTTTCGCGTGATGGAAATATCGCTGCGGTCAAGATAGAGCGTGCCGGCTACCTGCTGTGTAATGGTGCTTCCGCCTCCCAGCGATCGCCCGGTCAGCTTTCCGAACACTGCCCGACCGATGGCCTTGATGGTGAATCCCCCGTGCTTGTAGAAAACCTGGTCTTCACGCGTAAGCAGCGCTGCAACCATGTGCCGGGGGAGCTTGTCGAGGCTTATCATTTCCCTCTTTTCTGTCGAAGCAAACTCTGTAATTAGTTCGCCATTGACATCGAGAATGCGGGTTGGAAGAGCGGGATTGAATTCGCTGAAATTCTCCATATTCTTGAGGTTAATCGTTGCAGCAAGGGCTGTACCCAGAGCTGCTCCTGCAAGAACCGAAAACAACAGAATGGCAATCATCGTGATGGAAAAAGCGCGTCTTTCTTTGGAAAACATACTAGTAATAAAACCATAAACCGGCTGTTGTTACAAGCAAGATAGATGTGTATGTCGGGCTTGGCGGAGAAATCACGTATGCACCGGCAGGTCGGGTGTGACAATATGAAGGTGTGCGGTCGCTACATCTGTTCAGGACAAAAAAAAAAGAGCCGGTATATTTCAACCGGCCCGCCCATCAGGCTATCGGACAGCCAGTGGGTGGGAGGGGAACCAGCTGCCCGATACTTCAATATCGGTTTGTAGCGCATTTTCTTGAGAAAATTTATCGGGATTCGGTTACTTTTATGTCGACAATCATGGAAACCGTATAATCATGCCCTTTTTCGGCCAGAACCGATCGAGTCAGCTCGTAGTCCCCAATTCTGAACAGTACCAGGTG
>SHOL01000222.1:0-1660 GCA_004294945.1 Treponema sp.
CAGCGAAGCGGCGCTTTTGGACGAATCGCTGTTCGAGGCCGAATCAGCGCTCTTCGCTTCCTTTGATGCGGGCATCCCCACCGCCGGAGAAGAAGCGAAAACGGAATATCTGGTTGGCGGGACTGTTGCCGTCCAGGCGAACGGGACGTTCCTTCCCGAATCGAAGAGCGCGCTTGGTTCAAGCGACGCTGTGGGCAAGATTTTCGGCAAAGTAAGTATACCTGATTCAGGTTCGCTCTATGTTTCCTGGTCGGTCACTCAGGCTTTTTTCCGCTCATGGACGGGAGAAGGCTCAGCGCCTGCGCAGCTGACTGCGCCGGAAACGCCGGTGTTCTCTCTTTCCGAGATTCATTACAGTTTCGATTTTTCGAAAAAACTGTTTTTCAGGCTGGGAACGCAGCTGACCGGGTGGGGGCCTCCGGGGAAATGGAGCCCCGTGGATTTTGTGAACCAGGAAAAAGAAGATACGGCCGCACTCGTAGACAAGCGGACCGGACGAAGTGCGCTTAGGCTCCATATTCCGTTTGCGCGGGGAAATCTGTATGCGATTGCGGATTTTTCTCCGCTGTTCGCGAATACGTCCGAACAGTTCGAGGTGCTCAACACGAACGGAGGGGTCCGGATCGACGGAACCTTTGCGGGGTTTGAGTTTGGCCTTTCTGCTTACGGAGGAAGGACGGCGCAGGCTCGTTTCGGCGCCGATTTTTCGGGCCGCCTTGCCGGAGCGACTGTCTACGGAGAAGCAGCCTGGGCGCCCGAGTACGACTCGTATGAATCTACGCTGCTCGCCTCTCTCGGCGGCACCCGCTCGTTCGGCTCCGTCAGGAAAATTTCGATTTCTGCGGAGGGTTTTTTCAATTCGCCGGGAATGGATCTTTCGGGGACAGGATTCCCTGCGTTCAAGTACTTGCCTGCCGAACGTCAGGCTTCCCTGTATCAGGGAAAATGGTACGCCTGGGCATCGCTCGCTTCAGACGGATTTTTCCCGGACCTGGTTAACCCGACACTTTCCGGAACCATAAACCTGAGCGATCCGTCCTTGCAGGCAAAGCTTGCGATTGCGTGTGCAATTCCGGGGACGCTTCCTTTTACCGTATCGGCAACGTGGAACGGAGGCGAAGACAATACCGAGTTTACGCGGTCTTATGGAAACAATTCGATTTCTGTAAGCCTTTCGACAAGGATGGAATTCTAGATGGACTATGCCCGGGAGCTTGCTCCGTTCGCGCTGATGCGGCCGGACGGGATTTTCACGTATGATTCTGCAGGTTCACCTGTATCCCCCGCCGGTTCACATTCACCGGGCGCCGATTCACATTCGCCGGGCGCCGATTCACATTCGCCGGGCGCCGGCCGGCTTCCGCTGGTGCTGATCCACGGGCTCGGAGACGAAGCAGACACCTGGCGAAACATTTTTCCCGATCTTGCCCGTTCGCGCAGGGTTGTTGCGCTGGATCTTCCCGGCTTCGGCCGCACGCCATGCACTGGGCCGAGCTCAATGAAAAAACACGTTGCAGCCATTCGTGCCGTTCTGGAAAGCACCAGTCCTGCAATACTCGCAGGCAATTCGATGGGTGCAGCGGCGGGACAGCTGACTGCGCTCCGGCATCCCGATCTTGTGCGGGGGCTTGCATTCCTTGACGGCGGACTCCCGTCGGGC
>SHOL01000222.1:1670-3147 GCA_004294945.1 Treponema sp.
TTCCCGGAGTCGGCGAACGGGCATACCGCGCATGGAGAAAAAAGCCCGGGCAGGCCTACGGTTCATTGACGCCCTACTACGCCGATCTTGCCTCCATGGCAGAAACCGACCGAGCGTTCCTCGCCCGGAGAGTCGTCGAACGCATCATGAGCGATTCGCAATGCAGAGCCTATTGCTCGTCGTTCCGAAGTTTCCTGTTCATGGCGGCTGGAGCCCGCGGCGCACTGCTGCGGGATTTTTCCCGCACTACACTGCCCCTGCTCCTCATATGGGGAGAACAGGACAAAATCCTGCCCCCCGACACTCGCCGGCTTTTGCTCGAAGCGCGCCCAGATTGCATCGACCTGCTAATACCCGGAGCGGGGCATTTGCCGCATCAGGAAAATCCCGAAGCAGTAATTGATGCGCTTTCTTCCTTCATTGAAAAAATCGATTCAGGAGCACCAGGACTATGATTTTACAAGATGATCTCGACTATCTTCGGACACATCTGGACTTCTGGGACAAGCTTCAAGCAGACCAGAAATCTGCACTCGAGAGCTCCGTGTCTACCGTAACCTACGCAAAAGGCGCAGAATTGCGCAGCAGGGACAGCGAGTGCCTCGGTGTTCTGCTGCTCAAAAAAGGAGCGCTCCGCGCCTTTATCCGATCCGAAGACGGGCGCGAAGTAACCCTGTACCGCCTCGGACCAGGAGAATTGTGTATCTTTTCGGCGTCATGCGTGCTCAACAGTCTCCATTTCGACGTTTCGATCGATGCGGACGAAGATACCGAGGCGATCAGAATACACACCGGTTTGTTCGATCGGCTGGTGCGCGAGAATGTCTGGGTGGAAAACATTTCGTACAAAAATGCGGTGGAAAAATTCGGAGACATCATGTGGGCATTTGAGCAAGTGCTCTTTATGCGCTTTGATACCCGGCTCGCCATTTTCCTGCTGGATGAATCGGCAAAATCCCCGGATGCGCTCATATCTGCAACGCACGACCAGATCGCAAAATACGTCGGCAGCGCACGCGAAGTTGTGTCGCGAATGCTCAAGAACTTCGAATCCAAAAAGCTTGTAGAACTGTCGCGCGGATCGATCAAGGTTATTTCGCGCGAAGGATTGCGCACACTGCTCTGACCATCTGCCAAACGCATTTAGGGCACCTCTAAAAACTTCAGTTTTTAGAGGTGTTCCCATAATGTAGATGTAAATCCTGTAAGGATTTACAAAGTCACCGAGGAAAACTAACCGAGTTTTTCGAGGTGCCCTTTATTTTGTTCTTCAACGCCTTCGGGTATCTATCCGGCATAGCGTCAAAGTGTGTCCCCCCTGCAGACCGCCTCGTATTCCTTTCGGCGCCATACGTCCCTTCGGGCCGTTTGCCTGTTGGAAATTCATCAACGTGTTCGCTTTCAGCGAACCGGGCATACGTTCCTTCGGGCCGTTTGCCTGTTGGAAATTCATCAACGTGTTCGCTTTCAGCGAACC
>SHOL01000223.1 GCA_004294945.1 Treponema sp.
CTCTATTTCAATCTTATTCTCTATATCTATCTTAATCTCTATCCCTATTTCAATCTCAATTTCAATCTTATTCTCTATCTCTATTTCTTATAAAGTAACTAAAATGGAGCTTTTAATATACTCCGCAATCCAGTCCCCCACCTCACTTGTCCCGTAGGCTTTTCCCCCTTCGGCAATATCTTCGGTGACGACGCCCGCTTCGAGGCTCGCGTTGACGGCCCGGCGGATGGCTGCTCCTTCTTCCTGCAGGTTGAAAGCGTATTCAAACATCAGTGCGGCGGAGAGGATCATGGCGGCGGGATTGGCAATGTTTTTTCCGGTTGCCTGCGGGTAGGAGCCGTGGATCGGTTCGAACAGGGAGGTGTGTATGCCTATCGAAGCGGAGGGAAGCATCCCCAGCGATCCGGTGATGACCGATGCTTCGTCGGTGAGGATATCGCCGAAGAGGTTTTCGGTTACCAGCACATCGAAGCTCTTGGGCCACTGGATGATACGCATGGCTGCGTTATCCACGAACAGGTAATCGGTCTCGATGTCGGGGTATTGCGGGGCGATCTCCTGCGCGATCTGGCGCCACAGGCGGGAGGTGGCAATCACGTTTGCCTTGTCCACCACGGTAAGCTTCTTGCGGCGTTGCCCGGCAAACTTGTAGGCCAGGTGCAGGATCCGTTCGATCTCTTCGCGCGTGTAGACACAGGTGTCGTAAGCCGTGTCTCCGTCTTCGCTCCGTCCTTGCGGTCGCCCGAAGTACATGCCTCCCGTCAGTTCGCGGATGCAGACGAAGTCGGCTCCTTCCACCAGGTCGGCGCGAAGGGGTGATTTGTGGATCAGCGAGGGGAACGTCATTACGGGACGGATGTTTCCGTACAGTCCCAGTTGCTTGCGCATCCGGAGCAGCCCCTGCTCGGGGCGTACCTTGGCGTTGGGGTCGTTGTCGAACCTGGGGTGTCCGATGGCGCCGAACAGCACCGCGTCTGCCTGCATGCACACTTCGTGCGTCTCCGGCGGATAAGGGTCGCCGACGGCATCGATGGCGCAAGCGCCGACAATGGCTTCCGTGAACGTTGCCTCATGGTTAAATTTCTCGCATACGGCGCGTGTCACGTTTAACGCCTGTTCCATAATCTCGGGGCCGATGCCGTCACCGGGTAATATTGCTATCTTCAATTTCATTTTTTTCTTTTTCTTTTTTTCTGATGTTCCATGTGACGGATCACCGGTATATTTCCTTTTTCTATCATGTTCAGCATTTTTATCGTAGCCTTGATGGCGGCAGCCGTCTGGTCGACATCCAGTCCCCGGGTTTTGAAGACCTTCCCGTCGAACCTCCACGTGATGATGGTCTGCACGTAAGCATTGGTTTTTCCGCCGGGCGGAATGACCACCACGTAGTCGAGCAGTTCGGGCGTGGGTTTGTTGAGGCTCTTGTAGATCTTGTACATGGCCTTCGAGAAGGCGTGGTACTGCCCGTCTCCCGCGGCTGACTGCTGATACACCTCCCCCCGGATGGATATCTTTACGGTGGCTGTCGGGCGCATGCCGTCGGTGAGGTTCAGCGAGTAGTTCAGTATCTGTATCTCCTGGTTGTCGATCCCGTTCTTCAGGATGTCGGAAACGATGTAGGGAAGTTCATCGGGGCTGACCAGCTCTTTCTTGTCGCCCAGCTCGATGATGCGGGCCGTCACTTTTTTGGCGGCTTCATCGTCTACTTCGATTCCCAGCGCCTCCAGATTCTTCAGGATGTTGGCCTTGCCGGAGTTCTTCCCCAGGGCGTACTCCCGCGAACGTCCGAACCGCTCGGGCACGAGGTCGTTGTGGTAGAGGTTCTTCTTCTTGTCACCGTCGGCATGGACTCCCGCCACCTGTGTGAACACGTTGTCACCGATAACGGGTTTGTTGTTGGGGATACGTACGCCGGAGTAACTTTCCACGATCTTGCTGACGCTGTAGAGCTTGTCCTCGGCAACGTTGGTGCTGAGCTTCAGCTGGTCGTGGATCAGGGCGACGATGCTGGTGACGGGCGCGTTACCGGCTCGTTCCCCCAGGCCGTTCACGGTGACGTGGACGCCTTTTACTCCCGCTTTCACCGCTTCGAAAACGTTGGCTACCGCCAGGTCGTAATCGTTGTGCGCGTGGAAGTCGAAGTGCAGGCCGGGGTACCTGCCGATCATCTTCTCACAGAACATCCGGGTCTCGGAGGGGTTCAGTATGCCCAAGGTGTCGGGCAGCATGTAGCGGGTGATGGGCTGGTGTTGCAGCTCATCCATCATCTCGAACACGTACGCCTCTGAATCGCGCATCCCGTTGGACCAGTCTTCGAGGTAGACGTTCACGTCCATTCCCCGTTTTTTGGCTTCGGCGATGACCGACTTTATGTCGGCGAGGTGCTCCCGGGCCGTTTTTCTGAGTTGATGGGTGCAATGTTTCTCCGAACCTTTGCAGAGGAGGTTGACCACCCGGCATCCCGCGGCGGTGATCCAGTCGAGCGATGCGTTTCCATCCACAAATCCCAGGATCTCTATCTTGTTGATATGCCCGTGACTGTTTGCCCATTGTGCAATCTTCTGCACCGACTTAAATTCTCCTTCCGATACCCGCGCGGACGCGATCTCTACCCGGTCGACATTTAACTCTTCAATGAGCAAGCGGACAATGCTTACTTTTTCTTCCGCTGCGAACGAAACGCCCGAGGTCTGTTCCCCGTCGCGCAACGTGGTGTCCATTATTTCTATTTTCCGCTTTACCATGTGTTGATGAACTGAAACGTGTGATACATTCAATAGACGTAAGGGCGATTCTTCTCGTACGCTTCGATCTTCTCTTTGTTCGAAAGGAGGAAGTCGATGTCGTCGAGCCCTTTCAGGAGGCATTCTTTTTTATAGGGATTGATGTCGAACGGCTCCCTGTTTCCGGTCTGGTTGTTCCTGATGAACTGCTCCTCGAGGTTCACCGTAACCGTTGCCTGCGGGTCCTGGCCGACCGATGTGAACAGTTCTCCGAGGAACTTCTCGCTGACCACCACGGGCAGGATGCCGTTGTTAAGCGCATTGTTGCGGAAGATATCGGCAAAGAAGCTCGATACCACCACCTTGAAGCCGTATCCGGCAATTGCCCAGGCGGCATGCTCGCGGCTTGACCC
>SHOL01000037.1 GCA_004294945.1 Treponema sp.
ACATACATTATTTGTTGCAATTACAAAAATCACTGATTTTTGCAATTGCCTCAACAACCCTGAAATGATTAGTCGAGACAACTTGAGCTTTCCAGGTTGATTGTTTTTACAATTGCCTCAACTTAACAGCTGATTTTCAAAAAGACCATTTTTTCTGTTTCAAAATTAGGACTTAATTCGACATTCCATGACAGAAATACTTTTGTACTGAGCGTATCGTGTATCGGAATAATGGTAGCGGTTGAATTTTCATTCGAGTCGAGAGTAAATCGCGTCCCTGTTTCCTGATCATCCAGTCTGATCCATGAGACATCGTCGTAGGTACAGGTCTCGATTGGACCTTCCTTGCGGACATCTTCTGTATATACAGCCATCACCGGTTCTTTTGGCGACTCCGGTGAGATCGCAAGGTCCAGTTCGATCATAAAAATTCCTGACAATGGGAACGGACTTTCATTTTTCAGAATATATTGAACCTGGATGCCTTCATTTCTGAACATAAATTGTTTTCTGAGCAAAATAGGTTGCAGGAAGGATCCATAGAACCCGTTGGCCCGAAGATTCAATTCCATGCGAGAGGTGTCGACACAGCCGTCCTGATACAGCGTATGTGCGAATACAGGCTCCCCTACAGGCTTGTGTCCGTCGCGGATTCGTTGTGCATCTTCCTTATCCATAAAATGGTCAATAAACAGGCCCTTGTCGACTGAAACACAGTCAACATAATTTCTGTTTACTGCCAGGATGTCAAATTCAAATATTTTCCCGGCCAGATTATGAACATAGCAATTTATTGTATCAAGCTGACATAAATACTCTTTCTGGCCATCCATATCGAAATCGTATGCATTTATTGAAGAAGAAAAAATCCCCCGAATTCGGGACGATTTTTCGGCCAGGAGCAAACTTCGATATGCATAATTACGGAGTTTTCGTATTTCCTGAATAGTTTTAGCTGTAGGTACAAGATATAAAAGATGATTTTGCGCTTGCCACAATTCTTCCCGCGCGTTTTTTTTCCTTGATTTGTCTCCTTTCAACTGATTTGCCATAGCATGCACATACATCATTTTTGCATATAAATTCACCAGTGAAGGAGAACGGACTATAATCTGTTTTAGGGAGGTGCGCGCAATAATCATGGGGTCTTTATCGGGGAAGGATTCAGTGTTGATCAGGGGAGAGATTCCCGCTCCGATGGAGGCTCGGAAGTACTGGGGTTTGTTTTTTAGGTACTTTGCCGGTGTAGTCAATTCAAATTCAACATTTTCCCGGGAATACAATTCCATTAATGCATCGATCCATACGCCGTTGCCGTTGTTTGTAAAAAGGTTTTGCAATTCATTCTGTTGTATCATTACAACCGTCACCGCTTCACGTCCTGTCGGGAAACCGCTTGACAGCTCCTGTATAAAAACATCAGGAGCGGTAGTATGTATGTTCAGATAAGAGTTATCGAGCGGAACGGCGGTGATAGTCTTGCCGTTGTCCTCCAGAATGACCGGCAGGGTTCCATCAACGCCAGTCTGGCCGGCTGCCTTGAAAAGAAAACGGTCCAGCAGGATATATTCGATACCACAGCTGTTCAGGGAAGAGATTATTGAAGGATCCCAGGCAGAGGCAGGAAGATACAACCCCCGGGGCCGCTTTCCTGCATTTTTCCGTAATGCAGTTGTGAGCAACTCAGTCTGCCCGACACGGTCAGCCGGAGGAATAATCGGATACAAGGGGTTATAATAACCGCCTCCAAGGACTTCTACCTGCTTTCGCGCAACCAGTTCTTCTATAATCATAAAGAACTCGTCATGATTTCTTTCTGCCCACTCTATGAATAAACCTGACAGATACAGCGTAAAGTTGAGTTCGGGGTTGTTATAAAGCATGGATATAAGCGGTTTATAATGACAAGAGTATACATCCTCATAAGCATCCTGATCCAAAAGCGGAGAAAACGAGCAAGTTGTTCCGAGGCACAGTTTTAACGGCGTGGTTTTCTCTTTCACTTCTTCCTCTGATGGTTGATCGGTGTACCCAACGACCGGAGAATACCAAAGGGAGATCCGGTAACAGATTCATCACTGATTATATAGTTGTTTTTCACAGTCGGACAAGCCTCGGGAGAAATATTTTTTCCCGAGGCTATACAGGAAAACCGGTTATGTGCTTCGGCAGGAACCAGAGCAATCAGATTCTTTGGACAAATCGGAATGCACAATCCGCATCCAGTGCAAACAGAAGAAATCGAAATTGTTCCTTTTCGTATAGATATTGCATCGTTTGGACATATTCGGGCGCAGGATCCCAATCCGAGACAGCCATGCTTGCACACAAGATTCCCATTGTACACAGTCTCCAGCATGCGACAGTCGGAAAATCCGGACACGCTGAAAGCTGTCTGTCTGTTTTTCCCGGTCATATTGCACATGATCCTGGCTTTCATGGGCACAGAACGGTCAGAATATAGTGAATCTGATGTTGAATCGGCGGTGGAATGTTTCGGAAGGTCTGATGACCGCACGCGAGATACAAAAAGATTTGGAACATACAGCATCGCTACAGCTATAAAAAGACCTCCAAGAACAGCGAGCGAAGCGAGGATAAGCGACACCATCATCTGACAAACTCCTGTATCCACCACGAGACATCGGTCGCATGCAAAATGATCGATAACAGGCCCAGGCAGACAAGTACAATCGGTGTCCCGTTCCAGTCGGCCTGTAATCTGGACGTATCGATACGTTCACGGATAGAAGACAGAAGTACCGTCCATAGTCCAAACGAAAAGAGGGATGCACTGCTAATGAGCAGTGTGTCGGCGTATCCGGTCGATTCGAATACTGCAAGAAAAATACTCCCAAGAAACATCAGTCTTTCGCCGGGTGGAGAATAGGATGTATCCTTTCGGAGAACTTTTGAGACTGTCTGAAAAAAGCCTGCGATACAAAGGATCGAAACAGGTATCAGAAACAGAAACGAATGGGGAATTAGCACTTCTTTGACAAGAAACTGTGCAGCCAGGACAGAAACAAACAGTTCAAGAGTCAAAATCGGAAGTCTTTTATACAAAAGACCCCGCGGCCTGGATTCAAAGAAGGTTTTTTCCAGCCCTATTCCGTATAAAAGGAGCGAAGAACAAGAAAAGGTATATAAAAAAACTAGATGCACGGTACTCATGTTATATCCTGTCCCGACCGCTCAAATAACGGTTGCATGATTTGACTATCCAGGTCATAAATCCCAGCAGAATAAATGAGCCGGCAGTAGTATTCCAAAACCTGGAACCCCAAACAGAAAATCCGGGTAACAGGTGTATTTCCCAAAAACCGTACATGACCGGAAGCGAGATGCTTCCGGTTCCAATAAGCTCCCTGCAGAGCGAAAAAACCAAGAGTATCGGTATGAACCTGAAAACCGGAAGAAAAGAAAAGCCCTGTACCGCATAATAATCTATGCTCAACAAGAGCACATACGAGAAGGCTGCGAGGAAATAATAAATATCCAGAGAAACCGTAAGTACCGGGAAGAAAAACGCTGAAAACTGATAAAAAAAGGTTGCGCTCACAGCGAGAGCTGCAAGTTCAAAATAAAAACTGGAAGATCCCGGATTAATTTTCGATATGACAAACCGGAAAAAAATGCCGGATACAAAATAAAAAAGAAAAGCGCCCGAGATAAGCAGAGCATACGCAAAATGAGATGAAACAGGTATTAACGGGCAAAGTGCAAGCAAAAAAACTACTGAATTCCGCTTCATTGTGAATCAGCTCCATTTTGTACTAATGATGTTATTCTGTTTTCCCATACCGTAATTGTGTATTGGGACAAACCCCGCGTACTGGCATCAGAATTGTCCGAACCCAGTATACCGGCAAAATTTGTTGAGCCGACTCCATCGTATACAAATACTCCGGTGTAGGGCCCGCTCGTTCCTGTCACACGGAGGGCAAGAACCGTCTCTTTACCGGATTTCCATGCTTCCAAAAAAGTCCATCCCGCGTTGTGCACAGTAATTTTCTCTTCAAGAATGATTGCGGTCGAGTATGTTTCGGTGAGCATTGTTTCAATACCTGTTTTCAATCTGTTGTCCGCACCAGTGCCTGAAAGATGGTGTGCAAGTCCAAGAAGGATGGCGAGACATACAAAAAAAAGAACAAGAAATCCGTATTTGATCAACGAATTTTTGACAGCAACATTCATAGCGCTTTCCTTGATGCCAGATATATCTTTTTTTCTATCTTTTCTATAACCGGCACAACAGAATTCGCCAGCAAAACAGAGAATAGCGCACCGGAGGAGGATCCGCCGGGGCCGCACATGATAAAGAACAATATACCGGCAATTATACCGGTACAAATTTTTCCTGTTCCGGTTCTTGGCAGCGTTGACGGATCAGACAATATATAGAACACGGTAAAAAGTATACCGCTCGTAAGGAGTCCGAACAATATATCGCCTGAGAACAGTGTATCATTCAGCGGAAACAGGGAAATAACAAAGAGTAACAGACTGTATACCGTCAGCGAGACCAGCGGTACAATCCAGTCCAACGCTTTGGCTCCTATTAAAATTATTGAAGATACCAGTATCAGAAAATTGTAGCGCACTGCGGGAATTACCGATGGAGATCTCCAGAACAAGGTCACATACCCTTCGGGAATTCTGATGTCGAAAAAAGACAGAAAACTACTGTTCAAAGCGGCGGCTACAGACTGATCATTTTGTGCAAGTAAAAAGCTGTCCAGCCTGAGTGCTCCGAATGCGTCGCCTACAGTCCGGATGCTGTCCGGCGAAACCAGAAATCCCGGAAACACTGCCGGATATCCGATATAGGCGATACCAACAGACACTGCAGACGGATGCATCCAGTTAGCTCCTGTTCCGCCGAATATTCCGCGCGAAAAAAAACTTCCGGCGAATGAAGCGCCAAAGGCCATCACGGGAGGATAGGATGACGGGAGAAGCAAACCGGTAAGTAATCCGGTTAACACAAAATTAATGTGCCCTCTCGAAACTTTTTTATCGACGAGCCGCATGCATACTTCTGTTGCCAAGCATCCAGCAATAGACAGCAGGATATTCACAACAGCAGATATATCACGATCGATCAGAAGCAGTACCAGAACGGGCAAAAGGCAAACAGTCTGGAGTTGTGCCATTGTTGCAATTGTGGGTCTGGTTTGGATAAAAGGAGACGGTGACACTTTCCATCCTTTTATTTTCATCTGTTCGCCTCCATGATTCTTGTTCCTGCCTCATGAATAATATGATGAAGCGGAATTCTGGAAGGGCACACCATCGCGCAACAGCCGCAATGCTGACAATCTTTGATTGCCGATTTGACATCGTCTGTAAACGAATCTTTTCGTATTCCACTGACGGTTCCCATCGGGTCAATATGCGACGGGCATACGCCCAGGCAGAGTCCGCAATGAATACAGTCGTGAATCCGGTATTCGGGACAGGTGTCATGATCCATAATGTGGACTGATTTCGTATAGGCAGTAATGGGCGTATCAAGGTCATACACGGAATTTCCGGTAATCAGACCATTGATGACTATCCGGGACGGAGTGGTTTTAAAGCCTCCGCACTCTTCTATCAGGTCTCCGATGGGCGTACCGATCCTGCATTTAAGGACAGCCGGTTTTATAAGCGACGGTCCGCTGAACAGCACATACCGGTACATAACTGGATGATTTCTGACTACCGCTTCATAAGACGAAATAGCACAAACCGGATCGATCATCACTGGGGATGTTTGATTTTTTTCCGGGTTTTTCTTCAATATATTCTTAAAATGTTCGGAATTGCCGGACGGATATATATGCGGGCATTTGATTTGAACAAGCTTCTTCCCGGGAAATAGGGATTCCAATTCGGATGTTGCCGGGAGCATGGAGTGTTTTGTATTGTACAGAATATATACCGAACCGGCATTCATTGATTTTGCGATAAGCGCAGTTCCCTCGAGAATAGATGGGAGCCTGCTCTTTACCAGAAGAGAATCGAGTCTGCAGGTTGGATCCGGGTCAAACAGCCTGAGCATCAGACTTTGTGAACCTGTTTGCCTGGCCTTGCGCAAGGAAGGGACGAGCGGTACCGGATCGGAAAACGTATTAATTACGCCTTTGTCTTCCAGAACTCGTACAATTTCTGTTTCGGAAACATATTCCCAGGGATAGTTTTCTTCTTTTCGTCCGATGATATCGAACGATCCCGACAGTCGGACAACAGCGGCTGTGCTTGTGGTGCCGTCGGGCATCGGGACGGGCCTATAACATTCAAGAATGCCTGGTATGGGTGAATGAACATGAGCGGAACTTTCGCCGAGCGCCCGCGCGATTAATTGGCCTTCGCGGACAGAATCACCTTGTGCGACGACCGGTTTCAGCTCTACTCCCTGCTGTTGCAAAGGAATATAGGCTACAGAAGGCAAATAAGCATTTTCTTCTGAAAGTGCGTCGGGAAATTCTGTTATTATCCGTTCGTTTCCGCGAACAAATGGTGTCGATATAATCATTGCTTCAATCTCTTTATTTCTACTCCGACAAAACGCTGCTGTTTTACAAGCATCATTTCCAGTTTTGATTGACTTTCCGAGAATGCCTTCCGTATAAATGCAGTGTCAAACGTACAGACCGTTTTGGGGGCTTCTGTGATGCGACCTTCATCATGTGCGGAAAACATGCTGTACGTAATCGTCTCGCCAGGTTTCGGGTAGATAACAGGATGCTGTACCCGGCTCCAGAAGACAGATTCAAGAATCCAATGAGCCAGCAAAAAATCTGCAAGATCAGGAATTTCTGAATACCCTCTGAGGGCCAAAAACGATTCATAGCACTCTGCAGAAAAATCTGTTTGTACAGTATACCCCGACGGAGAGGGAAAAGACAACTGTTCAGATCCCGGAACTGACGCACCGGAGCCCGGACTCCCGAAAACCAGAAAAGATGACACAATGCTGAGCGCAAGAGTACCGGCACTGATTGCTGCAAAGGGAATGCGCCATTCAAATCGTTTGGGAATAACATTTATGGCAACAGGCGAAAATCCGGGATGCAAGCGATTTCTGTTTCGAAGGACAGCCCGGGAGGAAGCGATAAACTGACCGAAAAACACGAGAAAACCGGAGCAACAGACAGCAGCAATGCACTGGATGATTCCCGGCAAGCCGGTATACACCAACAAGACAGCCAGTAAAAGACTTGCGGGAAGAATAACTGGCAGGATGTTCAACCGGACAGCTGTGCGAAAGAATTGGCGTGAATCAGTATGGAGCCCGGTACTAACAAGGTAGGCCGCGGTCAGCAGTCCGATCGATAATACTGATCCAGCAGTATTGTTCAGCGAGAGCGCAATTATGCAGAATGGAAAAGATGATGCAAAAAAAGATTTTTTTTTGCCGGAATACCGGAGCAACAATAACCAATATGCAACAGATAGTGCAAAAGGAATCCAGATAACTGTCGAAGAATGTTCAAAAAAAGAAACAATACCATGCTTTTCCGATATTTTTTTGATCTTCCCGTCCAGAAATGGAATTTCCGCAAGATACAGGAGCCGTACATTGTCTGAGGCAAAACGGAACCAGGTACTGATTGACGAGTTGAGCGCATCAAGAAAGGGAATGACCGGCACTTTTGTATTGGTATTGATAATCAGCGAATTCGATTCGGTACAGTATTCTGTTATGCCGTGATCTTCCAGAATGGAAAGAACCTGTGTTTCCTCAATGCCCAAAGGGACAGCAAGTATACGATATCCGTTCCAGACAGTACTGCTGGAGTGCTCCGAAAAAAAAGAAAAGAGGAAAAGCCCTAGTATAAGAAAACCTGATGGAATAACGAGTCGAGCGATATCCCTGAAGGAAAACGGATTCATCGAGGATTCAATTACAGGGTCGAGAACGCTACACCAATAAAGAAACCGAGCAGAATACCTGCGAGAACTTCCATGGGACGATGCCCCTGAATCTCTTTAACCGGAATATATTGATATTTCAGCCTGTTCGACACCGTTGCGCCGAGCTCATTCAGGGCGCGAGCCTGCTGACCGCTCGAACGTCTGACACCGACGGCATCCCGTATTACAACCAGCGCAAAGCAGCAGGAAAAAATAAACAGATCCGAACCAATTCCGGATTTGAAACCGATTGTAGTTGCAACTGAAGATACAAGGGCAGAATGGCTCGAGGGCATCCCTCCTGTTTTCCAGAGCAGAATCTCGATCAATTGTTGAAAGTTTTCGATTTGCAAGGTAAACAGGGTAATAACCGTTTTCAGAAACTGGCTGATAAGCCAGCTTGATACTGCCGCGAGGAAGATCGGATTGTGTAAGAGGCTGTTCAGCTGATCAAATACCGTTTTGCCCATGTAACAACCTATTTTCTTTATATGGCATCTTTTGTCAAGTATCTTTGTTGTATATACTGGATCAATGGAGTATGCATCGTTTACTGCGACAGATAATGATGATGGACGTCGTCTTGATCGAATCGTCAGACGCTTTCTTCCCGATGTCCCTTTGTCAGCTGTCTACAAATATATCCGCAAAGGGCTCATTCGACTCGATTCAAAAAAATGCACACCAAATTCCAGTGTGGCTTCAGGGATGCGCATCGACATTGCGGATTTTCTGTTGCACGCACCCGGCGCACCCTCCGCACCCTCCGCACCCGGCGCACCCTCCGCACCCTCCGCGCCCTTGCTTCAACCGTCCCTGGATGCTCCCTTGACAACCGAAATTCCCCAGGTACTTCTGCGCGCAAAAGATCTGGTTGTGTACAACAAGCCGGCGGGAATTCCTGTTCATGGAGAAGGCGGACTGGACCGACTCATAGGCCAAACAGCTGAAGCTTCGGCCTCATTGTCGTTCAGATCTGGTCCCCTGCATCGCCTGGATCGCGATACCAGCGGTTTATTGGTCTTTTCCAGGACCCTCGCCGGGGCTCAGTGGTTTTCTGCCCGTCTGGCAGACCATTCCGTCAAAAAGTATTACATCGGTATCGTATGCGGCATGCTGACAAAAGACGTCCAGTGGACAACCCCGTCTGCGGCCGGAAAGCCCATGAGAACCGGAGTTCATCCGCTCGTTTCCACAGATACAGGGTACACACTTGTGCAGTTTGCACTGCATACCGGCAGAAAGCATCAAATTCGCATACAGGCAGCCGAAGCAGGCTGCCCTCTTTACGGAGACCATTTGTATGGAAAACCGGTATACGGCCAAACCTACAGTCTTCATGCCTGGAAACTGGAATTTCCTGCGGACAGATTCGACGATATCCCGGAAAGTCTAACGGCACCGATACCGGACGACTTTATTTCGCGCCTTGAATCGATGTTCGGGAAAAATGCGCTTGCACAGAAAGAAAACGGCGAACTATACTGGATGCAAGATGAAGAGCTTCAGTGATCTGTACTGGTTTTTTAAGGGCGTGAAAGTATATGCCCTTGTCGGAGAAAGCGGAACCGGCAAGAGTTTCAGGGCAAAACTGCTCGCACAAAAATATGGTATTGAACTCATCATCGATGACGGACTGCTCATACGCGACGATAAAATACTGGCCGGCCATTCCGCAAAACGCGAACAAACCTTCCTTGCTGCCGTCCGGGTCGCCCTGTTCGACGATAAGGTGCACCGTGATACGATTGCGAAATCGTTGCAGACTCAGCAATTCAAGAAGGTTCTGATACTTGGAACCTCAGAAAAGATGGTCAACAAGATTGCGGTCAGGCTTCAGCTCCCGCAGCCACAAAAAATTATCAGGATAGAAGAGATTGCTACGCAGGAAGAAATTGAAAAAGCTATCAGATCCCGGCGCGTCGAAGGAAAACATGTCATCCCGGTTCCGTCGATAGAAATCCAGAAAAGCTATCCGCAAATTTTTTACGACCGGGTGAGAGTCTTGCTTAAACGGAAACAGACACCGCTACCCGGACTCAATTCTTCCAAAGTGTATGAAAAATCCGTGGTGCGTCCCGAGTTTTCCAAAACAGGACGGATAACCATATCCGAAGCGGCATTAAGCCAGATGGTAATTCATTGTGTAAGCGAATATGACGAACAGATACGGATTAAAAAGCTTTCCATAAAAACGGATACCCGGGGATATCGGCTTGTCATTGTCATAGATGTGCCTTTCGGCACCCAACTGACCGGCAAGATTCACAAAATGCAGGAATATATTGTCGAGAACATCGAACGGTTTACGGGTATACTCATAGAAGATGTTCATATCATTATCGATAAAATAACCAGAAACTAGCACTGCTGGTTTGTTTCAAGAGGAGCTTGTTATGAGAAAATATCTGTATGCACTGTTTTGTGCGTTCCTTGCTGCCGGTTCATTGTCTGCCCAGCAGACTGCCCAGCAGACTGTCCAGCAGACATCCGGACCCTACACAATAACGTACCCGGCAGATTTTGTCGGCATCGAGGAGTTCGGAACCGCCTGTAATACCCTGAGACTCGCCTTTACCGAAGTGTTCCACTTCAACCCGGACACGGCTGAACGAACCTACCGCATACGTGTTCTCCCTGATAAGGCCTCATTCGATGCCTATGTAATTTCCAGAATCGGAGAAACCCGCAAACAGCACGTTTTTTTACGGTATAACAAGCCGGAACTGTCTGAACTGGTCGTGTATCCCGAACCGGGCGCATCAGGATTCCGCGCTTTTTCTGGCCCCTCACTGAACCGCCAGCTGTTTTTGCAGTACCTGTACAGTTATGTCGCAGAACCGCCAGTGTGGATACGTGATGGTTTCCAGGCCTATTTTGAAAACCTCCAGGTCGATGTGACTTCCGGCACCGCATCCCATTCTCTGTGGTCTCCTTGGCTTGAGTCTGCAAAAAAAACGGGACTTTCTTCGGATCTTCGGATCGGCAGTTCCGACCTGCTCTCCGTTTCCACACTCATGCAGGATACTGCGCGATATTACCCACAGGCATGGGCTTTTGTCTCCTTTTTGCTGAACACCGAACATCCCGAGTACCAGCGTTTTTTTCATGAAGCGTGCATGCTGCTCGAGGGAGCCGGAGCATACAATTCGGAAAGCCAACAGGAAAATACCGACCGCATCCGAAATCGTTTTGCACGGTTTATCGATTTTGAATATGCTGATGCTGATTTTGCTCTGTGGCTGTCCGCTCAGAAAACCTTCAACGAACTGGTTCAGGCAGGAGTCAGTGCGTACAATGCAGGGGCTATACCGGACGGCAAGCGGTACCTTCACGACGCGCTTGCCCAAAAACCGGACGATCCGCTGGTATTGTATTATCTGGGACTGTGTGCGTATGACGAAAAGAACTACAGTGAAGCAGCCGAATTATACGCCACATGTCTGGAAAACGGGGGCGAACCGGCTACCGTCAACTGGGCGTTGGGCTTGTCTGTCTATGCGGACAAAAAATTCAAGGAAGCTCGGGTGTATCTGCAAAAAGCCGCAGCGGCAAGTCCCGAAAAATACAGTGAAAAAGCCGCGCAGCTGATCAGTTCGATGCCGAAATAGGCGCCGTTTTTTTTCTGCTGCGTCTCCTGCGGGCGGGTCTCGCCTTCTCTTCCGCAGGAACGTTCGCCGTATCGATTGCGGCCAAGCCCGGGCGGCCAGTCGCACCCCGGTCAGTCGCTTCTCGGGCAGCCTTATCCCGGCCAGTCGCACCACGGCCAGCCTTGTCACGGCCAGTTCTGTCCTTGGCAGCTGCGTCTGATGTTTTTCGGTCGCGCTGGCGTGGTTGACGGACATTCACTCCCAGCTCTTTCAGGCTGTATTTCACCGCGTATTCAAGTTCTACCCGCGGTGGATTCATCGGCATAATAAAGCGTCTGCACTCGGCATATACTTTCGCATACACCTCGGACGGATTGCCGGACATATCAGTAATCAGCTGAATAAAATCTTTCACAAGGTATACAAGCTTTCTGCCGAGCCTTGTTTCTTCTCCCGAACTGACAAGTGAATCCAGAGCTTCCAGACTTTTTTCATAGCTTCGGGCAAAATCGCGGTAATCGTCGATCAGATTGTTTGCCTGCGGCTGCAGATACATAAAGAGGTCAAACTGCAGCGCACTGCTGATAATCGGTTTTGCCTTTCCGCTGTTCAGTATCTTGATAATCTCTTCGGTCAACCGCGACGGAGACACCGGCTGCAGCAAAACAGAATTTTTTCGTATTGCCCTTTTCAGCATAAAAGGAATTGAACAGCCGGTAGAAGCCGCGTATTTGATTGCTCTGAGCATCCTGACCGGATCGTCCTGGAAAATTGTAGCAAGGGGAATAACCGGCTTGATTTTTCGCGCCCGGATATCCCTGACCCCGCCGACATAATCGACAACCTGTTCCCTGACAGGATCGTAATACAGCGCATTCAGGGTAAAATCCCGCCGCTGAACGTCTTCGTCCATAGCTCCAAAACTGTTGCCGGTCGTACCGTCCACAAGAGAACGGAATGTTGACACCTCGAAAATCTTCTGACCGAAGAAAATATGCACCAGCCTGAACCGTTTTCCGATTATCCGGGAATTCCTGAACAGCCTCTTGATTTTTGCAGGCTCTGCGCCGGTTACAATATCAAAATCCTTCGGTTTTTTTCCGATCAGCATATCCCTGACCGCACCGCCGACAATGTAAGCGTCAAAACCGTAATTCCGTAAATGTGTAATTATTCGCAACGCGTCCGGATCAATAAGTTCCCGTCGGATGCCATGTTCTTCTTTCGTATAGATAACAGCTTTTCTTACAGCTTTGCCCCTGGCATCAGGGCTGTATCTGAATAACATCTGGATTTCTATTGTCTACGGAATGCGGATGTCTGTCAACAACAACCGGTTCAGGCTTTTCCGACGAATTGCTGCAGCCAGGAAAGCACATCGTTCATAAACTCCTCCCGGTTCGTTTCGTTCATCATCTCATGCCTGCCTCCCTTGTACAGTTTCAGATCGACGTTCGACATTCCCCGTGAAGCATAGATCCTGGCAAGCTTCCGGACCGTTTTCGAGTATGCGCTGACCGGATCGTCTGTGCCTCCGGTAATCAAAACCGGCAGCTTTTTCGGCAGCGCGGCAAGCGAATCGGATCGATGGATCAGGGAAAGCCCGTCCATCAGATCGCAGAAAAAGCCGGCAGTACAGACAAAACCGCACCAGGGTGAAGCATCATATTTTTCCACCTCGGCAGCGTCGCGCGAAAGCCATGCATTTGCGCTTTTCGAGCCGGGAATACGGGCGTTATAGGAACCGAACGCCGTATTGTGCAACAGCATTGACCGATGGCGCTTTCCCCGGACCAGTGCAACCAGATGCGCCAGCGCCCTTCCAAGTCCGACCATAACCGGATCGGGCCCCTTGGTCCCCGAAAGAACACAGGCAGCCAGCGTATCGCCCCAGAGCTGGATATACCGCTGACCGACGAAGGAACCGAACGAATGGGCGAAAAGCACCACCGGCTTTCCCGGAAACGCTGCAATTGCCTGTTCGGTAACCGCACGGAGATCCGACACCACTTTTGCAAAGCCGTCCTGTTCTGCAAGGAAACCGAGCCTGTCCAGAGAACCCGCAGTTTCACCATGTCCACGGTGATCGCTTGCATACACGACAAAGCCTTTCGACGCAGCCAGTGCGGCGAATTCATCATACCGCACAGCGAATTCAGCCATTCCGTGGCTTATCTGGAGAATTGCCGCCGGCTGTGATGCGGGAATCCATCTGTGTACCGCAATCTGTTCACCATCGTCCGTTTTCAGGAATACCGTATCTTTGGTCATTTTTTCGCGCCTCCTATACTGCCACAACCTGCCCGGTTTTTTTTGTAATTGCAGGTATGCTATACTGATGCCCAATGAGAATTATAACCGAAAAACTGGTGGCAGGGGGCTCCTGTCTGGCGCATATAGACGGAAAAGCAGTGTTTATACCATATACCCTTCCGGGAGAAACACACGAAATACAGCTTGTCGAAGACAAAAAGGACTATTCGAGGGCTCTTTCAACTTCGATACTCGATCCCTCCGTGCATCGCATTGCCCCTGAATGCCCTCTGTTCGGACGCTGTGGCGGCTGCAGCCTCCAGATGGCGGATACTGCCTATCAAAGGGAACTCCGGTTGGGCATATTGCGGGATTCCCTCCAGCGATCGCGAGTTGCGGACTGTCCGGAGCCGGATATGGTAATCGGAGCCGCGACCGGATACCGCAGTCGGTTTCAGTTTCATATACCGCCTTTTCCGGGATTGGCATTAAAGGAAGGATCCAGTGCGGAATTTGTTCCGGTCGCCGATTGCCCGGTCGCGGTGCCGGAAATCCGGGAAAGGCTCCGGGACGGTTCACTGTCCGGGACAGCGCGGACAAGCGGATGCAGGGAGCGGTTCAACGTTTTTGGCTGGAACGGCTCCCTGTGGCAGGAGGGTTCGTGTACCGTATGCGATCCTGAAATCTGCGGCAAAAAAATCCGTTTTGATATCCGGGGTTTTTTCCAGTCGAATATTGAGCTTTTGGAAACACTTCTTGCCGAGGTTCTGTCTTCTCTTGAAGGATGCGGAACAGGGAGACTGCTCGATTTTTATGCTGGAGTCGGAACCTTTTCAGCCTTTGCTTCTGACCGCTTCCGGGAAACAGTGCTGGTGGAGCACAACACGCATGCATTGGAGTTTGCGCGCGCTAATGTTTCGGAATCCCGGATCGTCCTGTGTCCGGTGAGCGATCAGGAATGGCCGTTCCGGAAAGAATCGCGCCTGGTCTACGATGCCGCGATCGTAGACCCTCCCCGCCAGGGCTTGCATCGAAGCACTGTACACTGGTTTGCATCATCAGGCATTCCGCTTGTTGTGTATGTATCCTGCGATCCGGTAACCTTCGCACGGGATGCGGCAGTGTTGGTATCCGGCGGATACCGGCTTGAACGTGTTTCGGGATTCGACTTTTATCCCCAAACGCATCATCTTGAAGTATTCGGGGTGTTCAGACTATGAACAAAAAAGCCCTGATAGCTTTCAGTGCATTCTTTTGTGCCTTTTTCCCGCCGCTTTGTGCACTCGAACGGTCCGGTGTTCTGGATCCTGCATGGTCGAAGGTCTTGTCGGCGGATGTGACGCTCGGCCCCAAAGCGGCCCGTAACCGTCTTTTTTGTGTAACGTCCGACAATACCCTTCACTGTCTGAGCGATTCAGGCGCGTTTTTATGGAGCAAGCCGCTCAAGTACGGACAGGCAGAACTGCTGACGGTCACAGAAGAGGGTTTTATCTATACGGTATCCGGCACAGGATATGTCAGCGCTTTCAGCACAGACGGATTGTTTTTGTGGGCTCTCTCCGGTCGCCGTCCCCCGGTCTTTTCGCCCATTTCCGGCCGCGACGGCCGTCTTTTTCTTGTGTATTCCGATTCGATCACCTGCGTGTCGGCATCGGGAGCCCGCAAGTGGTCGCGGGTTCTGCCTGTCCCGCCTGCATTTCCGCCGGTAGAGGACGGAAACGGCACACTGCTGGTTCCAGCCCGGGAAGATATCCTGTTCAGGATGTCTCCATTCGGAGAGCTGCTGGAAACCCTGCGGATCGAACCCTTGCTGTCTGCGCTCGCAGCTGCCCCCGACGGGTTTGTCTGCTCGTTTGCATCCGGCTTGATTATGCGGGTTTCCACAGGGCGCCCTGGCGGAACGGTTTGGACTGCAACGCTGGATTCTCCCTGCACTGCAGTTGCAGAAGCGGACGGCACTGTGTATGCGTTCTGTTCCGACGGACTCCTTGTTGCGCTCAACACTACCGACGGTACAGTGCTGTGGTCACAAAAAACCGGACTTTCCGGCACTCCAGCCACCGTACGTATCGAAGAAGACTCTGTGTATCTGTGGAATTCGGATCGTGTTGTCTCCATAGCACGAAACGGTTCCAGCGAATTCTCCTATATTTTGTTCGCACCGGTCAGAAATCCGGTTCTCATGTCGGGAGACAGGCTTTTCGGCTCCGGGCCGGACTGGTTTTTGTATGCGTACCGGATACAGACGCGAATTACGGGAACAAAAAATACAAGGCATAAAGCGCAAAATTACGGTATACTGAATGGAACAGTGCCGGAGGCATTGTATCTGAATCCCGATCCGTACCGGGAACAGCTGTCGTTTTTGGCGCGCGTGGCCGAGTCCATACAGTCGGGTACTGCGGGTGCCTCCGAGGTATACTACGCACGCAGGCTTGCAGCGATCGTCGGGGACCGGAATTCGCACGCCATCACGCAGGGACGTGCCGCTGCCCTGCTCGGGCAGCTGGGTTCGTTCGAGTACCGGCCGGTTCTTGCATCCGGTACGGACAGCGTTCAGGACACTTCCGCCATGATCGGCTTGCTCTATGGAATTGCCGCAATCGGGTACGATCCGGACGGCGAGCTGCTGGACGCAGTCCGCAGCATTTCCCGGAAAGCAGGGCCGGAAGAGTTTGCCGTTCAGATTGCGGTGTGCGATGCCTTGTATGCCATTGTGCGCTATACCTCGGGACGATCGGCGGAAGCGGCAGGGTTTTTAGCCCGTTTTGCCGCCTCGCCGTATCCTGAATCGGTGCGAAAACACGCGATAGCGTTGCTTGCGAACATATTGAACTGATGTTGCAATTGCAAAAATCAGTGATTTTTGTAATTGCAACAAATAATGCATGAGGAGTTCAACAACAAGAGCTTCTTGGAAAAGTAACCGACTTTTGCAAGAAGCTCTGATGTATACATGACTCGAGGATTCTGGAGGATTTCGATGAAAAAATTTGCAGTAGCAGTCCTGGCAAGCAGTATGTGTCTTGCTGCCGGATTTTCCCTTGAGGTAGACCGGAACGAAATTGCGCCCGGGCAGAACGATCCGGCTATCGAGTTCATCAACTATACCGGCCCGTCTGCAACCGTAAGCACAGCGGCAGAAATCCGGGGCATCGGTTCGGCACTATCGGGGGCA
Organism: Treponema sp.; assembly: GCA_004294945.1. Lineage (GTDB taxonomy): Bacteria > Spirochaetota > Spirochaetia > Treponematales > Treponemataceae > Teretinema. The sequence goes on from SHOL01000037.1 coordinate 16,924, forward strand.
GCAGTGCAAACGGGAACTGGCGGTGCAGTAACTGCAGGAAGCCGGAGTCGGTACTTTCTGATTCATGCAGTCGATCCTTCCACAGCAACAGGTCTTGATGCCGATATCCTGGTCATCGGTGCGGATGCCACGGTCGATCACATCGACAACATTCGGCGAATCCTTTCAGGATACCTTTCGGCCGCATACGGTTATACCGAAAAGGATGCGGCCACGCTCGCAACGTTTGTTACAATATATAATGCCGTATACCGCGGTAAAATCGACATCTTCAAAGCCCGCTACAAGCCAGTTGTTACCGGCTATCTGACTGCGGAATCTGTCGGCTTGTCGGTTCGCTATTCCGACTGGCCGGGCAAAACGCAGATTGTCATTCCGCTGAGCGACCCCAGACTTGCCGGAACAATCAGCAGCATCAATACGACCCTGTTAACCGACAAGGCTGTCGTGGATAAAATCCGGGAAGACGGTGGAGACGGAACGCAGCTGCGGAAAGATATGGTAGAGCTCAAGGAAGATGAACGGGATGCAGCACAGAAACGCGCAGCCCTGGCACAGGAAGAAGCGGCTGCGGCACGAGCGATAGAACAGCAAAAGAAACTGGAAGCAGAGGCCGCTGGGCGCGAAGCTGAAAAGGCGCGGAAAGATGCCGAAACAGCCAAAAAAGAAGCTGACAAGGCGGCACGGGACGCTGAAGCGGCACAACAAAAAGCTGCAGCGTCGCCGGAAGA
>SHOL01000224.1 GCA_004294945.1 Treponema sp.
GCCCTGAACCACCGCGCGCCCGTTTCAAGGTCGGGAGAAACTCCGCTTCCCGCCGGTCAGCTGGTGACGTCGGGAGGCCGCGTCCTTGCGTCTGTTGCCCGCGGCGATACCGTAGAAGAGGCCAGAGCTCGCGCCTATAAGGCCTTCGAGGGCGTTTCATTCGACGGCATGTTTTTCCGCAAAGATATCGGACTTCCCGGCGCCGCGGTTGCCGGTCATCTTGAGCGCCGCCGGTAATTCATGAATTTCCGCGGGCGTTCCTACTTCTGGCGCCTTCTCTACGCGTTTTTCGCAGGCGGTCTTGTCCCGTTCATTCTGCTTGCAGTCCTTTTCGGTACCGCAAGCTCCCGCATTCTTGATACCGCCTATCGGTCCCGCACTGCCGAGTCCGTATCGGCCGCCGCCGCTCTCGCCCGCTCCCTGACCACCGAAACAGCCGGATTGGCGTCCGCTCTTGCCTCTTCGGAACCTGTTGGCGTCTGGCTTTCAGGCGGCACACGGGATGCCTGGCAGGTGTCGGAAGTGAACCGTCTTTTTTCGTCTTCGATTTCTTCGTCTTTTTTTGTTCCCTATATAATTCCGATCGACGGAGACGAGCCGCTGACCCGCGGTTTTGTCCCCGATGAATACCGCATCGGTTTGTACGGCGGCTGGGGCCTCCTGGGCGAACTCTCCCGCCGCATGCCGCCTCCCGGGGATACCGTCATCTACGGACAGCCGCATCCCGATTCAGGCCTGTCGATTCCTCTGGCTGCGGGCGCCGTCGTCCGGGCCGAAGGCCGCGCGGTCGGCTATGTGATAGTCGACGTAGACCGCCGCCTCTTTACCGACCGGCTCGGAACCGCAGCCGCATCTGGTGGCGCCCTTACCGACCTCATGCTGCTCAATGATGCAGGCTGCATCCTGTACAATATGGGCGACTCCCGGAGCGAAGGTTCCTTTTTTTTTGACAGCTCCGGGCCGGACGTGTTCCGCACCCGCGTAACTGTCATTCCAGGATTCTTCGTGTGCGGCTCGTATCCGGTTTCGGCAGCGCGCTCCTACTCCGCCCGTATTACAAAAGCCGCCGTGCTGATCGCATTCTGCAGTCTCGCGGTATCGCTTTTGATGGCAGTGCTTCTGTCGCGTTCGATAGCGCGCCCGGTGCATGAACTGACCGTCACCATGAAACGGGTTTCCCAGGGCCAGCTGGACGCCCGGGCTGTAGAGCGGACCGGCAGGCACTCCGGCGACGAACTGTCGTTTCTGGTTCACCGCTTCAACGTAACGCTTGATCAGGTGAATGCGCTTGTCGACAATCTGGTTGCCCAGGAGCGCGATCTCCGCCGCGCCGAAACCCAGGCGCTGCAGGCTCAGATCAATCCCCATTTCCTGTACAATACGCTCAACTCGATACGCTCGATGGCCAAGCTCTCCGGATCGCCGGAGATTGCTTCGATGACGACAAGCCTTGCCCGCATTCTCCGCGAAGGAGCGCTCCCCGGCGGAAGCTTCAGCACGGTCGAGGAAAGCCTTTCGATCGCGCGCGACTACTTTTCGATTGAAGCCCTGCGGTGGCCCGGACGGTTCACCATGGAAGAGTGTATCGATCCCGCCATCCTTCACGCAAAAATTCCAAGACTGATACTCCAGCCCCTCGTCGAAAACGCGCTGGTGCACGGCCTCGAGCATAAACCGGGTCCGGGATCTCTCTCGGTCCACGGTACATTATCCGGCGGCGATGTATTTATCAGAGTGCGCGATTCCGGTTCCGGGATCGCCCCCGAGCGGCTGGCCCATATCCGCGAACGGCTCCGTGAGGCGGGCGAACGCCCGGTCGAGTCGTCGCTGAACGACTCTTCGATTCCCGTCCGTCCGGAAGGCGCAGGCATCGCCCTGGTCAATACGCATCGGCGGCTGTGCCTCATGTTCGGAAAGCCCTACGGTATCGAGATTGTTTCGGAGATCGGACAGGGGACGACGGTCATGGTGTGTTTTCCATACCAGGAAACGGAGGTGCCGGCCAATGCTCAAGATAATCGTAGTTGAAGACGAACCGGCGGTCAGGAAGGAACTTTCCCTTCTGACTCCCTGGGAAGAACTCGGCTTTCTTTTCTGCGGAGAGGCCGGCGACGGTGAAGAGGCGCTTGTTCTCGCCGAACGGGTGAAGCCCGATGCCGTGATCACCGATATCAGGATGCCCGGCATGGACGGCCTTACCTTTATCGAGGAGCTCGTTTCCAGAGCAGGCGCCGACGGTTCTCCTCCTCCGGAATGCATCGTGCTGTCGGGTTTCTCGGAGTTCGAATACGCGCGCCAGGCTCTCAGACTCGGGGTCGGCGAGTATTTGCTGAAACCGGTGGACGACAAGGATCTTTCGGTCGCGCTCAGCCGCGCACGGGACCGCATTCTCGAGCGCCAGGCTCGGGAAGCGGCTGCGAAATCCGTATTCAACGAGTTCCAGGAGTCGGGCTCCGACGGATCGTCGACCGCAGGTCGGCCGTCCGAGAGCCATGTTTCGAGAGCGGTCCGCCTGATCCGCGAGCGTTTTATTTCCGGGATAACGATAGATGAGGCCGCCGCCGAACTGGGCATTTCGTCGGGGCACCTGAGCAGGATATTCAAGCAGGAAACCGGGTACACCTTCGTAGATTATCTCATGTACGTCCGGGTGAAACGCGCCGTCGAACTGCTGCGCGATCCTTCGGTAAAGGTGTACGAAATTGCTGATCTTGTGGGCTACGCGGATTCGCGCTATTTTGCCCAGGTATTCCGCAAGGTGACCGGCAGTACGCCGAGCGAGTTCAGGGAAGCTCTGCTGCGCGAAGGATCTTCCAGCGTTCGAGGATAGCGTCGCGGGACGCAGCCGCTTCGTCGACCGGGTATCTGATAATTTTTCCTTTCAGAAGGGGACCTGCCTTTTCCGCGTCGAGCCTGACCGGCCGCCGCTGCCAGCGGGGCAGCAGGATTTTCTGGACATCCGGACCGAGCACGAATTCCATGAACTCGAGCGCTTCCGCGCGGTTTTTCGCGCCTGAAAGGAGGGCGATGCCGTCCGGGACCGCGCTCGTTCCTTCTGCGGGATACCGGTATCCGACATTCGATCCCGTCCGCTCCAGAGAC
>SHOL01000225.1:0-1477 GCA_004294945.1 Treponema sp.
AAACTTTATTGATCTTGACCGGTCGATTCGCGAGGAAATTGCGTTGTGGGACGGCGAAAAAAGCGGGATGCTTTCGCGTATTCTCGACCGACACGACGATATCCGCGATTCTGACGAAGGGCAGAGTTTTCACGCATTTTGGGATTTTATCATGTCGCCGGCAAGTCAGGATGAGCTCGATTTGCTGCTTGACCGTACGTTTGCAATTCCGGATTTGGGCGATCTGCTCGATGACCGCAGACTGCGCCATGTGCATTTCGACTGGATCCGGGCCGGCGAACAGACGCAGCGGCGTGTTGCCCGGCTTTCGGCACAGCTGAGGCGTTATCTTGACGATCAGGGTTTTCTTGAAAACCGGCGGATAATGGAAATTCTCAAGTCGATCGAGCGGCATGCGGTTGCGTTGCGCGACGATCCGCCGGGCGATGCTGCTGTGCGAGTCGATGCTGCTGTGCGGGTCAATGCTGCTGTGCGAGTCGATGCTTCTGTGCGGGGCGATGCTGCTGTGCGGGTCAATGCTGCTGTGCGGGTGCCGTTCGCCATGGAAATTGACGGGTTCAAATGCGATATCACGTTACCGCTGGAATATCCGCTTTTTTCTCCGCCGGTTAAAGTGTTGCTCGACAGCGAAAAACCGGAGTCGGGAGCAGAAGAGCTCGATCTGGCGGCGCTCTCCGCGCAAGTGTATGTTGACCGCGAACGCCTTGAACGGAACATCGAAACCTGTCTTTTGCAGGAAGCCCAGGTGTCGCTCGGTTCGCTTGTTGCACGTTTTCCGCTTGAATTGGGACTGGCTGAACTGGTGGCGTATTTTCAGATTGCCTGCGAGCGTCCCTGGCATGTTGTCGATGATTCTGTTCGCGAGACTGTGGTCTGGCAGCCCGGCGAGGATGCGTTCCGGAAGGCGCGGATTCCCCGTATATTATTTTGCAGGAAGCATGAATGAAAATGAACGATCCGTTGTATTCCCGAATGCTGGTGCAGCTCCTTCGCGGAATTGTGTACCGCGAGGATGACGAGGCCTTATGGCAGTGCCTTCTGAAATACCGGAGCGAAGCTACGGATTATATGGCTGTGCTCGGTTTGACGTTGACTGTATCCGAAGAAGAGGGGTACGGTTTTCTGAGGAACTCGACCGAGGATGGTGCCGACAACGGCGAGGGGATTCCGCGACTTATTACACGCCGTCAGCTTTCGTATCCGGTGAGCCTTCTGCTGGCTCTGCTGCGAAAAAAATTCGCCGAACATGACGCCGCTCAGTCCGATCCCCGGCTTATTATCGACCGCGACGATCTTGCAAAGCAGGTGGAAGTTTTTCTGCAAAAAGGAAACAACGAGGTACAGTGGCTCTCGCGCTTCGATTCGTATATCAACAAAATTCATGAACTCGGGTTTATCCGATTTTTGGGGGACGATAAAAAACGCATAGAAGTGCGGCGCGTTTTAAAGGTGTTTGTGGACGCCCAGTGGCTGTCGG
>SHOL01000225.1:1487-3072 GCA_004294945.1 Treponema sp.
GTTCGACCGCCGGCTTGCTGAATATCGCGGATTTTCGTATGGAAAAAAGGGAGCACTCGACGATGATGGCGGTGAATGACGGGTTGCTGGATTTTTCGGAAGGAGATGAGCTCGCCGGTTTCAGGCTGCAGCGCCTTGAGGTGTACAACTGGGGTACGTTCAACGGAAGGGTGTGGGTTTTCCCTCTGGAAGGAAAAAATGCGCTGTTGACCGGCGATATCGGATCCGGCAAGTCGACCCTGGTAGATGCGATGACGACACTGCTCATTCCGGCGAACCGCATTGCCTACAACAGGGCTGCTGGGGCGGGTTCCCGCGAGCGCGATCTTCGGTCGTATGTGCTCGGTTATTACAAGTCCGAACGGGGAGATGACGGGCTTGTCGCACGTTCTGTCGCGCTGCGCGGTTCGTCGGACTATTCGGTAATTCTGGGCGTGTTCAGGAACGAGGGGTATGGCCAGACGGTGTCTTTGGCTCAGGTGTTCTGGCAAAAGGACACCAAAGGTCAACCTGCCCGTTTCTATGTCGTTTCGGAAACGGATATTGATATCAGAGAGCACTTTTCCGGTTTCGGTTCCGATATTGCAGAACTGCGGCGCGCGCTGCGGAACATCAGGACTACCGAGGTGTTCGAGGATTTTCGCAGCTACAGCACTTCCTGGCGACGCATTTTCGGTATACAGAACGAACAGGCCCTCGAGCTTTTCCATCAGACTGTTTCGATGAAATCGGTTGGCGATTTGACCGATTTTGTCAGGCGGCACATGCTGGAAGCGTTTGACAGCGAGTCGAAAATCGAGGCGCTCATTCACCACTTTGATGACCTTGACCGTGCGCACGAGGCGATTGTACGCGCGAAGGATCAGATTGAACGGCTTAGTCCGTTGGTCGCCAATCTTGATGCGTACGCCGCCGAAATGGCCGCACGGGAAGCTCTGGTGCGATCTCGCGCTGCAATCGATCCGTATTTCGAATGGCAGCGGAAGGACGTGCTCGAGCAGCGGATCGACGATACGCAAATACACCTCGACGTGAAGCGAACTGCGCTTGCGCATGCCGAGTCCGATACTGCCGCTTTGCGCACCGAGCGGGATGCCCTCCGGCAATCTATTGCAACGCAGGGCGGCGACGAGCTGGACCGGCTCCGCGTGAGAGCGGCTGCGCTGGAGCGTACGCGCGATGTGTTGCGGGAAAATTTCGTCCGCTATGACGATATTCGGACCCGTGCTTCCTTGCCCCGGGCGGACGACGCTGCTTCTTTCGAGGAAAATCGAATTCGGTCCGCCGATGCGGTGCGCCTTTTGTCGGAACGGGAAGCCGAGCTGCAAAACAGTCTTTCAGAGATCGATGTCGCAATACACGGAACGCGCGCTGAACATCTTGGCATCGAAAAAGAGCTTGCTTCGCTTGCCGGGCGCGAAAGCAATATTCCGCTCGAGCAGATTGACATCCGCCATTCGCTGTGCCGCGCCCTCGACATTCCGTGCGAAGACGTTCCGTTTTGCGGAGAACTGATGCGCATCGCGCCGGGCGAGGAGGAATGGGAAGGCGCGGCGGAACGCGTGCTCAGAAACTTTGCCCTGTC
>SHOL01000226.1 GCA_004294945.1 Treponema sp.
GGCTGGATGCATCTTGAGTCCCTCCTCAATAATCTCTTCGGCCAGTTCATTGTCTCCCAGATTGTTGTAATGATCAGCAAGCACAGCAAACTCGTCGGCATCGAAATAAATTTTCCTGCCGAACATACTCATTTGCTCGTATTTTTCCACCAGGGAAGATATGTCGTCCAGTTCCTCGTCCATTTTAACTATTTTGTTTCTTCCACGAATCCTTCAAGGCTACTGTCCGGTTGAAGACAAGTTTTTCGCCCGTAGAATCGGTATCTACGTTAAAATACCCGATACGCTGGAATTGAAAGCTGTCTAGCGGTGCAGCTCCGGCCAGGTATTCTTCCACCTTGCAGTTTTTCTTCACGATAAGCGAATCGGGATTCAGCAGTTCGCGAAAGTCCTTTTCTTTCTCTCCGGCCGGATCCTCCACGATAAACAGCCGGTCGTAAAGCCGTACTTCAGCGTCGATGGCATGCGGTACCGACACCCAGTGGATGGTTCCTTTCACTTTGCGGTTAGCCTCAGGCATCCCGCTCCGGGTCTGCGGATCATACTCGGCGTATACTTCCGTAACGTTTCCGTTTTCGTCTTTTTTGCATCCGGTACATTTCACGATGTAGGCATTTTTCAGGCGTACTTCGTTTCCCGGCGTAAGACGGAAGTATTTACGGGGTGCGTCTTCCATAAAATCGTCGCGTTCGATCCAGAGTTCGCGCGAGAATTTAACCCGGCGGCTTCCCATCGATTCGTCCTCGGGGTTGTTGATCGCCTCCATCTCTTCCGTTTGTCCTTCGGGATAATTCGTGAGGATAAGCTTTACGGGGTCGATAACGCCCGACACGCGGACGGCTTTTTTGTTAAGATCCTCGCGCACGGCAAATTCAAGGAGCGACACGTCGATCATCCCGTCGTATTTGGTATAGCCGATACTATCGACAAAGTTGCGTATAGATTGTGGTGTGTAGCCGCGGCGGCGCAGTCCGCAAAGCGTGGGCATGCGCGGGTCGTCCCATCCCGAAACCAGCTTCTCCTGTACGAGCTGAAGCAGCTTGCGCTTGCTCATCATGGTGTAGGTCATGTTCAGGCGGTTGAACTCGTACTGGTGCGGACGGTAATCATCGGTGGCCAGCTGGTCGATAAACCAATCGTAAAGCGGGCGGTGTACCACAAATTCCAGGGTGCAGATAGAATGGGTCACGCCTTCGAAATAGTCGGATTGCCCGTGCGCAAAATCATACATGGGGTAGGCTTTCCAGGCAGTCCCCGTACGGTGGTGCGGGATATGGAGGACCCGGTATAGGATGGGGTCACGGAAGTGCATGTTTGACGACGCCATATCTATTTTGGCGCGCAGCACCATTTTTCCTTCAGGAACGTCACCGCTATTCATCTTTTGAAACAGGTCGAGCGATTCCTGGACGGGACGTTCGCGGTAAGGGCTGGGCGTCCCGGGAACGGTTGGCGTCCCTTTTTGGCGCGCAATCTCTTCGGCCGATTGCTCATCGATATAGGCTTTCCCTTCCCGGATAAGCTGGACGGCGAAATCCCATAACTGCTGGAAGTAATCGGAGGCGTAAAACACGTTCTTCCACTGAAATCCGAGCCACTGAATATCTTCCATAATGGAATCCACGTATTCAACGTCTTCCTTGACCGGATTGGTATCATCGAACCGAAGGTTGCAAATGCCACCGTATCTTTCGGCAATACCGAAGTCGATACACACGGCTTTGGCGTGCCCGATATGCAGGTACCCGTTGGGTTCCGGCGGAAAGCGGGTTTGCACACGGCCGTCGTTTTTACCTTCTTTTAAATCGTTTTCAACAATCTGTTCAATGAAGTTGAGACTTTTCTTATTTTCTTCCACAGCAGGAATCTCTTTTTGTGACATAATATATGGTTGGTTAATTTTTAAAATACTGTTATATGGATACCCTGGCGTAAGGCGCCACGTCTTTTCCGCAAAACTCACCGTCGAGATACTTGTAGTACCCTGAGATAGCTACCATAGCCGCATTATCGGTAGTATAAGCAAATTTCGGGATATGTATTTTCCATCCATAACGGCGACTATAATCTTCAAAAGCAGCGCGCAAGCCTGAATTGGCAGACACACCGCCCGCCACGGCCACTTCCTTTATTTTTAACTCTTTTGACGCGCGGTACAACTTATCCATCAATATATCGACGATCGTTTTTTGCAGGGACGCGCAGAGATCTTCCTTGTTTTTCCCGATAAAGCCGGGGTCGGTTTTCAGTTCGTCGCGCAGGAAATAGAGAAACGATGTTTTCAGGCCGCTGAAGCTATAATCGTATCCCGCGATATGGGGCTTGCTGAAAGTAAACCGGCCGGGATCGCCCTGTTTGGCTAATTTATCCACGACAGGTCCTCCGGGATAACCCAGGCCCATCACCTTGGCGCATTTATCGAAGGCTTCACCGGCGGCATCGTCGATGGTTTGCCCGATAATCTCCATCTGCCGGTGCGATTTCACGAGAATAATCTGTGAGTTACCGCCCGAAACCAGCAAGCACAAAAACGGGAACTCCGGTCGGTTCGTATCGTCCGGGGTTTCTTTGATGAAATGGGCTTGCACGTGTGCCTGCAAATGGTTCACCTCCACCATCGGGATATTAAGAGCAGAGGAGAGCCCTTTCGCAAAGGAGGTTCCTACCAACAACGAGCCCAACAATCCCGGCCCGCGCGTGAAAGCCACCGCCGAAATTTCCTGTTTTGTGACGCCCGCTTGTTTCAGGGCATCGTGCACCACGGGAATGATGTTCTGCTGATGTGCGCGGGATGCCAGCTCGGGCACCACGCCGCCATACCGCTCGTGTACTGCCTGCGAGGCAATCACGTTCGACAAAATGACACCGTCGCGGATAACCGCTGCCGAGGTGTCGTCGCAGGAAGATTCTATACCTAATATCGTAATCATTCTATCCGGTTGTAATTCACTTAGGGACGTAAAACAAATAACTTATAACAACAAACTTGTTCTTTTTGCATTTTACAATGACAACTTATTTATTTCACATCCCTTACTCCGTTTGTG
>SHOL01000227.1 GCA_004294945.1 Treponema sp.
GGCAGGCCTGACGAGCGGCGCCGGTACCTGCGCTGGCGCCGGCACCTGCGTCTTACAGGAATTTCCGGAACGCGCGGTACTTGCCGGCAAACGGAGCATAGCGCAGCGGGATGTCGATGCGCGTTGACTTGTCCACAACGGATTTAATCCGTGAAAAAGCGTCGAACGTCGACTTGCCGTGGTAGCCGCCCATGCCGCTTTCGCCGGTCCCGCCAAAGGGCAGGGTGTGGGTTGCAACGTGCATGATCGTGTCGTTGATGCAGCCCCCGCCAAACGGTATGCGGCGTAGTATGCGTTTTTGCTGCGCCTTGTCGCCCGTAAAAAGATAGAGCGCGAGCGGGCGCGGCCGCGAAAGAATTTTCCGGATAATTTCTTCTTCATCGGTCCAGGTCAGGATCGGGATAATCGGGCCGAAAAGCTCTTCCTGCATGACCGGATCGTCCCAGGAAACGCCGTCAAGAATCGCCGGTGCAATTTTCCGCAGCGCAGGATCGGCTGTTCCTCCAGAAACGAGTTTTACGTTCGGGTTCGCCGCTTCCGCTCCCGCGATCAGTGCAGAGAGCCGGTCGAAGTGATGCCGGTTTACAATATTCGGGAACTCGGGGTTCAGGTGTGGGGTCGGCCCGTAAAAACGCATAATGCTGTTTTGCGCTTCGGCAATGAACGCGTCCTTGACCGACTCGTGCACCAGAATGTAGTCGGGCGCGACGCAGGTTTGGCCCGAATTGATGCACTTTCCCCAGACTGTGCGTTTTGCTGCAAGAGCAACGTCCGCACTCTTGTCTATGATGCAGGGGCTTTTCCCGCCAAGCTCCAGCGTGACGGGAGTCAAAAACCTGGAGGCGCTTTCCATGACGAGCTTGCCGACTTCTACGCTGCCGGTAAAGAAGATGTAGTCAAAGTGCTGCTTCAGAAGGTCCTGATTCACTGCCCGTCCACCTTCGACGACGGCGATGTATTCGGGCGGAAACGCAGCGGTCAGGAGTTTTGCGACCAGCGCCGTTGTCGACTGCGAATAGGCGGACGGCTTGACCACGGCGGTGTTTCCTGCGGCAATCGCGCCGATAAGCGGCATGAGCGTCAGCTGAAAGGGATAGTTCCAGGGAGACATGATCAGGCACACCCCGTGCGGGTCGCGGAATTCAAGCGCGCGCGCCGGAAAGTTGAACAGTCCCGCGCTTGTGCGTTTGGGCCTGGCCCAGCGCGCAACCTTCTTTTTCATCAGCGCAATTTCTTCCAGAACGAGGAGAATCTCGGTGGTGAACGCTTCGAAATCGGTTTTGCCCAGATCTTCATGCAGGGCGCCGAGAATCGCTTGCTCGTTGTCGCGGATCACCCGTGCAAGCTTGTCCAACTGGACACGCCTGAATGCTACCGGACGCGTCGCTCCGGAATTGAAATACACGCGCTGGCGCGCAACCAGATCGGTACAATTCGTCCCTTCGCTCATTGTATTGCCTCCAGCGAAGGCGACAGCATGCCGTCTTTTTCGATATAGGCGTCCGAACCGTCCGGGTAGATAACGCGAATGGTCGGATTTCTGACCAGACAGTCGAGGTGGATCATCGCTTCGGCATCGTTGTCGTAATTGCTGCCAATCGCAAAATGGCAGCTGTGGAAGGCTTTTTCGTCCTCCAGCATATTGCCGCGGATTTCCGCATGCGGATTCAGTCCAATTCCGAGTTCGCCCAGGCCCCGGCAGTTGCGGGAACGGACGGCGCCTTCGCCGGCGGGCAGCTTCCCGTCCCGCTCGAACTGGAATGCCGTCTTTTCTCCGGCCGTGATCGACGCGAGGAGCTTTTCGGCTTCAAGTCCGCCGGTTACGCTGGTGATAAATCCTTTTTCGTAAACAACCCGAACCGGATTTTCGACAATCATGTCGCCTTCGTTCAGGCTGATCGAACCGTCGAACACGATGACTCCTTCGCTCTTGCCGGGAAGCGGGCTGATAAACACTTCGCCTGCGGGAATGTTGCCGCCCGTTCCGCCCGAGCGGAAGTCTCCGTCGTCGCGCAGGGGTTTTCTGCCGGCTACCGGTACCACAATGTCGGTTCCGCCCGGCGCGGTAACATGAATCCGGTCGGCGCCTTCAAGAATGTCGCAGATGGCGCTGCACCGCCGGTTCAACAAACCGTAGTCGATGCCTGCGGTACGGCAGAACATGTCCACGGTGATTCCGGGTGTCCAGATTGCGCGGAGAGAGCGCAGTCCGTCCATCTGGTAATGGAAGACATGGTCGAAGCTCTGGTCTCCCAGCTGAAGGGGTTTTTCGCTTGCGGCACGGTCCTTGCCCATCTTGTTCGCCGAAATCGAGGCGCAGACTTCGGGCATCGCACCGAAAGATGCAAGGGCTGCCTTGTTGGCAAAGTCGAGCTGTGTCTTTTCGTTCTGTATGACGAGGGTTGGCTCTGCGCCTGCTTCCGTTGCGGCGTCGAACAGGGCCCGGCTGACTGCCATAACGTCTTCCGACGGATTTGTGATGATAAGGAACTGTTCGCCCTTCTTGAGGGCAAGGACGTCCCGGACGACTATGCGCGCCGAGGTTTCGATGGTGTTGTTCATTGCCAAAATATAGGCCTGCAGGTATGAAAAGTCAAACCGGTTTGGTATACTGATACCCGTCATGAATATTGTGCTGTTCGACGGAGAAACCTATTTTTCGCGCGGCGATGCGCGGTATCAGCATATCAAGAAAATTTTGCACAAGAGGAAGAGCGACTCGTTCCAGGCAGGCGTGATAAACGGAAGCGAGGGGGAGGCGTCGATTACTTCGATGGACGATCAGGGTTTGTCCTTTGTGTTTACGCCGACGCGGCCGATGCGCCCGCTTCATCCGCTGATTGCCGTTATCGGCTTTCCGCGGCCTATCCAGCTGAAGCGCATTCTGCGCGACCTTGCGAGCCTCGGCGTTTCGGCGGTGTGGCTGACGGGTACGGAGCTTGGCGAAAAGTCGTACCGGGAGTCCACGCTGGTAGACCGCGGCGCAGCCCGCGAAGGGCTGCTGGAAGGCTGTATGCAGGCGGGCG
>SHOL01000038.1 GCA_004294945.1 Treponema sp.
AACTGGGCCCGGACTGAATCCGCGTTCGGTCCGATGACTGCTATCCGCTTGACTGATTTTCCGGCGGCATCGTTTCCGGTGCGGAGCGGAAGAGCTGGAACTCCTGAAAGATCTTCATTCTTGAGAAGGACGATAGAGTCGCGTGCAGCGTCGAGCGCGAGAGCGCGGTGTTCGCTGCAGGCAAATACAGCGCGTGCTTTTTCCGCTTGGGGATCTTCGGCTGTTGGGAGGGTCAAAATTTTCTCTGGTACGTCGAACAGGCCTGCGCGGAATTTGACGGCGAGGATCCGTGTGACTGCATCTTCTATCTGCGCAATGTCTGCCTTTCCGTCGCGGACGAGGGCAAGCATCGATTCGTAAAACTCCGGAGAAGTCATTATCATATCGTTTCCCGATTCAAGGGCGATACGGGATGCATCTTTCATGTGTGCGGCCATTTTTTGTCGGCTCATCAGGCTGGTGGTATTCATCCAGTCTGTCACGACGAACCCGTCGAAACCGAGTTCATTTTTTAAAATATCGCGCAAAAGCGTTTCGTTCGCCGAGCAGGGAACGCCGTCCACCGGATTGTAGCCGGCCATGAAGGTCAGGCATCCGGCTTTCACCGCCTCGATGAACGGCGGCAAGAAGTTTGTCCGCACGTTCCTGATCGAAACCGGAGCATCGTAGGAATCCCGGCCTCCGGTGCTTTCGCCGTACGCAATATAATGCTTTGCACAGGCGATAATGCTGTCGGGATTTCTGGTGTCGGTTCCCTGGTAGCCGCGGACCATTGCCGCTCCGAGGCGTCCGGCAAGAAGTTTGTCTTCGCCGAATGTTTCGTTGATGCGTCCCCATCTGAGGTCCCTGCCGAGGCAGAAAACCGGCGAAAATGTCCAGTGAAGCCCTTCGGCGGCGACTTCTTTTGCTGTTGCGCGCGCAACGCGGTATGCAAGGTCTTCATTCCAGGAACAGGCGAGCGCGAGCTGGGTGGGAAAAACGGTTGCGCCGTTGTGAAGGCCGTGTCCGTGTATTGCGTCAATGCCGAAAATAACCGGAATCCCCAGACGGTTTTTGGTAGCCAGACGCTGCAGCCGGCGCGCATTGTCTCCAAGCACATGCAAAAACGAGCCGGCTCCCCGAACCGCCCATTCATCTGCAGTTTTCTCCGGTACGACGCTGTAGCTGATCTGCACCATCTGGGCGATTTTCTCTTCCAGAGTCATCTCGTTCAGCAGCAGCTGTATCCGTTTGGTTTCGGGGAGTGTCGAATCAAGCCAGGGTCGGTTCGGTATGCTCATATACGCTCCGTTATTAAAAGTTTCTGTCAGAAACAAATATAGTCCGGAATGGTTTTCTGTGCAAGAGTGAGGCCCGGAACAAGCGCACATCTTCTGCCTCTTGAGGAAAGCGGTCCAAACAGGTAGTATTGGCCTGAACGGGAGTTGCACTATGCTGAATACAATGAGAAATATTGGAATAATGGCGCACATCGATGCGGGAAAAACTACCACATCGGAGCGCATCCTTTTTTATACGGGTAAAATTCACCGGATTGGTGAAATTGATGATGGCCAGGCGACGATGGACTGGATGTCCCAGGAGCAGGAACGGGGTATTACAATCCAGAGCGCCGCGATCACGACATACTGGCGCGATCATCAGATCAATCTTATCGATACGCCCGGGCATGTCGATTTTACGGCGGAAGTCGAACGATCTCTCCGCGTCCTGGACGGATCCGTTGCAGTTCTGTGTGCCGTCGGCGGCGTGCAGCCCCAGACTGAAACTGTCTGGAGGCAGGCGGACCAGTATTCCGTTCCCCGCATTTGTTTCGTCAATAAAATGGATCGTGTCGGGGCAGATTTTTTTAGAGCACTTGACGATGTTCATGAAAAATTCGGCGCAGTGTGCCTGCCTCTGCAAATTCCGATAGGGCAGGGCGGCGATTTTGAGGGTGTAATCGACCTGGTGCGAATGCGCGAAATTCGCTGGGATGCGGACTCCGAGGGGGAAAAGATGGAATTTTCTCCGGTTGCTCCGGAGCGTACCGAAGAGGCCGGGAACTGGCGTGAAAAAATGCTGGACGTGATCTCTTCCGGTTCTGACGAAATAACCGAGCTTGTTCTGGACGGCAAGGATGTACCGGAAGAGCTGATTGTAAAAGAGATACGAAAAGGGGTACTCTCCCGGACCTTCGTCCCGTTTTTATGCGGTGCATCCCGCAGAAATCAGGGTATCCAGCCGCTGATCGACGCAATCGTCGATTATCTGCCTGCTCCGGACGAGGTTCCGGCGGCAGTGGGCTTTCATACCAAAAAAGAGGAAGAAGTGCAGATTCCCTGCACTCCGGACGGAGTAGCGCTCGGTCTGGTTTTTAAAATCCAGTACGACCGCGAAGCCGGTTCGCTGTGTTATGTTCGCATGTATTCCGGCAAGATAAAAAACGGTGACCAGATATACAATGTCGGAAAGAAAAAACGGGAGCGCGTTAACCGGATTCTCAGAATGCACTCCAACAAATCAGAACCAATGGATTCGGTGGAAGCAGGAGATATCGCGGTTTTTATAGGCCCGAAGCTCGCGCAGACCGGCGATACGCTCGGGAGTGAAGGTATGCCGATTCTTCTGGAAAAAATGCATTTTCCAGAACCGGTGATCTCCGTTTCGATTGAACCGAAAACGATGTCCGAGCGGGATAAGCTCAAGGAAACGCTTGAAGTTCTTTCCCGGGAGGATCCAACCTTTACAAGCCGGGAAGATGCGGAAACCGGCCAGTTGATCATATCCGGTATGGGGGAGCTTCATATTGATGTGCTTGTTACCCGCATGATACACGATTTCAAGGTGCAGGCACGCGTCGGCAATCCGCAGGTTACGTATCGGGAATCGGTCACTGCGACGGTTGAGCATTCCGAACTGTTCAGCAAAAATCTTGGAGGCAAGGATGTCGCTGCGGGAGTTACAATTCGTGTGGAACAGCTTCCGCGCGGAAGCGGAAACCGTTATGTAAATATGGTAAAGAAGTCGGCAGCTCCGGAAGATATCTTTGATGCGATCGAGCAGGCGGTAACAAGCGCGTTCCAGTCGGGTATCCAGTACGGATATCCCTGCGCAGACGTTGGCGTGACGCTTGTGGCTGTCGATTACAACGAACTGACCGCAACTCCGTTTGCATTCACGTCGGCAGCATCGATGGCGTTCGACGAAGCCTGCCGGAAAGCGTCGCCGGAGCTTCTGGAACCGGTAATGAATGTAGATATTCTGTGCCCGAAAGACTTTGTCGGAGATGCTATGAGCCAGATTACCCAGCGTGGAGGGCTCATATCCAGTCTGGAATCGAAACCGTCGGTCGAGGTTGTTCATGCGCAGGCTCCAATGGCAAAAATGTTCGGTTTTTCGACTTCTTTGCGTTCTGTAACCCAGGGAAGAGCCTCGTTCGGTATGACCTTCTCCCATTTTGAAGTCAAAAAAGGCGGGCTTGGCCAGTTCTGATTTTTCAACCCCGAGCATCCAGCTGTCGGAGTCGGGGTTCAGCCCACAAAAAATTTCCCCTTCGAGCTTGTCAGTTTCCGCTTTCGTGGTATACTTGTTTTTGTAAGAGCCTCAAGTAATAAAACGTAAAACAAAACAGGTCCTGGAGACTCACATGCGAATTCTTTCAGTGAATTGTACGGTTATCACCGGAAAGGTGCTTTCGTGCACTCTGGGGCGGTTTGGCCACTCTGTTTGCAGCGTAACGCGCTGCGAAGACACAGAGGTGCTACTGCAAAGAGAAAGCTTCGATGGTATTATTCTGGATACCGGTGTTCCCGGCTCGGAATGCAGCCTCTCGTTGATTCAGTGGTATCGAACGGCGCTGTTATGTCCTGCCGGTTCGAAAATACCGTGCATAGTGCTTGTCGACCGCAGCGATTCTGCCGCCCGCCTTGCCGCAGAAAGCATTGGTGCAGCAGGGATTGTCGAAAAGCCCTTTACCCGGGATGTTCTATTATCCGCGGTTATACGTTGCTTTTTTCCAGTTCGCTCCGTGCAAAAGAATACTGCCTGCATAACGATTCAAAGCATTTCCGGATAGCGACCGGGTCTCGCGATTCGACCGATTTGCCGAGTACCGATGCTGCCTCTCTCAACGCAGCGCACCCGACGTTTGCCGAAGCTCCTTTGATTTTATGCGCAGAGATGCTCAGTCCGTCATAGTTTTGCGTCCGCAGAGCTTCTGACATGTTGGTTATTTCCGCAGGGATTTCGGCCAGAAAGGCACGAACGACGGTCCGCACGAGTGCTGCGTCGTTGCCGGTACGTTCAAGAAGCGCAGCCCTGTCGAATATCTTCCGGCCTCCTTGCGCCAGATCGATCAGGTCGGCCAGGGTTTGCGCAAGCTCGGCCGGACGCACCGGTTTTATCAGATATGCATCCATACCCGCTTCCAGGCATTTTGCATGCTCTTCCGCCGACGTGTGCGCGGTAAGCGCGATTACCGGCAGGCGACCGGAACTGTGCTTCTTGTTCGCCTGCTCGAACGCCCGTATTTTTCTGGTTGCCTCGTATCCGTCCATTACCGGCATCTGGCAATCCATCAAAATCGCATCGTAGGTGTTCTGCATGCGTGCTTCGAAGGCTTCCTTGCCGTCGTGCGCGATATCTGTAGAACAACCTGCTTTTTCCAGCATTTTTTGAGTGATTATTCTGTTTGTCGTGTTGTCTTCCGCAATCAGGATGCGTCTGCCTCTCAGAACCGTGTTCTCTGTCTCTTGCGCATCCGCAACCGGTGGTATCGACAGGTCTGTGCCGGGGGCAACCTTGACGGTAAAACTAAAAATTGAACCGGACGGCTGATTCGGTTCATAGGAAATTGTGCCGCCCATAAGTTCGGTCAGCTGCCGCGATATTGCAAGACCGAGTCCGGTACCGCCGTGCTTTCGCGTGGAAGAGCTGTCCAGCTGGGTAAACGGCGTGAACAGCAGGTTCCTCTTTTCGAAAGCGATACCGATTCCCGTGTCGGTGATCGAGAACCGAAGCTGTTGATTCTCGCCCCCCTTCGTTTCGTATTCGACCGAAATGTGCACAGCACCTTCTTCGGTAAATTTGAGGGCATTTCCCAAAAGATTAAGCAAAACCTGTCTGATTCGCGCGGCATCGCCGGAAACGAGGTGCGGAACTTCCGGGGACACGTTGTGCGTCAGGCGCAGTTTTTTTCCTTCGGCGAGAGGCATGAGCAGCGATATGGAAGAGATGACGAGATCCCGAACGTTAAACGGTTCTTGGGTGACCGTCATGCGGTGTGCTTCGATTTTTGAAAAATCCAGAATATTGTTGATGATTGCCAGAAGAGATTCGCCCCCGTTTTTAAGAAGTTCTGCATACTGCCTCTGGCTGCCGGTCAGTCCGGTATCCAGCAAAAGACTCGCCATGCCGATTATTCCGTTGAGCGGTGTGCGCATTTCATGACTGATAGTTGCAAGGAATGCGCTTTTTGCTGCGTTTGCCGCTTCTGCCTGGATCACCAGCTCATTCGCACGGACGCTTGCAATTTCCAGGTTCTTGTTGGAACGTAACAGTTCTTCCTCTATGTTTTTTTGGTCGGTAATATCCCAGTTTGTTCCGATCATGTGGCCCGGGTGTCGGGCTGAATCTGATTGATACAGTGCGAAGGATCTGATTGTGTGAACGCTGTTGTCGGGCCAGATAATGCGGAATTCTCCGCTGTAATCGCAACCAGTTTCGATGCAGCGCTGTATTTCTTTTTTTTGGAAATCTGCGTCGTCAGGGTGTATGCGCTGTGCGTAGGCTGTGGCGCCGTCGGGAAATTCTACCCGGTCTGCCCCGTAGAGGCGATACATTTGGTCGTCCCAGTGTTCTTCTCCGGTCGTGATATCCAGATCCCAGATTCCAACGCCTCCTGCGCGGGTTGCGAGGCGCAGCCAGTATGTGGTATGCGCCAGCTGCTCTTCGGTTTCTTTTAGCGAACTGATGTCGACAAAGCACTCAAGGTACTTGTCTCGATTCTTGTAGTACACGGGAATGACCGATTTCAGGACGGTTCGCATTCCTCCGTCAACGCGGAGGATTTTGTCTTCGAACGGCTCCTTGAGCAGGTCGTTGTTTTGCGCAGGGCAGAACCCCTCCGGTGCGGTGCATAAAAACTGACAGCAGCGTTTCCCCTTCATAGCTTCAGTCGGGGCTCCGAACAGTGTGGACATGGACTGATTCACTGTTTCGATAGTGCAGGTTTCGCGATCGATGATCGCAATGCCGACGGGAATCGCGCCAAGCACCATGTTCTGGAGGTTTTGCAGTTCCTTGTTTTCTTTCTGCAGTCTGAGAATTTCCTGGTTTTGCGTGTCTGACATATTTCCCCGCTGTGTGTCAGTCGATCAGATTCAGCGTGTTGAGGCTTTCGACGAGTTTTTCCTTGTCGATCGGTTTGACCAGGTAGACGTCGCATTGTTCGCGGAATGCGCTGATGATATTTTTTTTGTCGTCGAGGGCGGTTGTCATGATAATTTTGACTCCATCGCGAGCGGCGATTCCCCGTTCTTCTTCAATGTCCCTAATTTTTTTCAGTGCTGCCTGTCCGTCGAGTTCGGGCATCATGATGTCGAGGCATACCAGCGTAAAGGGACTTCCTTCTTCAAATGCCGATCTGAATGCGTTTACTGCCTGCAAACCGTCCGTGCAGACTGTGCACTCGCCGTAGGTTTGCAAAAAGCCTTGCAGTAGAATTCTGCTGGTAAAATCGTCGTCGGCAATCAATATCTTCATGTACCGTTTCCTCCCGGAAAGATATGCGAGTTTCTTGCAAAAGTCGGTTGCTTTTGCAAGAAGCTCTTGGAGTTCAATAACAAGTCTTTATAATACAATAACTTGTTGTTGAACTCCAAATACATTATTTGTTGCAATTACAAAAATCACTGATTTTTGCAATTGCCTCATGCGTGATGCAATTAATGGGCACCTCTAAAAACTTCAGTTTTTAGAGGTGCCCTAATGATAGTCCAAGAAACGTTCGTGCGCCAGATGTGTGTGCGCGCACATGTGCGCCAGACGTGTGCACCTGCGGCACCAGCTGCACCTGCGGCGCCCGCTGGATGGCTGCACCAGCTGCTCCCGCTGGATGGCTGCACCAGCTGCTCCCGCTGGATGGCTGCACCAGCTGCTCCCGCTGGATGGCGGGTGCCATCGGTCATCTTGTCCAATCGGCTGCAGAAAGGGTATACTTTCTTGGCTCAAATCGAAGGAGAATACCAGTGGAAGCTCGTGTCCGTTACGCACCGTCCCCAACCGGGATGCAGCATATCGGCGGTGTCCGCACCGCGTTGTTCAATTACCTGTACGCCCGCTCTGTAGGCGGAAAATTTATTCTGAGACTCGAAGATACCGATCAAACCCGCTACGGCGAGGAATATGTCCGCAACCTGTACGATACTCTTGGCTGGCTCGGCATAGACTGGGACGAAGGCGGCGACAAGGGCGGTCCTTTTGCCCCCTATGTGCAAAGCCAACGGTTCGACCTGTATAAAAAGTACGCGCTTGAACTGGTGGAAAAAGGGCAGGCCTACTATTGCTTCTGCGACGAGGAACGTCTGGAACGTATCCGGAAAATTCAGACCATGAACAAAATGGCTCCGGGCTACGACCGCCATTGCCGCTCCCTTTCTCCGCAGGAAGTGAAGGAAAGCCTCGACGCCGGCAAACCCTTTGTAATCCGGCTCGCAGTTCCGCTCGAAGGTTCAACCAAATTCCACGATCAGCTTCTTGGCGACATCGAGTGGAAGAACGAAGACGTCAATCCCGATCCCGTCCTGCTGAAAAGCGACGGCTTCCCGACCTATCACTTGGCAAATATCGTAGACGATCATTTTATGGAAATTACCCATGTCATGCGCGCGCAGGAGTGGATTCCCTCGACGCCGCTCCACGTCATCATGTACAAGGCGTTCGGCTGGGAACATCCCGAATACTGCCACCTGCCGATGGTCATGGGCCAGGACGGCCAAAAACTGTCAAAACGCCACGGCGCAACCAGCTGCAACGAATTCCGCAACAACGGCTATCTGAAAGAAGCGATTATCAACTACGTCGCCATGCTCGGCTGCTCCTACGAGGACGGGCGCGACATGTTCACGCTCGAAGAGCTTGGCAAGCTGTTCATGATGGAGCACATCAACAAGGCTCCTGCCGTGTTCGACTATAAAAAACTGGAGTGGTTCAACGGCCAGTACATGCGGCTCAAGACCGACGACGAGCTGTTCGACCTTACCTGGCCGTTTATCGCGAATTCCGGCCTGTTCGGCGGATGCGGCGAAGGCGAACAGAACAGTCCCGAAGCGCGAAAATCTGCAGGACTGTTGTTCGCCGATCAGACGCTGCTTGTTCCGACTGCAGCCCAAAAGGACACTCTGATGAAGGTTATGCCGCTCATCCGCGAACGCCTTCATTTTCTTACCGACGCACCTGCGATGGTCGCTTTTCTGTTTGGCGAACCCGTCATTCCCCCGGCAGAAGAAATTGTCCCGAAAAAGCTCGATGCGGCCAAAACGCGCGAAGTGCTGCGTACCGCAAAGGATGTAATCGCAAAAATTGGCGGTCTGACCGAAGAACAGGCGAACGAACTTTTCCATGCTGCCGCAGAAGCCCTTGGCGTCAAACTTGGCGACCTGATGATGCCCATCCGCATGGCGGTAACCGGAAGCCGCGTGTCTCCACCGCTTGTCGGTTCAATTCAGATTCTTGGTATCGAAGCCTCTCTTGCCCGCATCGACCGGACGCTTGCCGAACGTTTTCCCGGCTGACCTGCCGGGTTGACCTGCCTCACGAGCCGCAGCACGAGCTGGTACAAGAAGCGGTTCGCCGGATGTTCCCGGCGGGGAGGCTCTCTTTTCCTTTCGTACAATGTTGAGGCACGGAGCGCCTCGACGGGCGAACGCGGAACGCTCGGAGCCACCTCGAAGAAAGATGCACGGGGAGCGGTTCTCGATCCCGCAAGGGACCGGCCCTGTACCGGGTGCGCGCCCGAGCTTCCTGTTATTCCATCCTGAACAGGCTAGACCAGGTTCTGCGAAGATTTTTTCGTTGCCGTACCCGGTTCATGAGCGGTTGAAACCGCTCAAGCAGTCCGGCTGCTTCGCTGATCAGAAAAAGCATAACAAACGGTGAAAAAAACACGATATACAGGAATGATCCGATAGTATGTAGAATTGTTTTCCTTTTCATCAGTGCCTCCACTTTCTGTATTATTCGACACAAATATAACAAAGATGTTGCATAAAAAGTACACCGCGACACCCAAAAATAGGCTATGCTGTACTGTATGCTTACAACAATCATGCGGGCTCTCGGTATGTATCGCGAAACGGTGTCTCGGGATTGCATGATCACGGGGAAAAACTTCGAATTCTGGAATTTTCTTGGCGAACGGGCTCCGGAAACCACTTTCGACCTTTTTGATGTATTCCCCGAGCTCGTCGGGCGAGAAACCGAGATTTCATGCCTTCTTTCTTCAGTCGGCGGTGTACTCAGGCTCCCGGCTGTCCGGCATGGGGTAGTGTGTTTTAATCTTTCAGTGCTTTCTCCTCCGGTCGGTTTTGAATGCGGGCTGATAATTCTTCAGGATATTTCGAATGATCTTGTGCATCATCATGCGGTTCTTCAAAAAAGAAACGAACTAGTGTTCCTGAACCGTCAGATCGAACTTCGCAATGCCGAGCTGGCTGAAGCCGGCCAAAAGCTGGACCGCATCATGAATATGCTTCGGGATGAAAGCCATGCGCTGAATCTTGAAGTGCTCAGGCAAACCCGGGAGCTCCATGATTCCCGCCTGTGCGCTATCAACACGCTTGCACAGGCAGCCGAGTTCCGCGAACAGGAAACTGGGGGTCACCTGTACCGTATCGGACGTTCCTGCGTTCTTATTGGTAAAAAGCTGGGAATGGAACGGTCTGCACTCGAGACCCTCTTTTATGCGTGTCTTTTGCATGATGTCGGAAAAATCGGCATTCCTGATTCAATTTTGCTCAAGCCGGGCTCGCTTGACGAAGACGAATGGGATATCATGCGCCGCCATACATCCATTGGGGCCGCGCTGTTGTCTAAAAATCGCCATAAGTTGTTCGATGCTGCCCGCGATGTTGCGTTATCGCATCATGAAAAATGGGACGGCACAGGCTATCCTGAAGGAATTTCCGGATACTCCATTCCCTTGATGGCTCGAATTTGCGCTGTGGCAGATGTGTACGACGCTCTTGTTTCTGCACGCATCTACAAAAAAGCCTGGCTGCCCGATGATGCAGTTCGCACTATTATCAGAGAATCCGGCACCCGCTTTGATCCTGCAGTTGTTTCTGCCTTTATAGCGGTGTATCCCGAAATTCACCAGCTGGAAAAGCATTCCGACGAGGAAATTGACGAGCTGGAACCGGAGTTCGATACATGATGCACAACACAATTCTCTCGGAACGGGTGGCATCAATTCTGGCGTTTCTTTCGCTTCTGTCCGGACCTGTCCTGACATCTGTCGATCCTTCAATTTCTGGCGACATCGGCTCTCTGCTGGACTTTGCGCAAAACCCGACGCGTGAAAAGATTTACCGGATTAAATCGCTGATTCGCGTGTATGCGATTCTGTTTGCCTGGGGAGTGTTCTCCAGTGATCAGAATCTGGATCGGGAAACCGACGAGTTGCTCCTGTATCTTGATTCTCTTGTACCTAATTCGAGTTTTTTGCTTGCACGGCGGGAATTCGTTCCCCGGACTCTCGGTGCTGTCAGCGTACGGAAAGCGCTGGCCGTACCGTTGTTCGGCTATCATCGGCCGGAAACGCCGCCGCGCGGTCCTGGGCATGTGCTATGTTATCAATCGGTTGAATCCGGCGAAACCGGTACAATCGAAATTCTACGCCTTGACCGAAACGCGACAGTTTCCTACGAAGGTTTGGGTACGCGGCTGTCGACATCCAATCCGCGTCTGTGCGTCAGAATTGCCAAAACGGGACACGACCCCTTGGTTACTCTTGCTCCTCCATTTTCCCGGAACCATTGTACCCGCTTTTCCAATGGCCGGTATGAGCTGTTTTTGGCTGATTCCCCTCTGGTATATTCTGGAAAAGCGGACCGGCGCGGCAAAAATTGCGATCTGTACGATCCGCTCGAGTTCCGCTATGTCTACTTTTTTCCCCCGGAAACGCAACGTCCGGTACGATTTCTCCGCGACGTGCTTACGTCAATGTATGGATTTACAAAAGATACGGTTGAGCCGATAGTGTCCGCAATTACTGAAAAACTGCCTTGAATGTGACGCTTCTGTTTTTTATCCGGTCTTCTTCGGTTTTTTCTTCGGCAACAACCGGTTCCGCAACACCGACTCCCCGTGCGCTCACATATTCAACCAGCGGCGCGTTGATCTCGATAAATGCGTCAAGCGCCATGTTTGCCCGCTCTTCGCTTATCCGGATTCCTGCCTCATCCTGTATCGATCCGGCTGAATGTCCGGTAATTTCTACCGTAGCGGTAAAACCTTCCTTTTTTGACTCCTCGACAAGCAGCGAGACCAGTTCGCCCGCTTCCATGAGTATTTGCCCCTGACCGTCCCGAAGGCTTCCTGAGTCTTGTTCGAAGTACACATTATATGCGGCAAGCCTGCGGGCAATTTCCAGCAGGTGTTCCGGTATGTTTCGTTGAGGTGCTGCAGGAGGTTCCGAAAAATGCGGAGACCAAAAGGCTTCTTCGGAAATGGTAAAATCGTCGAGTTGTAGATCGTGTTCTGCGATTATCTGTTCAAGGCTGCGCGCTCTGGCGTCTCTCAATACCGAGAGTTTGACCGTCCTGAATGTGCGTGTCGTAGAAATAAGCTGAATGCCTGTTTCGGCATCGATGGCGTCGATGCATCGGTTCTCTTGGCCGGTTTTCAGCGCATGCTTTACTCCGAAAAATCCCGCTGCGAGGGCGAGTATCATCAGAAACGCAAGTGCAAATACCGGTTTTTTGTGTTTTGTTTCGCGAATTTTGCAGGAAAGGCAGGCTTCCAGAAGCTCTGTATCCTTTTCAAACGGGAGCGTATCGCCGCGAAACGATTTCAATGCGCCGGCAAAACGAACATGAATTGCTTCGAGCGTGTGCTGCATCAGTGTGCGGACTGAAGGTTCGGGTGTTCCGCGGATAATCAGCGCGAGCGAGGCTTTCGGACCTTCTTCGACAAGGATTGTGTAATCGCCAGTGTTGATCCCCTGTACGCCGCTTGTCTCGGCAAGCTGAAGCGAATCGCCAATATACTGGCGGATTGCCGTCAGCATGGAGCTGACCATATCGTCATCGGCAGTAGCGCATCCCGCTCTGGATACGCTTTTCAGGAGCAAGCCGGTGTTTTTATGAATCAGAAATGCATGATCGATGCTGTACTCCATTGTATGGGCAAGCATGATCTCCAGGAACGGTTTTCCTGTTTTTATGGATTCGAACCGCCAGACAAGCCGCTGTACAGAAAAGACAGACTCCAGGCCAGAGTTCATATTGGCCATCATTTCCGCAAGCATTTTTGCCATCGCCTTGCGGATTGCGCTCCCGATTACCGGAAACAGTGCTCCGGAAAGAATTTCCGGATCTTTTTGCACCGAAAGACCGATTGCGTCTTCGGTCAGCGGTGTCATTGCAGAGGCTATGGCCTGCCGTTGTTCGCCGGATTCATCCAGCGCCTCGGGAAGCATTTGGGCAAGCGTTTCCGGCGTGACCGACGCGCCTCGCAGTTTTTTTCCCAGTTGTTCAAGGGTTTTTCGTTCGCGCGGATCAAGGTCCACGATTGCTTCTTCGATACGAACCTTGAGAGCCTCATTTTCAGTCATTCTGCGTTTCCACCATACGGATCGCGATCGCTTCGAATGCTTCTTCGACGCCCATTCCTGTTTTTGCGCTGGTGTTCAGCACCATCTGACCCGGTTGCGTCAAGCCGGTTTCGGTTCCTTCCGGAACTGCCCAGACATGTGCAAGATCATATTTATTCAGAAGCAGTACCGAAGGCGTATCCGGAAAGAATTGTTTCATCTGTGCAGATATGGATTGTGCGGTTGCGATGGTTTCGGGGTTGGTACCGTCGGCGACAACAAAATAGCCAGACATTCCCTTGAGGTATGTATCGATGATTCTGTGAAAATCATCGCTTCCTTCAAGATCCCAGATGACAAGCAGTATTTCTTTGTTGCCGTCCAGTATGAGGTTTTTCTTTTCTATTTTGACGCCGATCGTTGTGATGTATTCATCGGAAAAAATATTTTGGACATACTTGCGTATCAGACTTGTTTTTCCGACGCCGAAGGTTCCCAACAGGCAAATTTTCTTTTTAATCATCGAGTAAAGTCCGTATTGAGTGCATGTACTGGCATGTGCTTACAACGCATGATATGTTTATGATAATACGGAAACAGGTATCCTGCAATCCTGAATGAACAGCCGATATACAATCCTTCAAAAGATGTGGTAGTATGAGGGATACAACATACGTGCCTCGGGATAGGCATAGCCGATATCCCCTGGAACGTCGGGCTGATCCGTACAGCGGCAGCCTGCCGTTTCTTGCCTCCAGCGGGGCCGAAGGAGAATCCTTACAAATGGAAGATCACTCGATTTCAATGGAAAAAATCGTAAGCCTGTGCAAAAGGCGCGGTTTTGTATTCCAGTCCTCCGAAATCTACGGCGGACAAAACGGTGCCTGGGACTACGGTCCACTCGGCATAGAACTGAAAAACAACATTCAGAAAGCCTGGTGGAAAGAGATGACACAGCTGCATGACAGCATTGTCGGTCTCGATGCCGCCATTCTTATGCATCCCCGCGTATGGGAAGCTTCCGGCCATGTCGCCAACTTTTCTGATCCGCTTGTCGACTGCAAGGACTGCAAGAGCCGCTTCCGGGCAGACGACGACACCCAGATATCGCCGGAAAATGTCGCCGCGCGAAAATGCCCCAAATGCGGTGGACCGCTGACCGAACCCCGTTCGTTCAACCTGATGTTCAAGACTACCATTGGTCCCGCGGAGGATTCCTCTTCCGTGATCTACCTCAGACCTGAAACAGCACAGGGTATTTACGTCAACTACAAGAATATCGCCCAGTCGAACCGCCTCAAGATTCCCTTCGGAATTGCGCAGGTGGGAAAGGCGTTCCGCAACGAAATCGTAACCAAGAACTTTATTTTCCGCACCTGCGAATTCGAGCAGATGGAAATGCAGTTTTTCGTCAAACCCGGCGAAGACGAGAAGTTCTTTGAATACTGGCGGGAACAGCGCATGAGCTACTATCCGAAATACGGAATCCGTAAGGAAAAGCTCCGCTGGCATCATCACGAAAAGCTCGCTCATTACGCCAAGGACGCCTACGACATCGAATTTGAATTCCCGATGGGATTCCAGGAGCTTGAAGGTATTCACAACCGCACCGATTTTGATCTTACCCAGCATACCAAGTACTCGGGTAAAGATCTTCAGTATATCGACCAGGATAACGGCAACGAGCGCTACATCCCGTACATTATCGAAACCAGCGCCGGATTAACCCGCAATGTGCTTATGTTCCTCTGCGATTCCTACGAAGAAGAAAAAGTAGCCGACAAGGGCAACGATGACGACTGGCGAACCGTTCTCCGATTTCACCCGCTTATTGCTCCGGTAACGGTTGCGATCCTTCCGCTCATGAAAAAAGACGGACTTGCAGAGCTTGCACAGGATATCCGCAACGAACTGAAAGAAGACTTCATGACTGATTACGACCAGTCCGGCGCCATCGGCAAGCGATACCGCCGCCAGGACGAAATCGGCACACCGTTCTGCGTCACCGTTGACTACGATTCCAAGGAAGACAATACGGTAACCCTCAGGTTCCGCGACTCCATGGAGCAGATCCGGGTTCCCCGGTCCGAGCTTGCAGCCCGGATTCGAGCGGAGATAAAGAACTACAAGCGGGTGTAGCCCTGCGGTCCCGAATCCGGCTTGCGCCAGATTCGGGACAAGCACAGCGGCATTCCGTTCCAACGGCATGGCAGATACCAATCGGCTACACAATATAAATACTTCCCGCATACTCCGGACAATCTGGCTTAATCCGGGCATCAGCCGCATCAAGGTCGCCGAACTGCTCGATCTTGACCGTTCCACGGTAACCAAAATCATGCAGGTTGTCCTCGACCTCAATCTGGTTGTAACCGTCGGAAAGAACGCTGATCAAACCGGGGTAGGGCGCAGGCAGATCAGCCTGAAAATTAACGGCGATATCGGTGTCGTTCTTGGTCTTGAGGTTCAGGACACCCGCTATTCTGCAGTAATAACAAGCCTTTCCGGGAACGTTATCCATTCCTTCGACGGCTTTTTCCGGGTAAACCGTGAGAATCTGGTTCCGCACATACGAGACCTGATCGCGCGTGCGAAGGATGTTATGGCGGACTCCAACATTCCGCTGCTCGGAATCGGTATTGGACTTCCCGGAATCATAGATCCGTACACTGGAATAATCAAACGGTCGAATTCCATGGGCATCAGTACTCCGTTCATGGTTCGCGACGAACTTGTCCGTTCGATTCGCGAGCCGGTGTTTATAGAAAACGATGCAAACTGCTGTTGTTGGGGAGAACTGGCCTTCCGTCAGGAAAACCGCAACCGTAATTTTATGGCAGTGCTCGGTGAATTCCGCGATTATGCACCGGACTGTGAACGCCTTCACGGGCTCTCTATTGGGACGGGCCTTGCCATACGCGAGCGGGTGCTCCACGGAGATCATTTTACCGCGGGGGAATTCCGTACGGTATACGCAACTGCGCAGACCGGACAGTTTACTGTTCCGTATTCGGAATTAAAACGACTACCGGACGATGCAGAGGTTTTGGACCGGGTGTATAGCGAGCTGGCCCGAAACCTTGCCTTCCTGGTCAACTGCGTCGACCTTACCAAAGTTGTCTTTACCGGCGATCTACCTGCGCACCAGGGCCGCCTCAAGGAGCTTCTGGAGCAGGCTATTGCCGAAAACTGGATCTATGATCTTGACCGCAACCTTATAGTCGAGTTTTCCGAAGACGGGAGCCGCTCAGTCTGCATTGGCGCGGCAGGTCTTGTCGTCGAGAAATTCTTTTCGGTCCCGGACATGGTGGACCGTTTTCACGAACTGGTCGGATACGATTTGTTCGAACACATCATGAGTCAGGGGATACTCTAGAAATGGAATACATAGCGCTCGGAAAAACCGGATTTATGGTATCCCGCACTGCGTTTGGCGCATTACCGATTCAGCGGGTAACCGACATGGCAGAAGCGGTATCTCTTGTCCGTTTCGCGTACGACAGCGGTATCAATTTTTTTGATACTGCCCGGTCGTATTCCGACAGCGAAGAAAAGATCGGACTTGCAATGGACGAAATTCGCAAGGATGTGATCATTGCAACAAAGTCTCCCGCCCGTAACGGTAAGGACCTCCTGCGGGATCTGGAAACCAGCCTCAAGGCGCTCCAAACCGACTATATTGATTTGTACCAGCTGCACAACCCTTCATTTATACCGCTCCCTGACGGTGAGGACGGCCTGTACAACGCCCTTGCCGAAGCGAAAAAAGACGGAAAAATCCGTTCATTCGGTATTACCAACCACTCGCGCGCTCTTGCGCTGTCGGCACTGGAATCGGGACTCTACGAAACAGTCCAGTTTCCATTCTCCTACCTCGCCTCTGAAGAAGACATTGCCTTTGCGAATCTGTGTGCGGCTCGAGATGTCGGGTTCATCGCAATGAAAGCACTCGGCGGTGGACTTATCCGAAACATACCGGCTGCCTTTGCCTGGATGCGCCAGTACGAACAGGTTGTGCCCGTCTGGGGAATCCAAAAAAAAGAAGAATTGCAGGAGTTTATCGACCTTGAAACGGCTTGCCCTGTTCTTGACGACGCCCTGAAAGCAGTCATTGAGGCGGACCGGCGGGATCTTGCCGCAAACTTTTGCCGCGGTTGCGGCTACTGCCTTCCCTGTCCAGAGAATATCCCGATTCATAATGCCAACCGCATGCGCGAACTCTTGCGCCGTTCGCCGACCGCCCAGTGGCTTACCCCCGAATGGCAGGAATTGATGGGCCGTATCGAAAACTGCACAAAA
The DNA here is from genome assembly GCA_004294945.1 of Treponema sp. GTDB lineage: Bacteria > Spirochaetota > Spirochaetia > Treponematales > Treponemataceae > Teretinema. The sequence goes on from SHOL01000038.1 coordinate 17,093, forward strand.
TGCGGCGTATGCGCCAAACGCTGCCCGTACGGCCTTAAGCCGTATGAAAC
>SHOL01000039.1 GCA_004294945.1 Treponema sp.
GGCAATCCCGGTGCGCTTTTTTACCGCCTATCCGGTTCATGTCTGTTCTTCCGTGATCTGTTCGCTTGCCCTTGTCCGCGGAGTCTCCGTGTGTGTCCGCGGTGCAGCTGCCGCTTCTGCCGCCGCGCTTCATGGGTTTTTCGATTTTTGCCTGGAGCTGTCCGGATTTTGGCTGGCGGTAGCCCTTGCAACCGAAATTCTGCTGTTGATCTCCGCAGTGCTTGTTGTTGTCCGCTTTCGGGAAAGAGAGCCGCAATCATGACGGCTGTGACGGTATCCGGAGACGGAATGAGGTCGTTATTCGAGCTTCTCGGCGGCTCTGTTCCCGGAGCCCTGTGCGGCGGAGCGGGAACGTGCGGCAAATGCCGGGTCAGATGCATCGGGTCTGCTCCGGCTGCATCCGATGCCGAACAGCGCGTGCTTTCCGCGGAAGAACTGTCTTCCGGCATTCGCCTTGCCTGTTTGTGCTTTCCTGCGGGCCCGGTGACCGTGCAAGCCGTTTCCGGCTCTTTTCCGGAGTATTCTGCCGTTGTTGCGTTCAGCGGCAGCACTGCGTGCGATCTTCCCGGAAGTCCGTGTCCGGAGCGTCAGGAAGAAGGGTACGGAATTGCAGTCGACCTGGGAACCACAACAATCGCTCTGGCTCTGATCCATCCGGGTACCGGCGAAAACGCAGTAACTGTTTCCCTGATGAATTCCCAGCGGAAATTGGGAGCCGATGTGCTTTCCCGCATCGAAGCGGCCTGCACAGGAGCAGCAGCCGACTTGCAGGCTGCTGCAATCCGGGACCTTGATTCCGGGATTGACCGTTTGATCCGGAAAACCGGGATTCGTCCATCGTCGATCCGGCAGATGGTAGTGGCTGCAAACACGGTTATGTGCCATTTGCTTCTGGGGCTTCCTGCATGCGGTTTGGGCCGTTCGCCGTTTGTGCCGCATTCGCTCCGGTTCGAGCCGGTTTCTTTTTCCAGCCTTGCTGCCGGAGTGTCCGCACCGCCAGCTCTGGCGCACGGAACTGCCCGGTTTCCTGTTACCGTCCTGCCGTGCGCCGATGCCTTTGTCGGCAGCGATGTGATTGCCGGTATTGCCGCATGCGGAGCGCCGGAAGGGCCGCTGCCTGCCGTATACATTGATCTGGGGACGAACGCGGAAATAGTGTTGCTCGACGGAAAGCGGGTATGGTGCGCGTCGGCGGCCGCCGGACCCGCATTCGAGGGCGCTCATGTGTCCTGCGGCTGCGGAAGCCTTCCCGGCGCCGTGTCTGCCGTGTCATTGAACGGCACCCGGTTTGCGTATGAGCGCATTCCCGATCCCCGTGGAAATCCGGAGCAGGCGCCTCCCGGTATATGCGGGACCGGCCTGCTCGATTTTCTTGCGTGCGCTCTGGATGCAGGGCTCGTCAGGCCGGACGGATCTCTGGCCCGGGTCTGTGAGCAGTCCGGAATTATCCTTGATCCTGAATTGCCGTTCCGATTGACGGGCGCCGATGTGCGTGAACTTCAGCTTGCTGTTGCTGCTGTTCGGGCGGGACTTGCTGTTTTGCTCGAAAAAGCCGGCATTACTGCCTCCGAAGTTGCCCGCGTGTATCTTGCCGGCGGCTTTGGTTTTCACCTTTCCGGAAGGAGTGCAGTGCGTACCGGTTTGCTGGACAGGGCCTTTGAGGGAAAAATAGTGACGCCGGGTAACGCTTCGCTCGGGGGTGCTGTGCGCTCTTTGTGCGACGATTCGCTTGCCGGCCGGATACATGCTATTCTGGACGTATGCGAAAGCGTTCCGCTTGCCGCCGAATCCGGGTTTAACCGGTATTTTATAGACAGCATGGAGTTTCCCAATCAATGAAGTCTGCGCATAAAAACACTGTTTTCATCGTTTTGCTCGGTATAACCGCAGCGCTCATAGTCGGTTCGGCCTTTCTCCAGTTGCGGGTTGGAGTCAATGCGGCGAAAACTTCCAGGATCGATCCCGGAAAAGAGTACGGACGGTATGTTATGCTGATCGCCGAACGAATCGACTCTCCGTTCTGGCAGATGGTCTATGCGGGTGCGCTTGAAGCTGCCGAAGAGCTTGATTGCGTCGTTGAACTCTCTGGTCCGCTGTCCGGTGCGGACCGCCGGTCGACAGATGAATACCTGGATTATGCGATTGCCGCCAGAGTTGACGGTATTCTCTGTTATGTCCACGACGATGCGCAGACGAGGGCAAATCTCGCGCTTGCCGCCAAAAAGGGAATTCCGGTAGTTACGCTCGAAAACGATTCGGTTTCCAGTCCGCGGATTTCATTTGTCGGCGTTTCGTCCTGGGAGCTGGGTAAGCTTTTGGGGGAACAGCTGGTGCGTACCGGAGGGAACTCCTCCCGGGCTCTTGTGCTGACCGACGGTTCGGCCTGGAAGTCGTCAGAAAATATTATGCTGTCGGGAATGCGCGAAGCGGTACGGCAGTTTTCCGGGATTTCTGTTGTTCCGCTCGGTTCGGCCGATTTTTCCGGCTCCGGGTTTGAAGAAGCCGTGCGCCGGCGAATTATGGAAGATATGTCGCTGGATGTAATCGTCAGTCTGCGGGTGGAGGATACGATGCTTGCCGCCCAGTCTCTGATCGAGCTTAACCAGACAAACCGGGTGTCGGTAGTTTCGTTTCGCGAAAGTCCGGAAATTTACGAGTATCTGCGCAAAGGTATTGTCAGCGCCGTTGTGGTTGTCGATGCGCGCCAGATGGGACGCCGTGCGATCGAATCGCTGGTGGAATACCTCGATACCGGGCATACGAACGACTATGTCATTACCGACATGCATGTCGTTAACGCTGAAAATCTGGGAGTGTACCGGGAATGATAATCAAGCGTCAGTACAGCATCCGCGATCGGCTGCTCTATTCGTTTCTTATGACTGCGGCGCTGATGTGCATCGTTGTTCTGTACAGTTTTATCAGCACCAACTCGGTTGCCGTTTCGATTACGAACGCATACCGGACAAATGTGGAATTGAACGAATTTCAGACAGTCCTGGACCGCGTTGAATCGAGTATGGAGCGGTATATCGGGCTTCGGACCTTCGAGAGCATCGAAGACTATTTTAGCTGGCGCGGAAAGCTGGATTCCATGGCTCTGCGTTTTACCACGAGCCTTTCGGACAATCCGGTTCTGCTGCAGGAGTATAAAACAAAAAAACTGATGGAGTCGTTTCTGGAGTATGCAGACAAGGCTGTCTACGCTCGCCGCGGGAACAATGTGTCCGAATACTCGGCCAATTATGGAAGCGCACTCCGCGTATACGGATACTTGACCGAATCGGTACACAATCTGAATGCGATGTATTTTAAGCGCAATATCAGCGGATACGGTGTTATTTTCGAGGATATGAAAAAGGTTGAAGTCTTGAGTATTTGCATACTCGTTCTTGTTGTTACCGTCAATTTTCTTATGGTATATCTTTTGATTACGCGGATTACCGGCCCGCTTGTCGATCTTTCGCGCGCGGCAGACCGTCTAGCTGCCGGAGATTTTGACGTCGAGCTGTTCGCGAGCCAGTCCCGGGACGAGGTGGGCAATATCTGCCGCGCCTTTGACCGCATGACGGTCAGTATCCGCGACAATATCGAGACAATCCGCGAAAATGCGGCTATCGAAAGCGCGCTGCGGCAGCGGGAGCTCGAGATCCGGGAGCTGTACAAGGATGCCCAGCTCAAAACCCTCCAGGCGCAAATCAACCCCCATTTCCTGTTCAACACGCTTAACGCCGGCGCTCAGCTTGCTATGATGGAAGGCGCCGACGACACCTGTACGTTTATAGAAAAAACGGCTGATTTTTTCCGGTACAATATTCAGAATATGGACAAGGATACGGTTTTGTCCGACGAAATAACCCTTGTGGACAATTATATGTACATCATGAAAGTCCGGTTTGCCGACCGGATGAACTATATCAAGGATATTAAAACCGACAGGCTCGATATTGCAATGCCGAGCATGGTACTGCAGCCGCTGGTAGAAAATTCGGTAAAGCACGGTATTTCTGCAATGAAATCCGGGGGTACAATTACATTGCGGGTATTCGATCTTGATGGTATTCTGAATATCGAAGTATCTGACAACGGTGCCGGTTTTACTCCAGAGACACGAGACAAACTGCTCTATGGTTCCTATTTTTCGGAACAGGATTCCGGCGATCCGCTGAAAATCCCTTCTGTCGGTATCGGTATGATCAACGTGATAACTCGACTCAGGATGTTTTTCAATGACCAGAAAATTTTTGATATCAGGGATAATGCCGACGGTCCGGGTACGACTTTTTCGATAAGGATTCAGCATGTATAAGGTGCTTCTTGCGGACGACGAACAAATCGTTATTGATTCTCTGACTTTTATTCTTGAACGCAATTTTCCCGGACAACTGGAAATCTGTACCGCGCGTTCCGGAAGTGACGCAATTCAAGTATGTCAGACGAATAAAATCGATATCGCGTTCATGGACATCAGCATGCCCGGTCTGAACGGTATAGAAGCGATCAAGGCGATCAAGGAGTTCAGTCCGTCGGTGCTGGTGATCGTGCTTACCGCTTTCGACCGGTTCGACTATGCACAGCAGGCGATCAACCTTGGCGTGTTCGAGTATCTTTCAAAGCCGGTAAATCGCAATCGCATTGCAGAAACGATGCGCAACGCGATGACTTCGGTCGATATCGGCAGACGCAAACAGCAGACGGAAATCCAGATACGCGAAAAGCTGGATTCGGTCGTCAATATTGTCGAAAGCGACTTTATCTATACCTTGATCTTTCCGTCCGATAAAACGGGCGATCTGGAATCCTATCTGGATTTTTTCAATATCAAGGATTCGTCATTTTATTTTATGACCATCGAAATTCATGATTTTGTGGATTCGGGCAGGACCCAGCTGTATCTGACGCTTCGGGACATTGTTCTTTCGTCGGGTTCGTGCATTATCGGTCCGCTCATGCGCAATCGCGTCGTGGTGTTTGTGCCCGTCGATTCCGCCAATCCTGCCGCCGCGGAGGAAATCCGCCAATCCCTTGTACTGTTGCATTCGCGGCTTTCAACCCGGCTCGGGCACCGCATCCGTATTGGTGTCAGTTCGATAGAAACACAATTGACCCGGTCTCTTCCTGCGTATAACGATTCCTTGAAGGCTCTTATCGGCAGCGAAGAATTGAGCGGCGTTTTTCATGCTGCCGATTTTACCGATTCGCCCATCTCCAGCGCCGCGTATCCTGCTGATACGGAGAAGAAAATCCTGGACCGCGCGCTTTCGGGAGACCTGCAGAGCGTGCACACCCTGTATGGCACACTGTGCGGCTGGTTCGCTGCGCACTATCCCGACGACTTGCAGGTATTGAAGACCACCCTGTTTTCGCTGCTGGTGCTTGTCCGCGCCCAAACGCGCCAGATGCAGAGCCAGTTCGGGGGATTTGCCGTCTGGAAAGATACCTTTCGCCAGCTTCAGGCGATTACCGACCGGGAAACCCTGGAAAATCTGATACTTTCGAATATCGACGAATGTATCGGTGTCATCAGCGAGCACAAGCAGAACCGCATGAGCCCGATCATTCTTAAGGCGTGCACAATTATCAACGAAAATCTTTCCCAGGAGATTTCGCTGGAAGAAATATCACGGCGCGTAGAGATCAGCCCGTTCTATTTTAGCAAACTATTTAAAGAAGAAACTGGTGAAAACTTCATTGACTATATAACGATGTGCCGCATGCAGCGCGCAAAGGATCTTCTTCGCGACCATTCGCGAAGCATCAAGGAAATCAGCGCGGAATCGGGCTACTCAGATCCGAACTACTTCAGCAAGCTGTTCAAGAAAATCGTGGGGCTTACTCCGACTGAATTCCGGGAGAGTATATGAACCGTCCAAATCTGGCAGCCCTGCTGGCCGTAGCTGTGCTCTGCGCCCCTTTCTGCTCGTCCTGTCGAGACACCCGCAAAACCGGGTCCGGCTCTCCGTCTGCCAGCCAGATCACCATTGGTTTTTCGCTCGATTCTCTTATCGTTGAGCGCTGGATACGGGATCGCGACGTGTTTGTTTCGGCTTCGTCAAAGCTTGGCGCCGATGTTATTTTTCAGAATGCGGCAAACGACCAGAACGAACAGGTTAATCAGGTCAAATATCTCATAGACAAAGGCGTCGATGTTCTGGTGATCATTCCGCAGAATGCGGAGCTTCTGAGCGATTCCGTCCAAAAGGCAAAAGCAAAAGGAATTAAAGTAATTTCGTATGACCGGCTTATCCGCAACGCACCTGTCGATCTGTACGTCAGCGTCAACAGTGTTGATGTCGGGCGAATCATGGCAGAAGCGATTATTCGCGAAGCCCCGTCGGGGAATTACGTGTTTATCAACGGTCCAAAATCCGATTACAACGTTTCTCTGGTCAAGCAGGGGCAGGATTCTGTTTTTGTAAAATATCCGGGCGTGTATCATGTGCTCGATTTCTATGCCGACAACTGGAGTTACGATCAGGCCTATGAACAGGTGTCCGCACTGCTGGATAAAGGCACGATAATCGATGCGATTGTCTGCGGAAACGACGGGCTTGCCGGCGGCGCAATCCGCGCGCTTTCGGAACGGCGCCTTGCAGGCACCATTCCCGTCGTCGGCCAGGATGCCGACATTTCCGCCTGCCAGTATGTGGTTGAGGGTTCCCAGCTCATCACAATTTACAAGCCGATCTCACTTCTGGCCCGCCAGGCAGCGGAATTTGCCGTTGCCATGGCAAAGAACGAGTTTGTTCCCCCCGAAACCATTATCGACAACGGCACCTGTTTTGTCCCGGTACACTGGCTTGAGCCCGTCGGGGTAAGCAAGGACAATATGAAAGACGTGATAATCGATTCCGGCTTCCATACTGCCGAAGAAGTATACCGGAACATTCCCGCCGGTCGCCGCAGGCTGTAACTCACAGTACTTTTTAAAGCACAATTTTTTACGGTTCAATATCTGATTTTTTCGGGTTGCAGGCCGCTCGAGGACTACAACAGGCAAAAAAAGACAGAAAGTTGTCCGTTTTGACCCCCATCCCTCTGATAGTATTACCTTACGGGACAGCAAAAGAGCTTTCCCGCAAAGTTTATCAGGAGGATGCAATGAAAAAAATCTCGAAGATCATCGTCGCAGCTTCGGCTCTTCTGTTGGTCGCTTCAATGGCGTTTGCCGGTGGTGCGCAGCAGAAATCGAAAGTGCAGATCGGCGTTGTGCTGCCCACAAAGGACGAGCCCCGCTGGATCCAGGACGAAACACAGTTCCTGAAAGTTCTTCAAGGACAAGCCGGTGTTGAACTGCTGTTCAGCCAGGGCGATTCCGGAAAAGAAAAACAGAACGTCGAAGCGCTTCTTACCAAGGGCATCAAAGTTCTTATCATCTGCCCGCATGACGGCACCGCAGCCGCAGCCGCAGCAGAAGCAGCCAAAAAAGAAGGCGTAACCGTTATTTCCTACGACCGCCTTATTACCGACACCACAGCCGTTGATTACTACGTAACCTTCGACTCGGTATCCGTTGGTAAAGCCCAGGCTCAGTACCTCGTGAACAACCTCGAAGCCGGAAAGAAAGGCAACCCGCTGTATCTGTATGCAGGCGCCGCTTCCGACAATAATGCCTTCCTGTTCTTCCAGGGCGCATGGGAAGTTCTCCAGCCGAAGATCGCCGACGGCACCTTCGTAATCAAGAACTCTTCCGAAGCTATTGCTCTCCAGAGCAAGAAAAACCTCGAGCGGACTGAAATGGCCAAGATCATCGGCCAGGTCACCACAAACTGGGAATTCAACGAAGCCAAGAAGAAAGCCGCCGATAACCTGACATCGACCACCGCCGCCGACAAGGGCAAGGTGTACATTCTCGCTCCGAACGACGGAACCGCTCGTGCAATCGCCGACGAATTCGCCAAGGACAAGGACGTATCCAAGTTCTTCGTAACCGGACAGGATGCTGAAAAAGCTTCCGTTCAGTACATCATCGACGGAAAGCAGTCCATGACCGTGTTCAAGGACACCCGCACTCTCGTTAAAGACGCTGTCAAAATGGCAACCGATATTCTCGCCGGCAAGACCCCTGTAACCACAGGATCCTACAACAACGGCAAGAAAGACGTTGCTGCCAAGCAGACTGAAGTTGTCACCGTCGACCAGAAGAACGTAAAAGCCGCTCTGGTTGATTCCGGCTACTATGCTGCATCAGACTTTACCGGTCTGTAATTAACTGATTCGCATCTACAGACAAGTGGCCGTCTTCTCCTCCAGGTGAAAGCCGGCCCTTGTCTGTTTTTTTTCGGAGGATACCATGGGTAAAACCATACTTGAAATGTCGCACATCACAAAGGAATTCCCGGGCGTCAAGGCGCTCGACGACGTAACCTTCAAGGTAGAAGAAGGCGAGATCCATTTTCTGGTCGGAGAGAACGGTGCCGGAAAATCGACCTTGATGAAGGTTTTGAGCGGAGTTTACCCCTTTGGCACCTATTCCGGCGACATCTTGATCGACGGGCAGATACAAAAATACAACTCTATCCGGGACAGCGAACATGCCGGACTTGCAATCATATACCAGGAACTCGCGCTTGTTCCCGATCTTTCCGTATACGAGAACATCTATCTCGGCAACGAGCAGCGGAAAGGCAGATTTATAGACTGGAACGAGACAATTCGCAAATCAAGGATTCAGCTCGAAAAAGTCGGGCTCAAGGTAGACCCCAGCACGCACGTGCGCAGCCTCGGCGTGGGAAAGCAGCAGCTTATCGAAATAGCAAAAGCGCTCAGCAAGGAAGTTCGAATACTGATACTTGACGAACCAACCGCAGCGCTAAACGACGACGACAGCGAAAATTTACTTAATTTGATTCTCGAACTCAAAAAGCAGGGTGTTACCTGCATTATGATATCGCACAAGCTCAGGGAAGTGCTCAAGATTGCGGACACCGTTACCATTCTTCGCGACGGTAAAACAATCAATACGCTGTCCCGGGCCGAACTTAACGAAGAAGTGATCATAAAAAACATGGTCGGGCGCGAGCTCGGCAATATCTACCCCAAACGGCAGAAAAAGAACATCGGGGACATCAGTCTGGAGGTACGGAACTGGAGTGCCTACGATTACTCCGTCAGCCGCGAGATCCTGTCCAACCTGAACCTCAATGTCCGCAAGGGCGAGATTTTGGGTATAGCGGGCCTTATGGGCGCCGGAAGAACCGAGTTCGCGCTCAGCCTCTTTGGCAATACCAAAAACTATAACGTGACCGGCGAGCTGTTCGTGGACGGCAAGAAAATGAACTTTACCCATCCGCTCGACGCAATCAACGCCGGAATCGCGTATGTGTCGGAAGACCGCAAGAAGGATGGGCTGATCCTCGATCAGGATGTCAAGCAGAATCTTTCTATCGCCAGCCTGAAGGATTTCGTAAAGCACTCCATCATTAACCGGAACGAGGAAATTCGCGTAGCGGAAGAATACCGCAAGAGCCTGCGAATCAAGACGCCGTCGATTGAAGCCCAGGTGCGCAAGCTGTCCGGAGGAAACCAGCAAAAGGTGTCTTTGGGCAAGTGGCTCCTTGCTGGACCAAAGATTTTGATTCTGGACGAACCGACCCGGGGTATTGATGTCGGTGCGAAGTTTGAAATCTATACAATTATGAACCGTCTCGTTGAAGAAGGTATGAGCATCATCATGATATCGTCCGAACTCCCGGAAATTTTGGGAATGAGCGACAGGATCTATGTTGTCTGCGAAGGGCAGATTGCCGGCGAGCTTTCCGGCGAAGAAGCCTCGCAGGAAAAAATCATGAAAATGGCGACGGTGTGACGGAGGAATCGGAATGAACATCAAGGAACTGAAAAAGAACGTACGCGATTACGGTATGTACATCGCGCTCTTTGTGATAATGCTTCTGTTCACAATACTAACCGGCGGGCTGTTCATGCGTCCCCGGAATATCAGTAATCTGCTCGACCAAACAGGCTACGTTGCTGTGCTCGCTGTCGGAATGACGATGATCCTGATTATCAGGCATATCGACCTTTCGGTGGGCTTTGTTGCCGGTTTTCTGGGAGCAGTCGCTGCCACGTTGATGAAAATGGGCAGCATTCCGCTCCCGTTCGTTATTGTAATAACCATTGCAATCGGTGTTGTAATCGGCATGTATCAGGGATGGCTGGTTGCATTCATGGGCGTACCGTCTTTTGTTGCGACGCTCGCGGGCATGTTTATTTTCCGGGGCGCGCTGCTCCGTATTACAGAGGGTACCGGAACGATTATTGTGGAGAACCAGGTGTTCAATGCCCTCGGAAACGGTTTTATCCCCGATCTGTTTTCGGGAGGAAATCTCCACCTGCTTACCCTTGTTCTTGGTCTTGCGGCAGTCATTCTGTTTGTTTCCAACGAGATTATTCAGCGTGGAACCAAGAAAAAATACGGTTTCGAACAGCAGTCTTTGGATCTGTTTGTCGGGAAAATCGTCATTATTTCGCTGCTTATCATGTATTTTTGCTGGCAGCTGGCGCAGTACCGCGGAATCTCCTGGACTGTCGTCATTGTTATCGCAGTCGTGGCTGTATTGAAGGTTTTTCTGGACAATACCGTGCTTGGACGGCATGTATACGCCATCGGCGGCAATCCGGAAGCGGCAGAGCTGAGCGGTATCAAGGTAAAGGGTGTTTCCTTCTTTGTATTCATCATGATGAGCGCTCTTTCGGCACTGGCTGGAATTCTGTATACAGCCCGCCTGCAGTCGGCAACCACAATTGCCGGCGTCGGTTTCGAGCTTGACGCAATCGCCGCGTCCTATGTGGGCGGCGTATCTGCTTCCGGAGGCGTCGGAAAGATTACCGGAACCATTGTTGGCGCAATTGTCATGACAGCACTGTCTAACGGCATGAATCTGCTTGGTGTTGACATTTCGTATCAATATATTGTGCGCGGACTTGTGCTGGTTCTTGCGGTTCTGTTTGACGTACAGTCAAGACGTGTTAAAATATAAGAATGAAGAAGAAACGATCTCTCAGACGTGTTATCCTGCTGCCGGTTGTAGCCGGATTCGCGTTGTTCGGTCTGGTTGTGGTTTTGTTTTCCGGCAACCTGATCGAACAGCGGGTCGGAAAATACATTGAAGAGGATCTTTCCCAAAAGACCGGAGCTTTTATCCGGTCTTTTGAAGCGCGCGGTCCTGAACTGGCGGAGTTGCTGGATCTGTTTACCGGGTCCGAGGAGCTTGCTGCCATTACCAGTGCGTCTGACACCCGGAGGGGAGTCCAGTTTGCGTCCCGTGCTGCGGCGTCCTGCCGTACGGATTTTTTCTACATACTGAACGCAGAGGGTATTGTCCTGGCACGCGGCAACGATCCGCAAAACTACGGCGACGACCTTACCGGACGGCCTTCAGTGGCGCGTACGCTGGAAACGCAGGAATCGTTCAGTTCTGTAGAGATGGACGGATCGCTCGGTTTGTGCCAGATTGTTACGCTTCCGGTGATACGCGACGGAGTTCTTTCCGGTTTGGTCGCCGCAGGCTACCGGCTTGGCAGCAGCGAAGCCGTTGACCGGTACAAGAATCTGTTCAGCGCCGAGTTTTCTGTGTTTATGTATGACAGCCGCATTGCGACAACAATAACCGGGGCCGACGGCGAACGAATTGTCGGTTCGAAGCTCGAAAACCCAGCAATCGACAACATGGTGACGGTGCTTGGCGAACCATATTACGGAACAAATACAATTGACGGAAAGGAATACAGTGTTTCGTACCTGCCCATAAAAAACTGGCAGGAAAGCGTTTTGGGCGTCATTGGAATGGCTATTCCCCGTTCGGCGATGACAGCCATGGCTCGGCGCATATCGGTGCTTCTGGGCATTATGATTCTGCTGTTTGCAATCCTTCTTGTTGCCGCCTTTTTCATGCTGATGGAAAAGCTGGTGAACCGGCCGCTTGCCGCCGCAAAAACAGCGATGCACGAAATTGCGGGCGGAGACGGCGACCTGACGCGATTGATCGAAGTTCGCAACGATACAGAAATCGGGCAGATTATCGACGATATCAACCGGTTTATTTCGATGCTCCGGGGCATTATTTCCGAAATGATTGTGCGGCAGAACGAACTGACGGAGATCAGCGAATCGATGACAGCTATGTCGGTGGAAAGCGCAAGCTCCATAACCGAGATTATGGCGAATATTAAAAGCGTCGCCGCCCAGTCTGAAAAACAACAGCAAAGCATCGATTCTGCCGATGCAGTCATTGAACGTTCGGTGTCCAAGATCGGAACACTCGGTTCAGTAATCAATACGCAGACACACCATATTGAAGAAGCCTCGCAAAATATTCTGTCCATGCTCGACAGGCTGAACGCCGCATCGAACAACGTTGCGACGATTACTGAACAGTTCGGAATCCTCGGCGAACTGTCCGGCGAAGGCAAGCGCAAACAGAATGATGTCGGTGAAAAGATCGGGAAAATTGCTGATCAGTCGCGCCTGCTCAAGGAAGCAAACGATGTCATTACGAAAATCGCTTCGCAGACAAATCTGCTTGCGATGAATGCGGCGATAGAAGCCGCACATGCCGGCGAGTCCGGGGCGGGGTTCTCCGTGGTAGCCGACGAGATCCGGCACCTTGCGGAAACGTCGAGTGTGCAGTCGAAAGCGATCAGAAACGAAATCAAGTCGATTCAGCAGGCGATCGGGGAAGTGGTGTTTTCCGCTTCGGAATCTGCGCACGCCTTTGACGAACTGATTACCCGCGTCGGATCGATAGGCGAAGTTGTGAACGAGTTCGCCGAGACGATGAGACTTCAGCAGGACGAAGTGCGCAAGGTATCAAATTCGCTTGATGAAATGAATCGGGCAACAGCGTCGGTGACCAATGAGTCTGCTGCTTTGGCTATGGAAACGTCGTCGATCAAGAAAGAAGTCGGCTTTGTCAAGGAAGCGTCTGCGCTTATTGGCGCAAGCATGGACGAGATGACGCTTGGAGCCGCCGAAATTAACGAGTCGGCGCACGAAGTGTCGCGGCTTGCTGTTTCCACAAAAGATACCGTAAAGCGAATGGACGAGATTATCAGGAAATTTACGGTGTAGCGAACGGGCTGCAGATTCCGGGAAGCTCCGGTAAAAGATAGACATCTTCAACTCCGTCAACCAGGACTCCTCCCATACCGAGTTCGAGCGGCAGTGCAATGTCGATGTCGTAGCGGTCGCCAACCGAAAGGCATTCACTCAGGGGTGTTCGCGCGCTTTCGGCTGCAAGGATAAACGGTTTGCGGTGCGGTTTGGAAAACCCGGTTGTGTCGAGTCCGATCAGTACCGGGAAAAAGGTGTCGACGCCGAGAACTGTAAGGGTTTTACGGGCGGGCAGCACGGGGTTGTTCGTTACCGCAACCAGTTTATAGCGCTTTGCAAGTTCTGTAAGTGTTGATGCCAGACGCTCGTCTTTTTTCAGATAACGTGCCGGTTCAATAAGTGTTTCCCGCCATTTGACGCTCTCGGAGATCGGGATGCCAAAATGGGCGAGCGTGTTGCCGAGGCTGATACTCTTTCCGTGGGTGTTCCGGTATTCTGTTCTAAAGGTGTTGACTGCTTCGCGCGCGTCATTGTCGGTCATGTGCATCAGGGTGGCAAAATGCCGGATCTGTACATCGACCTGTTCATGGGCATAGTCCTGGTTTGTGTACAGCGTGGAATCGATATCGAAGACTATGCACGTAAGTATTTCAGGAATTGCGTAAATTTTCATAGTGTTCGAATTTCTCCGTATAGCGGCGGGCCCGTTCGGCGTGTGGTTCATAGACGGTATTGACGCGCACCATGTGAGCGGTTGCCTGTTCGATCGATGAAAAATCGCCGAGTGATGTATACGCCAGGATTGCGTCTCCCATGAGTTCGCCGTCGGGGGTTGTGGTAACGGCGAGCGTCCTTCCGGTGATGTCTGCCTTCATTCGGTTCCAGACCGGGTTTCGCGCCTGGCCCCCGGTGAGTATGTACAGGGGGCGAAAGTCTGCTGCCTGTTCAAGGTTGTTCATGGCCTGTCTGACCGAAAAGCCGATTTTTTCTACAAGTGCTCTGCCTGAATGGAGGTTGGGTGCGGAAAAAGATTCTGAAAAAGGGCTGGCCTCTATGGCGGCCATAAGTTCCGGATAGGATTTCCCTGCCTGGCCGCTTTCCTTGCGCCAGGAATGGAACATCTGTCCGGTGTCGGGCAACAGTGCGGACAGATTCCACAGTCCGGGAATGACGGCGGGCAGCGTTCTGAGTCCGGCAGCAGTAATTCGGGCAGCTGTGCAGGCGTTGAGCCCTTCGCTGGTGCCGGCGCGGTCGCAGGCTGTGCCCGCTCGTATGGTGCCAGTGCCGGCAAGGGCTACTGTAAAGTCGGGTCCGCCGGCGACTACGGGAATTCTGGCGGGAATTAAATCGGCAAGGGGTATGCCCGCCCAGGCAGGATTCCGGGCGTCCGGGGCTCCTGTTGTTCCGGCGATTGTCCCCTGTGCGGCGAAGGGCGGCAGCAAAGCCGGATCGATGTCGGCAGATGCGAGATCTTGTTCAGTCCAGTATGCAGCCTTGTAGCGCGGATCCGGCAGGATGGTCAGCGCGTTTCCGGTGAGTGCGTACACCAGGAATTCCGGGCCCGATATGATGCGCTCTGCGGACTCGAATTCTGCGCGATGCAGGGTTTTAAAGGAAGCGAGCCGGGGCAAGAAGATGGACGGGCTGGAAACGGGGGTGACGGTCTCTGCAGGTGCCGCCTGGGGTGCGAGCGGTTCGTTCCACATGCAGATTCCGGTGGGCTCTCCAGATGCATTGATGCTGACAAGGGTCGGTCCGTTGCCGGAGACGGAAATTGCCGCAATGGGTATCTTGCCGGTTTCGCGCAGTATGTGTGCCCAGGCTTCGACGAAGGCATGGAGCCAGTGTTTTGCTGTACGTGTGCCGGCAGGAAAGCGGACGCGGGCGTTCGCTTTCAGCATGCCTTCGGGCGTGATAAGAGCCGCCTTGAGCGACGATGTGCCGATGTCGACGGCAAGGACGTAGCGGTCCATTTATTCGCTTTCGGTCGGCTTGTCCTGCTTGACCAGTTTTTCGATAATGTTGCGGTTGTCCAGAAGATCGCTCAACGACTGGTTGTGGTGGAGCCGGGAAATGACTTGGGCAAAGAGTCCCGATACATTCGTCTTGATGTACCATTCCCTGGACAGAAGCTTTTCGTGATATACCGCGTTGGTTCCGATGATTCTGAAAAAGTTGCCCTGCTTGTAGGCTTCGTCGAAGCGTTCGATAGCGTCTCCGGTGAAGAAGGGCAGGCTGATCGCGGCGATAACCTTGGTTGCTCCCTGTTCCTTGAGGAATTCCATGGCTTTCAGGAGGGTGCCTCCGGTGCCGAGCATATCATCTGCCAGGAAGGCTACTTTGCCGCGGACGTCGCCGAGGAGCTTGACCGATTTAATGTTCGTGGTATGCGCGTTTTGGGTGATTACCGAATAGTCGCGCTCCTTATATAGCATTGCAAGGGGTTTTTTAAGCCCGGTGGCGTAGAACTTGTTCCGGTCGACTGCGCCCGTGTCGGGAGAAACGACGACAAAATCATCCGCTTCGCTCGCGAGGTCGACGATTTTGGAAAGTTCGCGGATTATCTGGTAGCTCGCGTGCAAATTCTCGATCCGCGCTTTATGGAAGGTGTTTTCGATCTCGCGGGAATGGATGTCGAGCGTAATAATCTGGTTGACGCCGAGATTTTCGTACAAATGGCCGAGCAGGCTTGCGGTAAGCCCTTCGCGCCCTTTCTTCTTGTGCTGGCGGCTGTAGGGGTACACGGGCAACACCAGCGTGATGCGCGCGGCGCCCGCATGGCGGACGGCGTCGATCGTTACCAGGAGGCTCATGATATGATCGTTTACCGAGAACGTAAGCTTGTTCTTGCCGTCGTTCAGCACCAGTTCCTGGTGGTTTTCGACGTCCTGGAATATAAAGACGTCCTTGCCGCGGATACAGTCAAGGATTTCGGTCTTGAATTCGCCGTTCATGAACCAGGTAAACCGGGCCTTAACCTTAAAATCGGGGGCCCTGAATTTGGTTATGTCACCCCGGATACAGATATCGGAAGTGAGCAGGTCGTTGTAAAAATTGATGTCTTTTACAAGACTGGTCCGGTCAACTTCGTACCGCTTTGCGAGAACGTCGCTTTTTTGGCGGAAGCGCCTGCTGTAGATGTGGTTCAGGTGCTTGATGACCTCATCGGCAAAGCTTTCCCCACCCGGACAGGCCAATACCGCAAGATCCGTAGGTTCTGAATATGTCATGATTTGTCCCCGATGCCTTTAGTAGTACCATTTATATGAAAAACTTGCAAGATTCAACCAAATGATGCCGTTTTGTTCATTTTTCCAGAATCGTAATCTCGACGCGGCGGTTGCGCGCGCGGTTTGCTTCTGTCGTGTTCGGTACAAGCGGCTTTTCGGCCCCGAAGCCACGGGTATAGAGGTTGTATTCTTCGCGCACGCCGATTTCTGCAAGATACCGCGCAACGGCTGATGCCCGCTCCTCCGAGAGCTTCAATCGCGCCGCTTCGGTGCCCGCAAGGGCAGTATGTCCGGTGATCAGCAGTTCTCTGTCCGGATACCGTTCCAGCAAGGCCGCGAGCTTTTGAATCTTGAACTTTTCTGACGGCAGAAGTCGCGACGAATCGGCGTCGAATTGAATATTTTCGATACTGATCGTGATGCCCTCGTCTGTCGATTGCGCGTTCACGTTCGGTATCCCGAGTCTTGAAATTTCATCGTTCATTTCCTGAACGATACGGTCGCGCTCCATCAGCTTTGTCTCGGTCAGTTCCGCGCGCGCCGTGCCCTTGTATTCGATTACTTCGCCCGACAACAGTTCGAGCTGGATGCGGAATTCTTCGCTGTAGCGGGGACAGAGCCCGAGTTCGTTGTCCCAGAAAATCTGTTGCCTGGACCAGCCGCGTGTTGCCACCGGATAATCGGCAACCGCCTGCGGACTTTTGAACGACATCGTGTACTCCGCTTCGATATGGTGGAGCGTTTTGCCTGAATCGGT
>SHOL01000001.1:0-43614 GCA_004294945.1 Treponema sp.
CTCCCTGCGGTCCGCCAATAACAAACCGTCCTGTTGGGTTGACAAAGAATTTGGTTTTTGAATCCAGCAGTCCGGTCGGTTCCAGCACCGGTTTGATGATTTCTTCAATAATGCTTTCTTTGATAGTCTCGTAGGAAACTTCCGGGTTATGTTGATGGGAGATGACAACTGCATCCAGGCGGACAGGCGTATGACCATCGTATTCAACAGTAACCTGACTTTTGGCATCAGGCCGTAACCAGTCCAGTTTACGGGATTTTCTGAGATAGGTCGCTTTATGCAGAAGCGAGTGTGCATACATGATCGGGGCCGGCATCAATTCCGGAGTTTCGTTACAGGCAAACCCGAACATCATTCCTTGGTCGCCTGCTCCCTGTTTCCCCTGAAATTCTTTTAAGCCTTGCCCGATAACGCCTTGATTTATATCTGGGGATTGTGCGTGAATCATATTGAGAATTGCCATGGAATCACAATCGAGTCCATAATCTGCATTTGTATAGCCAATTTCACGAGCGATCTCTCTGACAACAGTTTGTACGTCAACAAAGGTGTTGGTTGTTATTTCTCCGCCAACGAGCACAAGTGCCGTAGAAGCAAAAGTCTCACAGGCAACATGACTGTCAGGATCGTCCTTCAAACAAGCATCAAGAATAGCATCGGATATTTGGTCGCATAATTTATCCGGATGCCCTTCTCCTACAGATTCTGATGTAAACAAATGTCGTGTTGTGTGCATACAGTGACTCCCTTGCAAGGAATGGAAAATAATACTAGGTTTACTATACACAAAATGTGTGATAATAACCAGAAGGAGATATGAATGGCATTGTATAAGTCTTATCCGAAAAAAGGAACAACCTGCAAGGTTACTTTTGAGCTCCCATTGGAAGCAACCGTAGGGGTAAAAAAAATTGCTCTGGTTGGTGACTTTAACAATTGGAATACTACGACGACGCAGCTAAAAAAGAATAAAGAGGGGTTGTTTGCCGTGACGGTTGTTCTTGAGCAAGGAAAAGAATATCAGTTCAGGTATTTGATGGACGAATCCCGATGGGAAAACGATTGGGCAGCAGATAAATATCTTCCTTCGTCTTTCGGCAATGCAGACAATTCAGTCGTTATTGTATAATGTGAAAGTCATCTGACAGTATTTCTATCGATCCTGCAATGTTTCCTGTTGTTTCGATGTGATAATCCTTAAAAATCAGTATTGCATCGGTATCCGGAAGGCTCTCTACAAGAGCCTTTCCTTTTTCTGCACCTAACGCGAATACCGAGGTTGATAACGTGTCGGCCAGAGTTGATGAAGAAGAAATAATTGAAACAGAGAGCAGATTGTTATCCACAGGATAGCCGTTTTTCGTATCGAGAATATGATGATATTGTATTCCATCCTGTTCCAGAAATCGTTCATATATGCCGGATGTTACGACAGACTTGTTTCGTATTTGTATCGATGCGATCGGTTTGGAACTGTCATTAAATGGATCACGGATCCCTACCGTCCAGGGTTTTACGCTGCTTTTCTCTCCGAATGCAAAAATATTGCCGCCTAAATCAATAATTCCTCGCTTTATCTTCATTTGCGTCATGAGAGCGACCAGTTCGTCCGCCGCATATCCTTTGGCGATGGCACCAAAATCAAGTTTCATTCCCCTGTTACGCAGAAAAACTGTGTGTCTGTCAAAATCAAGCTCGATATTTCGGTAATCGATCAGTTTGAGTGCCTGCTCTATAGCAGATTGTTCCGGAAGCACCGCATTGTCAAAGCCAATATTCCAGGTTTTTACGAGGGGGCCGATTGTCGGGTCGAAAGCGCCTTCAGTTTTTTTGCTGTATTCGAGTGCGGTCTGCAAGATATCAAATACTTCAGGTTCTGCTTTCACAGGTGCTATGCCCGCCTGAGCATTAATTTCGGCAAGATTTGATGTAGAGGTATTGGCGCTCAAGATTTGATCCAGTTCGTGAAGCCTGGAGAAAAGGTGGGAATATCGTTTTTCTGTTCCCTGATTGAACAAATTTATGGTGCACATAGTGCCTAATACATATTCTGTGCGCTGAGGAGTTTGCGAGCAGGAAATAAACAAGAATATACTAATAGTGAGTAAAATTGAGCGAAAATGTTTCATATATGCAACATCATACTGATATATGCTGTTTATGACAACTTTGAAAACCCATACATGTTTTTTTTCTTGTGTTTTTCTCTGTACAATTTCGCATCGCTTTCTTCGATTACAGCTTCGAACGACTTTTCATAGGTTGTTTTTTTATTGAAAACAACACCCCAACTAACCGATAACAACCATTTATACTGCTCTTGCTCATTAAAGGCTACGATCCGGTTTGCTATTCTGGACAAGGTCTTTTCCAGAACGATCTCGGTAATGTTTATCATCACGACAACGAACTCATCACCTCCGTATCGGACAACCAAATCATTTTCTCTGAAGCTGTGTTTTAGAATATCTGCCAATATTTTGATTGCAGTATCTCCCGCATTATGGCCGAAGGTATCGTTAATTTTTTTGAGACCATCCATATCTATAAAAATAAAACAGGAAGATTCTCTTTTATCTTGAGCGCTTTCAAACATGGCTCGACCAGTCTTATAGAGTGCTCTTCTATTGTATAAACCGGTAAAATCATCAATGAGTGAAAGCTGGGACAGATGCTGGTTTTTTTGCAGCAATGCTTCGATATGATCGGAAAGAACAAGATTGTCTGCAGCTGCGGAAATAATTAACGAGATCATTTCCTGGATTAAACTTAACTGGGCAATATTGTTATCTTTCAGGACAACAGCAGTGTACCCAAATACATTGCCTTTTCGGGAAATCGGCATAAGAGCAATTGGTTGGAGTGTATGAGCCAAAAAAGAAGGGATAAGCTTTTTGAGTAAAACTCTGGTGAAATTTTTCTCTGGTACTCGGATATACTCTGAATCCTTATACTCTAGCCTGATTTCTCCGGTGTCTGTTCTATCTGGTGCTATCATGACAATGAATAGTTCGGAGATGGAAAGATGGGGTAACTGTGCCCCCAAGCCTTTCAGTGAATCAAGGACAGAGAGTTTCCGAGCAATAATTTCATTGCATTCGCGGTAAAACTCCAGACTTCCGTTGTTTGTTGTCTGTTGTCTGGAAAAAAGAGAGGCTTTTTCCAATAGTAGATTCTTGAACGCATCAATAAAGAGAGAATTGATAATGGTTTGTTCAGAAATCAGCGGATGGTTCGCAAGAGCAAGTGTCCATTCGTTGGCAAGATCGTCAATAAACGAGTTTGTGAGCTGTCCGGATTGTGAGAGCAAGGAAATGGTGTTAACAATATAAGTAGAAAAGCTGGAATAATTCTGTGATTCCAGACTTTTTTCCAGTGTATGTTGCATTACGTGTTTATATGAAACAGATTGTTTTAGCGAGCTGTTTGACTGTCGTTTCTCGGAAATCGGACTGAACGAGCTTTTTTTCTTTGGTAAAACTTCAAACCATTCTGAACAGCCGCATGAACGTCTAATAATCAATTCTGCCGGAAACGTGACGACTTCTTTGGTATAGGGCGTTCTCTGAAACAGATCGTTGGCAATTTTATCGATAATTACCGTACACATCGTCCAAATTGGAAAATTCAACGTGGTCAAACTGCATTTAAGGGATGCATTCTCCTCGACGTCGTCAAAGCCAATAACGGCAATATCATCGGGAACAGAAAGGCCATTATGAATAAATTCATTCATTGCCCCGATTGCCATTTGATCATTCAGACAAATAAGAACATCGGGTGCTTTTTTTCCGGAAAAAAGTATTGTACGGGCTGTTTCTTTTCCATCTTCTATAGTAAAAGTTCCGGTAAACGAATCTTCTTTTGCAATGGTTAAAGAATGCTTGCTGAGCGCTGCTTCTATCTGTTTCTGCCGTGTACAGGAGAGACTTTCACCTGATTGTGGTCCTGAAAGAATAGAAAAATGCCGGAATGAATGGTGTTTGACCAAATGAGAAATTAGCTGATCGATTGCCTCTGTTTCATCAACAACAACGCTAAAAAATTGCGGATGGGTTACGAAAAAAGAGTATACAGGTATTCCAGGAAGCTTTTCGATTATCCCACTGGTGCCTGAGACTGGATTATAGGGTGAAAGTACATTTGGAAACACAATGAGTGCATCAATATATTCGGTATCGGGCAAGGAATAACAAAAAGAACCCGGTCCAGTTTGTAATCCCTTGTCCAACGAACCGCCGAAGAAAAAAACAAGTTTGAGCTTTCGTTCATCAGCCAGAGCAACCAGGTCTTTAATAACGCGACGATTAAAATAACTATCTGCGGAGTCTAAAAAGACTCCGACTCTATATGTATGTTCTGTCTGGTTCTGTTCACTTTCCACTAACATATATATAGAGTATCGGCTGTCAGAGGCTATTTTTCAACGCGAAGATGAAGTTCCTGAAGCTGCTTTTCTTCTACTTCGCTCGGGCAATTATCCATTGGGCTTTGTGCAAAACTGTTTTTTGGGAAAGCAATTACTTCTTTTATAGAAGTTTCGCCTGCCATGAGCATAACAAGCCTGTCCAGTCCGGGTGCAATTCCGCCATGGGGCGGAGCGCCATACTTGAACGCTTCGGTAAGAAAGCCGAATTTTTTCTGACCTTCTTCTTCGCTAAAGCCAACAATTTTGAATATCTTTTTTTGAAGATCAGGATCGTGGATGCGAATTGAACCCGAAGCAAGCTCGTAGCCGTTGAGTACCAGATCATAGAGATCGCCTTTAACGCTGCCAGGATCCGATTCGAGCGTTGCATGGTACTTGTCCTGGGGCCAGGTAAACATATGGTGCGCTGTATCCCACTTGTTCTCGTCCTCATTCCATTCGAACATCGGGAAGTCGACTATCCAGGCAAATTCAAACTGTCCTTCTTTACATAATCCAAGGTCTTTCCCCAACTTCGTTCGGACGGCTCCAAGGGCTGTGCACGCTGTCTTCGGTTTTTGATCGGCTACAAACAGCAGCAAATCGCCAGGTTTTGCGCCAAGGGTTGCGCAAATTTCTTCAGTTTTACCTTCGAAAAACTTGGATATACCACCTTCCAGGACAGGAGTGTTGGATTCGGTCTTGTTGACTTTCATCCATGCGAGGCCTTTGGCCTTGTAAATTTTCGCTGTGGCTTCAAGTTCTTCAATCAGTTTTCTGCTGTATTTGTCTGCAACTCCGGGAACGACAAGAGCCTTGATGTGGCCTCCGGTCTGCAGGGTGTCTTGGAATGTTTGAAAGGTGCCTGCCTGTGCTAAAAATGCGCCATCTTTCATTTTCATGTCAAAGCGAAGTTCTGGTTTGTCAGTACCATACCACGCAATTGCGTCATCATAGGATATGCGATTAAACGCGGTCGGCAGCGTAACGTTCATTGTTTCCTTGAAAATGTATCCCATCAGGCCTTCGACCAGATTGAGAATGTTTTCTCGGTTGACAAAACTCATTTCGATATCAATTTGTGTAAATTCCGGTTGACGATCCCCTCTGGCATCTTCATCGCGGTAGCAGCGTGCTATCTGAAAATACTTGTCGAATCCAGAGACCATCAGTATTTGCTTGTATAATTGGGGCGATTGGGGAAGGGCGTAAAAGTGGCCGGGATACAGTCGTGATGGGACAAGGTAATCGCGTGCGCCTTCCGGGGTCGAGGCAATGAAAGTTGGCGTTTCAAGTTCCAGAAACCCTAAATTTGTAAGATATTGCCGTGTTGCGAATGCAACTTTTGAGCGAAGAATAAGATGCTTCTGCATTGATCCGGAACGAAGATCCAAATATCGGTATTTAAGTCTGAGCTCTTCACTGGCATTCGTTTTCTCGTCGATAACGAATGGTAAGGTTTCTGCTTTTGAAAGAATTTGTATCTTTGTTGCTACAACTTCAATACTACCGGTTTCCATTTCAGGATTAATCATTGAATCTGGCCTGCTTCGAACCAGTCCTTCAACGGCGATACAATATTCCATCTTCAACTCGGGGATCAGCACGGCGAGATCCGGATTTGAATTTGAATCTACAATTACTTGAGTCAGCCCATAGCGGTCTCTGAGGTTAATAAAGGATATTCCGCCATGATCCCGTTTACGATGTACCCAACCGTTCAGAATTACTGTTGTTCCGGCGTGATCTTTGCGGAGCTCGCCGCAGGTCACGGTTCTTCTCATGTTTTCCATACGTGTGAGTATATCCACAAGATGGAATCAATTACAAGAATGAAAAAGAAGAAACGATTATGGAACCGGTGTATCGTTTGTCTGCTTAAAAACTGAAAAACAGTGACAAAAAATGAAGCGTTGTTCCGCCCAGTACGAACAGGTGCCAGAAGGGGTGTGTCCACCTGATTTTCCTTAAGGCGTAGACCAGGGCTCCGATTGTGTAAATTATTCCGCCCCAGAGCAAGAATTTCCAGCTGAATTCCGGGATAACCGCCTTGAGAGGCTCCGCGGCAAAAACAATAATCCAGCCCATGAAAATATAGGTGAATACAGATATGATTCGAAGTTTTTTTCCAAAAACAGCATATAAAGATATTCCTACTGCCGTTAAGCCCCAGATTACACCGAATATCGCCCATCCGACCGGTCCTCTCAAGGCGGTAAGACAATATCCGGTATAGGTTCCAGCAATCAATATATAAATGGCAGAATGATCAAGCCGCTCAAAAACAGTATATGCTTTGGTTTTCAAAAGCGAGTGATACAGCGTGCTTGTCAGGTATAAAAAAATCATTGAAAAGCCGAAAATGCTGAAAGCGGTTAGATAAAAGCCCTTGTCGGCAGATGGAGCTGATACTGAGGCTTTAACTAAAAGCAGTATTGTTCCGGCAACAGCCAAAAGCACTCCGATTCCATGTGTTATTGCATTGGCTATTTCTTCTTCCATCCGATACGGTTTTGGTAATGTGTTCATGCAGCATCCTTATATGTTGTATGTACTATATGACGATGCTATGCATGGAAGGGTTGCACTATACTTCCATTAATTTCATATAATAAAATACCTGCGGCGACGGAGACATTCAGGCTGTCGAGTTTTCCCTGTGTAGGAATGGAAACTAGCGCATCGCATTTTTCACGCAGTAAGCGTGCTATTCCAGAACCTTCGCTGCCCATAACGAGAATAGTTTTATTGTTAAACGGAAAACCTCTCGTGTTTTCTCCTTTTGCATCGGCTCCGTAGACCCAAAATCCAATGTCCTTAAATTGTTCTACTGTTCTAACCAGATTGGATACAAACAGAATGGGAACCCAGGATGAGGCTCCTGCGCTTGTTCGGGACATTATTCCCAGATCGGTTGCACTTCGGTTTTCCGGAATAATAACCAAATCAACGCCGAACTGATCGGCACTTCGGATTATTGCGCCTACATTGTGCGGGTCTGTTATGGAATCTAAAACGAGCAGCAACGACGTCTCTTTCTTTTCGAGAAGTTTCAGGTAGTCATCCAGTTGTAATTCGCTTTTTTGATCCTGATTGTCGATAAGTAGCAGGATCCCTCGGTGGTCTTGTGCTGTTGGAGGCAAACAGGCAGCCAGTGCATCAAGTTTCTGGCTGGCGGCGTTGGTTATTTTCAGATCAAGTTTTTGTGCAGTTTCCACTATTTTCTTAATTCTCGGACCTGGCTTGTCAATCAAGATAGAATAGTGCTCTTTGTGTGATGCTTTTTTTGGATCTTTCTCGAAAGACCGAAGTTCTTCTTCTATAGCATGAAATCCGGTGATTACTCTCATAATTCGTAGGTTTCTCCGTATTTGACTATCTGTATGGAGGAAAATCCGTTTTCTTCAAGGTGATCCTTAAACACAACCTGTACATCAGGTTCTCCATGAATTAAAAAAATTCGTTTGAGCCTAGTTGTATCCATTGCCTGGAGCCATTCTGTCGCTTCGAGGTAATCTGCGTGCGCACTGAATGCATTGATTTGACTTATTTCAGCACGTACAGGAAACCATCGGCCGAATATTTTCACCTCAAGTTCACGGTTCTGCAGTCTGCGGCCAAGGGTATGTTCGGCCATAAAACCGACAAGCAATATCTGGTTTTTGGGATCCGAAATCGTATTCGCCAGATGATGCGTTATTCGCCCGGCTTCACACATTCCATCCGCACTGATAATAATCATCGGTTCGTGAATATCGTTGAGTTTTTTTGATTCATCGACACTCGAAACAAATTTGAGCGAGTTAAAGCCGAAAGGGTTCTTGTGATGCTTGATAAAAGCGTGGTGCGTTTCGTCGTCGTAGCATTCCGGATGGATCTGAAAAATACTGGTTGCATTCATCGCCATGGGAGAATCTACATAGATTGGAATTTCGGGTATTTTTTTCTGATCAACCAATAAGTGTAAATAATAAACGATTTCTTGGGTGCGCTCGATAGCAAAGGCGGGTATTACTATTTTCCCGTTCATTTTGGTAGCTCTATTAACAATTTCTGCCAGCTTTTCAAGCGCATCCGTAGCCGATTCATGCTTTCGGTCTCCGTAGGTGCTTTCCAGAAGCATATAATCAACAGGAGGCAGCAGCGCTGGGTCACGGATTATGGCTTTTCCTTTTCTGCCCAGATCTCCGGTATAAGCAATTTTGATAGAATAGCCCTCAGAATCCGTCACCGACAGGACCGCCATGGCAGATCCAAGGATATGTCCGGCATCGAAGAACTCAAGTTTAATTTTTGGAGAAATCCATGTTGGCCGGTTATATGAGACGGTAATAAACTGATTGATGGTATTTATCGCATCTTGTTCAGAATAAAGGGGTTTCCAGGAAAAAACTTCTCCTTTTTTTTCTGCTTGATGCTGCAGGTATTCGGCATCGCGGGCTTGGATTTTTGCAGAATCCATCATGATAATGTTCGCAAGATCTCTTGTGGCCGGAGTGGCGTATATATTTCCGGTAAAACCATTCAGCCCGAGCATCGGAAGCAATCCGCTATGATCATAATGTGCATGGGTAAGTATAACAGCCTCAAGTTTGTCTGCAGGAATTTCAAACTGCCTGTTTTTTCTGTCTGCTTCTGCCCGGATTCCCTGAAAGGCTCCACAATCGATCAGATAGGCTCTTCCATCAACTTCCAGAACATGTTTTGATCCAGTCACTTCTTCTGCAGCGCCAAGCGAGTAAATATGTATGCTCATGCGAGAAGCATAAAGCTAATACTGCTGTTCTGCAACACTAATTAATGGTATACTGTGGTCTTCGAGGTGTGTTTTGTACTCACGAGAAATTAGTCCAGCACCAGATTCTCCGATACGCAATGGGAAACCGTTGTTCGGGTCGTATTCGGGTGCTTTTGAACATTTTGATATTCGTGGACTGAAAAGACCCTTTGGAAATTATCCATTGCCTGTTCTTCTGACGAATTTGAGGATTTTTGAATCAATCCGTTTTTTGTTTTGCGATGATCAACATATTGGAGAAATTGAGTTGTTTAATGCTCATTATTTTGCCTATATGGAAACTGTGATGTGGAACCGGGAAACAAAACAGAAAATTGCATATCGAAAAATTATTTTTCCGGGATTTATTAGAATTCAGCGATCCTTCGGGAATACGGTTGCTGCGTGCAGGAGTCATAGCCGGTTTGTTCGGATTCACACCCGGTTACAACGAAAACAGATACACACAGATTTTGATTTTATTGGATCAGACTCTCGCCCCCCCTGTGAAGGCTATCTGGAAATGAATGTGTCCGCTCCCGATGCCGCGGATTTTTCGTCTGTGCTCCCGTATAAAGTAAAGCGTAAATGCCAAATATCATATCAGGTGTCTGCTCCGTTGCAAGGATGGATAAGTACTGGTTTTGATGACCATCAGATTATGCCCGACAGAGGAATAGGATATCTGGATGTCAGAAAAACATATATGTCGCTGCGAACAAAAGGCAGTTCGTTAATCGGCATGGGAAAAAAAAACGGTCAAACAGTAACCTTTCGGTTCGGGAATTCGGTATACAGGGACGACAATCTGTACAACGACAATGTATTGTTTTGGGGGGGCAAAGCCTGGCCGATGCCTCCAGTCAAGATTACCCGTCCGTATGGGGTGATGGGAGAATGGATTATCCAGGATACGGAAAGCATGGTAGATCTGGTATTTATTCCGGAATTGGATAATGCCAGAAGATTGAGCGCTTTTATCGTAAGAACCGAGTATCATTCTATATATGGTACTTTTAGCGGCGAATTAGTAACAACTGAAAGCATCAAGATAGGATTAAAAGATTTTCCCGGAATTGTTAAAAAATTTATTCTTCGCGTATAAGGATTATTGTGAATGAATGATTATAAAACAACTGATAACCGATTACCGGCTATATCCGACAAAGAACTGCTTGCTATGAACCGTTTGATGGCGGAAAAGCAGTATCGAATAAAGATCGTAAACAGCATCTTTGGTTTTGAAAAAAACGACGTGCTGAACAGTGAATTTATTACTGTCACCTTGTATAACTATCTTGGGCATATTCAACGGTGCGTGTCTTCGACGAGGCGGATGATGCCTGATGAAAGCCAAAGCACGTTTTACAAGAAATGGTCGCAGCAGGATCCAACAGGTGCTACTTTGCTGCGTATTACTGCAAGTCTTGATGTCAGAACTTTGTCTGCAATGCATCTAGATTTGCAAAAACACGCCCGAACAGTAACCGTTCAGGATGTAGTTCCGTTTATCAGGCTGATATTCAAAACGCTTATCCGGGTGTATTACCTTGGGACTCCTGCAATTGGTCGAAAATATAAGGCAGCCTATGCCTTAATCCAGAAAGACTTGGTGCCTGCCGATCCTGAATCTCTAAGAATGAATGCTATTATTGCGGTTGAAGAATATTCTTTTATTTTAAATACCGTCGTTCCGGGTTTGTACCCTTTGCTTTTACGCATGACTTCCAGCACTTTCAGGACTTTGAATGACTTACTCTATAAAAACGGTTCTCTGGTTTTGGCCTGGCTTGGTCTTTCTCCTGCTGACGTGCTGATTTTGAAGGATGATTTGAAACAGGAAATACTTGAAGAGCCTGCCGCTGAAGCTGTACTTCCCGAGACCTCTCCTGAGGCAGAACAAAACGCGGTGCCGGATTCGGTAAAAAAAGGACTCACCCTTTTGGAACGGTTGTTTCCCGAAGCGGGCTGGGATCATCTTGAGACGTTGCCCGATTTATGTCCCTATTTTCAGCCAGTTTTTAATGTACAGGACTCCTTTATCCAATTATCTCCTCAAAACCCGCTTCAGATAACGCTCATTCTTTTTTGGATATTGGAGTATTTATTCCAGGGATTGCGTCAGATCAAGTTTGAGTTGTTTGCTCCGGTTTCCGGAAGAGAGGAAGTGGAAAACATCAACAGAATCCTGGAGGACTGGATTCTGTATTATGAAATCGTGTTCGACAAGGATTTTGGAACAGATTTTAAGGCGTTTACCCATCAGATGTATACGCAACCGGATTATCACAAGACCCCGTATGGGCGCAAATTGTTGTCGAACATGTATATGATAATCAAAAATATGTATCTACCCTTTTTTGATGTCAGACTGTATGGAACATCCAAACCGGTAAAAGACGAACGCTTGCCGCCATTTTTTATACGGGTAAGCAGGCTGAAACGATTGCTTGATTCGTATTATAGCGCAATTAAATCAGTTCCGGCCGGATACGAGAGCAATTCTGAAAACAGTGTCGTTGGCATTAAAAACCCGTGGGCGCAATACAAATTTGATGTTGCAAACCCGGTTTCGGTGCGTCTGGATGCAATATGCGGCGGGAAATTCTCCAGAACCAGGACGAATGCCGTGTTGCTGGAGTATTCGCTTGATATACTCAATGTGCTTGATTGGTGGATAAACGATAAAACCAGTTATGCCTATGCAGAAACGCCCGACTATCTGTACAGAGTGGTCGAACCCGGAAGTTCGACCCCAGCCTTTGGCGTCAATCCCCGAACAGATGTCGATGCGTTGTTTGCAAAATCATTGAAACAAAAAAATAGCTGAGGCATTTGCCAAAACAAACACCTTTTTCGCGAAGAAATGTACAGGTTGCGTGAAAAAATTACAGCTGCCTTCCGGTTTTTATTTTTTCCAGGAATCTTTCCTGGCTTTTTCCGGTTAATCCCGAGTCTTGCCCACTGATAATATTTCTCAGCGCAGTCATTTCCTCTGCAGAAAAAGCAACCCCGTTTTTTTGGTGGCGTTCAAATGATGCGGTTGCCAGAGGGGCAACTTTGCGGCACATATCTAGGAGTATCTCTGCATAGACCCGAATTTCTTTTTGCGCATGGCTGTCGCAGCGCAGACGCAGAAAATGAAACAGGTTATGCAAATCAATCTGCCAGTACCATTCGGTATAGGTGGACAAAGGAAGGTTGATCCGCGCGAGTTCTCGTGCAATATTGCGAGAAATCAGATCTGAATAGCCCGAAAAAGCGTCGTTTTGCTGTTTTTTCAACAAGGAAGTAATTTCTTCTATCTGTTCTTGGGGAACAGGATCATCAGATCTTCCCTGTTTGTTGTCCGTGCTTTGATATGCGATGTCTTCCGGCACTGGTACATAACACTCTTCTTTCATAATGGAGTAGCGCCCCGAGATTTCATTCACACGAGCTGTTCGATGACGAATCCATTGGCGGGCAATAAAAATTGGAAGCTTAATATGAAACGTAAGGATAACCTGTTCAAAGGGCGAGGTGTGCTGGTGTCTGAGCAGATAATCGATCAGCGCGCCGTCTTCCCTGACGGTTTTTGTTCCTTCTCCATACGAAACACGGGCAGCTTGCACAATACGCGCATCCCCGCCCATATAATCGACCAGCCTGACAAACCCTTTATCAAGAGCTTGAAATTCCACATCAAGAATGCTTTCTGCTTCCGGTACTATGCAATGAGCCATTTAACCAGTATACAATGCCTTTTCACGAGACTCAAGATGATCTGCGGTAACAGATGTACCCCGGATCCCTTGACAGAGAAAAGCTTTTTGCGCTACTGTAAAGAACAGCGTTTTGGAGCGGTGTCCGAGCGGTTTAAGGAGGCGGTCTTGAAAACCGTTGAGCCGAAAGGTTCCGGGGGTTCGAATCCCCCCTGCTCCGTACGGATATGCTTACATCCTGTGTATGCCGGGCGATTGTTTTCTGCTAACTTCTTTGGAGCGGTGCGAGAGAGGCCGAATCGGGCTCCCTGCTAAGGAGTTATACCCCAAAAGGGTATCGGGGGTTCGAATCCCCCCTGCTCCGTATTTTTTGAGACTATAGCTCAGCTGGATAGAGCGTCAGATTGCGGATCTGAAGGCCGGTGGTTCGAACCCACTTAGTCTCAGCAGGCTGTCCGGTGGACAGCCTTTTTTTAGATACTATGATTGGAGAGATGCGAGAGCGGCTGAATCGGGCGGTCTCGAAAACCGTTATACCGCAAGGTATCGGGGGTTCGAATCCCCCTCTCTCCGTACCGCATCTTTCAGAATCAAGTTCTGAAAGTTCTGCAGGCAAGGTAAAAAAACGAAACGGTGCATATACTGACCGTTTTAAGAGATTTTTTGGAGAGATGTCCGAGTGGTCGAAGGTGCACGCTTGGAAAGCGTGTGTGCTCGAAAGAGTACCGAGGGTTCAAATCCCTCTCTCTCCGCTAGGTAACCGGAACATCCGAGCCGATTTCAAAAGTCGGTTACTTTTGAAATCGGCTTTTGGAGAAAAAATTACAAGTCTTTATATATAGAAAAACTTGTGATTTTTTCTCCATGTACATCTACGGTTGCTCTTTCAAAACTTTCCGAGTTTTGAAAGAGCCTCATCTGATTGTTCTGGTTTTTCTTTTCCGGACCTTTCCGGATAGCCCAGGTCCTATGCAAAAGACAGTTTCCAAACCCCGCCAGATCCGGAAGGAAGCAACGGTAGGAAATTTGGCTTTGTGCCGTAGTGTACCTGGGCTTCCCGGAAAGGTTTTTTATTTTCTCCATGTAAATCTAAGGTTGCTCTTTCAAAACTTTTCGAGTTTTGAAAGAGCCTCTGTGCTCGTCGGAATCCGGTTTGCTTCCCTATCGAAAAAAACGTTCACATGCTATTCTTCTTTTCGTGAAAGTGCTATTAATCGGAATAAATGCTAAATTTATACAGACAAACCTTGCGATTCGATTGCTGAATGCCTACATCCAGACATGGCTACCGGCCCCAGTTCGAAATGAAATAACTGTACAGTGTTGTGAGTGGAATATAAACCAGTCAATTTCGGTGATCATCCAGGGAATATTTACTGGAAAGCCGGATGTCGTATTATTTTCGACTTATATCTGGAACAAGATGTATGTGTTCCAGATTGCAGAAGATCTCCGAAAGATAATGCCAGATTTGGTAATCGGGTTTGGGGGACCGGAAGTATCCTGGTCGTGCTCTGCCGTTTTTTCGGAAAGCAGTGCAGTAAATCTGATCATGATCGGCGAAGGCGAGCAAACAGCAGTTGAGTTGTTGAGCGCCCTGTATGCGAAAGAACCCCTGTTGAAGGTTCCGGGGCTGTGTGTCCGCGGAACTGGCTTGCCCGATTCGGGGTTGGTAATAACATACACAGAACAACGATCACTGTTGCGTACTCTCGATGATATCCCGAATCCGTATAGGAACGGATTCGGTGATATCAATCCGCAAAACAGAATACTGTACTACGAATCGAGCAGGGGCTGTCCGTATTCATGCGCGTATTGCCTGTCTTCAATCGATCATACCGTACGTTTTTATTCGCTTGGACGAGTTCTTGAAGATATCGGGTTTTTCCTGGATGAAAAAGTTCTTCTGGTTAAATTTGTTGATCGAACCTTTAATTTGAAACCTGAACGATATCTTTCCATCTGGCGATACATCCGGGATCATTACAACGGCATTACGACGTTTCATTTTGAAATACATGCATCGGTCCTCACTGATGAAGCTTTTGAAGTAATGGAGACTATGCCGCCAGGTTCGATACAGTTTGAAATAGGAATACAATCGAGCAACCCTGATACACTTCGTCTGATACATCGAACAACCGATCAGGAGATTCTTGCACATAATCTTCGGCGGATACCATCATCCATTCATACGCATGTGGATCTTATTGCAGGTTTGCCGGGAGAAGATTTTTCCAGTTTCAAGAAGTCTTTCAATTTTGCCTTTTCGTTTCAGGTCGACATGGTACAGCTTGGTTTCCTGAAAATTCTTGCCGGAACCGAAATGGAGCACATTGCCAAAACCGGCGGGTATGCATGGAGTTCTCGACCTCCGTATGAAGTTCTTTCATCGCCTGACCTTTCTTTTGACGAACTCATTATCCTGAAAGAAATAGATCATCTTGTAGACACCCTTTTCAATTCCGGTTTGATGGTTCATACCGTGCGCTGTCTTGCCCGGATGTGCGGGTCTGCCTTTGCGCTTTTTGAATATTTGTCGAAATTTGTTCGTGCATGGTTTCCTGATTCAGACCTCTTTCTTCCCAGGCGGCCTGCCGACCTGTTTTCTTGTATTGCCTCCGCGATCGAAACTCTGGATATGGACCATAACAGCTCGGAAGAACCTGTAGAATGGTTGCGATACGATTTTCTGTTACAGGGAAAACCCGGCTTGTTTCCTCCATGGTTTACAAGACGATATGATAAAGCAGCTCATGATGATGCACTGATTGCGCACAACCTGCTGGAAAAAGGCCAAAGCAGACGATCGGCCTATTCCAGATCCGAATTTGACCAGTTTGCCTTTACCCCGGAAAATCCTCCGCAGCCCGTTCTATTTGTCTATCCACCGTCAGGAAGTAAAGAAAAAAAAGCGCAGGTACTTTTTTTGTAGTATAATGTCAGCTTACAGGAGCCGAAAATGGATGTAACAATTATCAACCCTTTTTTAACTGCAACAATCAATCTGTTTCAAAGTATGTTCTCTATAGAGGCTCGCGCTGGAATTCCATATATAACCGGTACCGAACTAAAACACAGATGGGAAATTTCCGGTATTCTGGGCTTGACGGGCGATTATCAGGGCCTTGTCGGATTCAGGCTTGCACGTGTTCTTGCAGACAAAATGTTGGAGCGATCCGGAATCCGGACGAATTCCGAGGAAGAGAGACAAGAAACCGTGTATGGAATGATTGGAGAGCTTACAAATATTATCTCTGGCAATGCTGCTTCGGCTATTTCGCACGCTTCTATCGATATTTCGCCTCCAGTTGTCATTCTTGGCGAGAATCATCATATTGCCTGGCCCAAAACGATGCCGGTGATTGCAATTCCGTTCAGTAGTCCGAACGGCCCGTTTGAGGTGGACGTTTGTTTCAAGAAAAGATAATGGTTTGATTCGTGAGCGCGCCCGGCTTCGAGTTATATTGCCTTGACCATGTGCTCGATCAGGATTTTAAGTCCGATTGCTATCAGAACGATGCCTCCGATTATCTGGGCGCCACGTCCAAACAGGATTCCAAGTTTTTTTCCTGACAGAAAGCCGATCAGGCAGAAGATAAAGGTTACAAGGCCAATCATCAATGCTGGTTGAAATGCGGTTCGCCCGATGACTGAAAAACTGATTCCGACAGCCAGGGCATCTATGCTTGTGGCTACCGCAAGGGCAAGTACAACCCTTTTGCTTGATATGTCTCTGCACTTGAGTTCATCGCCGGTTGGGCAAGAAGCCGGATTTTCATTCCACTCTGCGTATACTTCAACCAGCATCTTTGTTCCGACAGCGGCAAGCAGAACAAATGCCAGAAAATGATCGACAGAACGAATGAATGCGCTGAAGGAGGATCCCAAGAACCAGCCAACAAGCGGCATAAAAAACTGGAAAAAACCGAACAAGAAGGCTGCTCGGAACATGTACCTTTTTTTTAAGTTGGGAGAGCAGGCTGCAGAGGATACAGATACGGCAAATGCATCCATAGAAAGGCCTGCAGAAACAAGAATAAGCTCAAGCATAGAACAACCTCCAGAAGCTCACTGATTGTAAAGTATTCTGGTATTTCGTCAACAGGCCGTTGCTCCGGGGTCCGGACGTTCATCTTGCCGGAGACATTGTTACCAGCTATGGTATGCGCAGGCCCCTTTGGAAAATCAAATATTTTAAGGGGCTGGCAAGAAAGAGCGACAAGAAGTATGAGTGTTGGTATTCATGTAACACAGGATTTTCCCCGCGTACAGGACAGTATTGTCGTATTCTGTCTCTGCTTTGGCATGATCTGGATGGCCGGAATGCAGTCTTTCGGGTTGACAGGCAGGCATGCCAGCATGCTGGTGCAAGTGTCGCTGATTCTGATTCCGGTACTCTATTGTAAAATTCGCGGCTGGAAAATCAGGCATGTGTTTTGCCTGAACCCGCCTCGTATTCCGGATTTGCTTGCCGGGACGTTTTTGGCAGCAGGACTGCAACTGTGTTTCTGGATAGCCGGTTCTACGATGCTGGAATATGTATCTCATGCACGCTATGCCTCGGTTTCTCTTGCATCTCTCGCCTTCGATACCAATTTTCTGTTTTCATTTTTGATTCTTGTGCTGGCTCCGGCGATCGGAGAGGAATTTCTGTTTCGGGGCTTTATTGCGTCCGGTTTTTCCTCGATCGGCAGAAAGGCAACAGTGATCCTCGGTTCGTTGTTTTTTGCACTGATCCATTTAGATATCTATCGCTTGCTGTTTGTATTTATTGCGGGAATCGTGTTCGGTATCGTACGAGAAAAAACACAATCACTTTATGTGGTGATGTGGATGCACTTTGTCCATAATAGCATCCCTTTTGTCTTGTTGAGAACCTCATCTTCGTTTGCTGAATTTGTTATCGGAAGTGAAACGAACAAAACACTGTGTTTTATTGGCGGCTTACTACTGTGTGCTGTCGGGATTATTGGGTTCTCTGCAGGTTCAAAAACGCATGACAAAGGACTTAGAACGTGATTCCCAGATACATGCCCCATGCTGTGTCTTCAATAAGATGAAATCCCATTTTCTTATAAAATCCTTGCGCTGCGGTATTGTCTTTGTCTACGCCAAGATGCAATCCGGGAGTGTTTCGTTTTTTCAGTTCTGTAAACAGTGTTTGCATCAATTCTCGTCCGCATCCTTTTCCCTGCAGAGAAGGCAGTAAATCGATATGGAGATGGGCCGGATATTTTGTATACAGTTCGCGGCTTGTATCCGGTGTTTTTGTATGATCGGAATGAAGTATCTGTATGATGTTTTGTTCATTCCGGGAAAGGCCGGTATTGTTCAAGGAATCCAGCGGGTATCGTTCGACAAGTTTCGGCAACCATTCCGTAGATAACCACTTTCTGTAGGCTTCTGTATCCTGAACCGCAACAAGATACCCCTGGGGTACTGCATGCAATTCTGCTATAAAACAAAGACGAATATCATAGAAAAAATACGGTGCAGCGTAATACTGACCTAGAATATAGGGATCCTTAAAAAGGCGGGTTGCATCGGTCCCGCTGTTTCCGGTCTGTAAACAGATTTGGTATGCATAGGGAATATCCGAATATAGTGCTGTTCTGATTAATTGAGACATTCAGACTCCTTTTCAAGCTGAATACCAGACAAAACTAGCAGTGTTGGTACGTTCTGTCCAGTCGTGGTTTCCAGCTTTCAAAGCTGTTTTTTTTGTGATACTGTAGAAGCTATGGCATATGAAGTGACAGCGACCCGACGTCGTCCACAACGGTTTGAGGATATGATCGGGCAGGAATTTGTTGTAGCAACCCTGCAAAAATCCATATCGGCCGGAAAAATTGCGCATGCGTATCTTTTTTCCGGTCCACGCGGCTGCGGAAAAACCAGTTCGGCCCGAATACTGGCAAAAGCCCTGAATTGTGAAAACGGCCCGTCCGGCACTCCCTGCGGGACGTGTGTTGCCTGTACGGAAATTACTCGCGGATCCAGTCTTGATGTCATTGAAATCGACGGAGCATCGAATACCAGTGTGAATGACGTCCGGCAGATCAAGGAAGAAGTCCAATTTCCGCCGAACTCTTGCAGATATAAAGTGTATATTATCGATGAAGTTCATATGCTCTCTACAAGTGCCTTTAATGCGTTGCTGAAAACTATTGAAGAGCCGCCCCCGTATGTCATTTTTATTTTTGCGACAACAGAACTGCATAAAGTACCCGCAACAATCAAAAGCCGTTGCCAGCAATTCAATTTTCGTCTGGTGTCGGTAGATGCGTTGAAAAATGTTTTGGCGGAAGCATCTGCGGAGTCCGGCTTGCAAGCCGAGGATGAAGCGTTGTTCTGGATCGCTCGGGAAGCTACCGGAAGTGTTCGGGATGCGTATACGCTGTTCGATCAGGTTGCAGCATTTTCCGATGGCGTTCTGACATTTGATAAAATTCGGGACAAGCTTGGCTTGATTGGAGTTGATCGGCTGAATCCTCTGATAGAGGCGTGCGCAAACGGAAATTCCAAAGAAGCCTTGCTGCTGCTTGATGATATTTTGCAGAGCGGGGTGTCTGTTGAACAATGTTCGGTTGATCTGGCTGATTATCTGCGTAATATTCTGTTGATTAAAGCCGGAATAGAAAAAGAAGCTCTCTTGGGTCAAAAACCGGACCGGTTTTCGGGAACGGTTCTTCAGAAATGGAATTCTGCACAGATAGAAAGAGCATTGAGTCTTGTGTTGCAGCTTTTTCGGGATATTCGTTATTCTCTGGATGTACGGTACGAACTTGAGTTGTGCATCGCACGGATAGCAGAAGTCTCCAGCTATGTTTCCTTGACCGAACTGAAGACGATTGTACTTCAGACGCGACACATGATTGGCGGTAGAGCAAAGGGGCCCTCAGACCCTTTTGACCAAGCGGTCTGTGAAGAACACACAGAAAAGCAGGCCGCAGATCATGGAGTGTCTGACAGGAGAGAACTTCCTCCGGTTGAAACAGAATCTGCCGGACGACTGGCGGATCCCTTTGCCGAATTGAAGAAAAAAATCGGATCAGGCGTATCGTCAGGTCATTCAGTTTATGATAAGGCCGGTGCAGAAAAAAACGGTACAGAAAAGACAGACGCAGAAAAGGCCGGCGCAGAAAAAACAACATGGCTTTCTGCTGAGCAGGAGCTGTTGTCAGCACACTCCGGAAAGGAACAGAACGAAGGTGCGATAGCACATAGTGATAATGAGGATTCCGTTCAACACGTTCAGTTTGCCGAACTTCAGGGTGCTTTGGCCGATTTTTTTCTGGCAACGAAGAATATGATCGCTGCTGCGCTACTGCAATCGTTTGATTGGAAAGAGGAAGATGCAGGCTTTGTGTTTTCGGTCGACAAACCGTTTACGGTATCTTTTCTGGAACAGGAAATGCCTATAATCAGCTCGGCGGCTTCCCGTTTTCTTGGAAAACCGGTGATCGGTAGAATCATTTTGGACACGAGCAGACATGATGCTGATACTGACGCCGGGAATATTCCGGAACGAGTCGAAACGATTCGAAGAATGTTTCGTGGAACGATTGTCTGAGACATACAGGAGTTACGCAATGAATCCGTTTGATATTATGAAAAACGCAAAAGCAATGCAGGAACAGTTTGCAAGAATTCAGGAAGAGCTTGCCGGCGTCTCGGTTTCCGGGTCGTCAGGCGGCGGGATTGTCACTGTTACGCTTAATGGACAATTTGAAATGACAGCGGTTCATATTGATCCCATAGCGGTAGATCCAAGAGATATTCCTATGCTTCAAGACCTCATCGTTGCAGCTCACGCTCATGCATCGGAGAAGGTAAAAGAACTTCTAAAAACACGTCTGGGGCCGCTTGCCGGGAGTTTCCAGGGAGTATGAATGCTCTTGATGATGTAATAGACAGTTTGTCGAGGCTGCCGGGGATTGGGAAAAAGAGCGCTACACGAATTGCGTATCATTTGCTGAAAAATGACAGATCGGTGTGCCTGCGACTTGCTGATGATCTTTCGGTGTTGCATGAAAAAATTCATCCGTGCAAAATTTGCGGTTCATATGCCGAACAGGAAGTTTGCCCGGTTTGTTCAGACCCTCTTCGCGACAGAAGTGTCATTTGCGTAGTTGAACAGCCTAAAGATGTGCAATCGATTGAAGCTGTCAGAGAGTATAGAGGTCTTTTCCATGTTCTTGGAGGGGTTATTGCTCCTCTGGAGGGGATTGGTCCAGACCAGCTTCGGTTGTCGGAACTGGTGTCCCGAATTCATACTGAACACATTTCCGAAGTTATATTGGCAACGAACCCTTCTGTGGAAGGAGATACAACTGCTTTGTATATTCAGAAAATATTAAAAAATTTGGGAGTCAAGATAACTCGTCTTGCTTCGGGATTGCCAGTTGGCGGAGATCTGGAATATGCCGACAAATTGACCTTGGCGAGAAGTTTTCGGGGGCGTTCGGTTTTTTAGGATTTTAGGATTGTAGAAATGTAGAATTGTAGGATTTTTGCGAATGTGGTTGAGGCTCTTTCAAAACTCGGAAAGTTTTGAAAGAGCAACCTTAGATGTACATGGAGAAAAATCACAAGTCATTATAATAGAAAGACTTGTGATTTTTCTCCAAAAGTCG
Source organism: Treponema sp. (assembly GCA_004294945.1). Taxonomy (GTDB): domain Bacteria; phylum Spirochaetota; class Spirochaetia; order Treponematales; family Treponemataceae; genus Teretinema. The sequence goes on from SHOL01000001.1 coordinate 21,532, forward strand.
ATTTTAAAAAGTAATCGACTTTTGAAAGCGGCTCGGTTATCTGTTTTCTTTGATCCAGCCTTCAATGACCAGTTCAATCTCCGGTAAATAATACCCCAATTCTTCTACCTGTTTGCGGTCGGGGCTGTCTTTCCAGTTTTGATATGGATCGTTATAGTGTTCAAAAAGAAAGGTGTAAATTATTTCTTCGGCTTCATTCTGCTTTTTATTAAAAAACGAGCCTTTTTTTGTTGTAGAACCTGACAAGACTGTACGAATTGAGGGACGTATTCCCCGGAAAAAAAGTTCTTTATATACGGTATAGGTTTTTCCAGTTTTTTTTCTGATGATATCTGCTATAGAATTCGGGGCAGACAGAACTCTCTCGGGCTGCTTCGGAAGTTCTATGGTGCGTGTTCCCTGTGTCCTGGTGAAAGGCCGAGAGGGTTTCGCTGCAGTTTTGCTGGTAAGAATCTTGGCCGTCGTGTGCGTTTTGGTTTTTTTGGAAACAGGCGCTATACGAGTTTCTTGTTTTCGCTTGTTCCGTTTGATGGTTTGCTTTCGTCTGTGTGTATACGTTGCAGTTTTAACTGGCCTGACAGCTTCGGCTGCGGGTATTGGAGCGGCAACTCTGTCTTTATATGCAGCCCAGGTACGTTGAAGATATAAATCGCCGTTTATGCTGTAATAATACCCGGTGACTACATTTGACAAGACACTGTTCAGAATCTCTTCATCTTTCCAGTTGTGTTCTCTGCCTTTTTTTATTGCCTGAAAGATTTCATGATGACAGGTTTTATTTTTTCTGCTGTACAAAAAAATAGTTTTCTCGAAAGTTGGATTGAATACGAGATTCCAGTATTTAAGGCAATATGCAATAACAATATCTTCTGTCCTGGTGATTTGCGGCGGAAGGCAGATGCGGGCTATGTCTGCAGGATCAAAGACAATTGTTGACAAATCGATGGTTGGACGGGATTTTTTTTCGATCTGAGTTTGTTTGTGTTTAACGTTTTTTTTCCGTTCATTTTCCTTGCGGAATTCATGGAGTACAACCAGATTGTCTGTGACATACAATCGAATGAGTTCTGCTGTACGTTCCATTTGCACACTTCTGAAATCGAGCACTTTTGCATATCGTACATATTTCTCGGTAAAAGCTATGGCTTCGTAACGATCAGGAGAAATAATGGAGAGCAGACTTTCGGCCAGCTTGATGACTGAATATGCATCGTCCTGCCGCAAGGAATCTATATCCCGCGTTAATATCAGTATTATTTTTTTGGTTCGTTCTATTAACCGATCAGCAAGGGCGAGCAGGCTTTCGGCAAGTAATTCTTGAAACCGGGAATCATGAGAACGATACAGGCGAATCAGTTGAGCCCGTTTTTCTGGATCCGGATATTTTTGGGCAATTTTGGTGTTGTATAATTTGAGTGCTTCGGCTTGTCTTCCTGATGAACGAAGATCGAAATAGCGTTCAACATCCAAATCGCTGTCGAGGCTAATATTTGGATATTCCTGCGTGAGAATTCGCTTTTGTATGTCTGACAACATGTTCATGCTCAAGCCTTTGTGTAAAAAAAAGGGTTAATTTCCGGATCATATCATATATGCGATCCAAAAATTAACCCTTTCCGTCTGCTGTTCGGAAGAATTACTGCAAGAGGCTCAGAACGCCTTGGGTTGACTGGTTTGCTTGAGCAAGCATAGCTGTTCCTGCCTGGGAAAGAATCTGATTCTTGGTGTAATCAACCATTTCCTTGGCCATGTCTGTATCGCGTATTCGCGATTCTGCAGCCTGAAGGTTTTCTGCGCCAATGCTCAGTCCTTTCATGGTGTACTCAAGGCGGTTCTGATAAGCTCCGAGATCTGCTCTCTGCTTGTTGACCTTTTTGAGCGCTTCGTCGAGAGTTCCGATTGCACGGTTTGCGTTGTCTGCGTTGTCGAGAGTTATTGTCTTCTCGTCGCCGACATTTCTTACACCAAGCGCCATGGCTGTCATGGTGCCGATGTATACACGGGTTCTCTGATCCATGTTGGCACCGATATGGAACCACATAGATCCTGTCACTGTATTGTCTCCGGTTTCTTTTGCGAAACGTCCGGTAAGCATGTTCATTCCGTTAAACTGCGCCTGGCTTGCGATTCGGTCGATTTCTGCAACAAGTTGCGAAACTTCGACTTGAATCTGCATGCGGTCTTCTGCGGTATAGATTCCGTTTGAAGACTGTACGCTTAATTCGCGGATGCGCTGGAGGATGTCCTGGGTTTCCTGGAGAAACCCTTCGGTTGTTTGAATAAAGGAAATACCGTTTTGTGCGTTGGTTGTCGCCTGATTCAAACCCCGAACCTGACTGCGCATTTTTTCGGAAACTGCGAGTCCGGATGCATCGTCTCCGGCGCGATTGATACGCATACCGGATGAAAGTTTTTCTATGTTCTTCTGGTTGGCTCCGGAAGTTTCTCCGAGCTGGCGGGAAGAAAACATAGCGCTCAGATTGTGATTGATGATCATAATGCTACTCCTTTGGCGGTTTTGGATCGTATACTTCCTATGGATCCACGGCATCCCTGCCGATCTTTCACAGTGAACCGGTTCTTCTGACGTCACCCGCGCAGAAGACGGCCAGTTCTTTCTACCGGCAGCTGTCCGGGTTGAAAGAGACTGTACTTTGTGTATCGGAGTTGCAGGAAAAGTCTTAAGCAGAAACTGAAAAGAGAATTGTTTTTTTAAATGCGGTGATCGGAACCGTTAGCGTCTCCGTTTTTTACATTCTGTACATCCGGTTATGTGAACATGATTTTTCTGGTTTTTTCGTGCAAACATACGGGCAATCAAATACCCTTCTGGCGGAATTTCCTGTTTGCATACCGGGCAGATTCTTTCTATCTGGTCTTCAACAAAGGGATAGCAGTGGGGACAACCGAAAATATGGCAAATTTGATCGGAACTGCCGGTAAACACGGCCGATTTCAGTTGTTCTCCCAGATTCAGCGTCGAAGCGCAGACCGGACAGGTTGCTGTTCCGCGCTGAGATTTGTCGGCGTTTTTTGAGCGTTTCTTATTTTGGTGGGTAGGAAAACGAATGCTGAATCCGTAAACCAGAAGAAGGGATCCGACTAACACGAGGATAACGATAAACCACGAGCTTGCTGTCATACTAAGATAGTGACATGAAACCGGACTTGTCGCAATGCTGTTTCTGGTTTATCATAAATTTGTGTCAACGTTATATATTGTAGCTACACCGATCGGCAACCTTGGAGATATTACGTTTCGTGCCCTGGAAACCTTCAGGTCTGTTGATGTCATCGTGTGCGAGGATACTCGCCACACGCTCCAGTTGTTGACGCATTTTGATATCAGAAAGCCTTTGTTGTCGTGCAGGGCGCGCAATGAACACGAAGCTTCGGAGAAGGTGCTTTCTGTACTGGCAAAAGGTCAGAATGCTGCCTATGCCAGTGACGCAGGAACGCCTGCATTAAGCGACCCCGGGGCGGTTCTGGTACAGAAAGTACGGGAAGCAGGTCATACGGTTGTACCAATTCCCGGAGCGTCTGCGTTTGCTACATTGTTGAGTGTTTCCGGGACTTCGGATAAAACGGTGGTTTTTGAAGGCTTCCTGTCTCCGAAACCGGGACGCCGCCGTTCGCGATGTAAAGAGCTTCTGGATACGGGGTACGGCTTTGTTCTGTATGAATCTCCATTCAGAATTGTCAAGTTATTGACTGATCTTGCCGAAATTGACGGTGAACGGAACGTGGTTGTCGGCAGGGAGCTGACAAAATTGCATGAAGAACTTGTTTCTGGAACTGCTGCCGAGGTTCTGACTGATTTTGCCGCGAGGCAAAAAATTCTTGGAGAGTTTGCAGTATATGTTTCCGGAAAAAAACGCTTAACTTGTATAAAGGAATAGCCGATAATTTTGTTGAAGGCAGGATAATATGATGATAGACCGCTTGGGTGGAATTAACCCGATAGACAACATTCAGAAAAGCCCCAAGATGCAGCGGGTAAGCGGAGCTGCCCAGCATGATTCCATTACCGTCTCTGCAGAGGCGAAAGAGCTTTCTGAAGTGTACAGTGCAATGGAAACGGTAACAGCTGCACCTGATGTTCGCGCTGACAAAGTAGCAGAGGTTATTCAGAAAATTAAAGATCCCAACTATATAAACTCCTCTGTTGTTGATCTTGTTGCAGACCGGTTAATGGATGTATACGGGTTATAACATGCGTGTTTGCTTTTAGGCACAACGATAGCCTCAGCGGAACTGTACAGTTCCGCTTTTTTTTTCTTGATTGACAGGAGTCGCCCTAATAAAGGGTCTATACTATGAAGCACATGGAACAAATATAGGGGACCGCAAAAAACTGTACGTGTTCGAGGTGCTCTATAGCTAAAAATATAAGAGGGAATTATACAGTATGGCTGATTTTGTGTTCAGAATATCTCCAAATGTCATTCTTGGCCCGTACACACTGGCTCGAACCGGGCAAATTGCATCAGCATGGGGTACAAATTACATGCTGATAGCTGATCCTGTGCTCAAAGAGTACAAGCTCATAGAAAAGGCTGTTTCTTCCCTAGAAGAAAAAGGAATTTCTGTTTTTGTTTTTGATGAAATCCCTTCTGCTGCAACTTCTACAACACTCGAACAAGCTTTGTCATTAGCCCGGGGTGCTCATGTTCATGGTGTGATTTCTTTTGGCGGAATGAAAACAGCATCATTAGGCAGGGCAGTAGCGGCTCTTTATAACGAAGATCATGATATTTATGAATATCTGTCCGGCGCGCAACCGTATTCAGGCGCTTTGCCATATATTGAAATTCCTTCGACGGGCAGAGATTTATGCATGTTTATGGACAGAACTCCGGTTATAGACGCTCGGAACAGACAAATCAAGCTGATGAAAACCCAATCCGGGATCTGTAAGGCAGTAATTATGGATCCAAATTTATACATGTATCTTTCTCCAAATACAGCAACTTCTATGATTTTCGATGCGATTACACTGGCAGTAGAAGGGTATGTTTCGACAAAATCCAACTTTTTTTCCGAGACGATCCTTGGAAAGGCGATCGAGATGCTTCTTTTGGCGCTGGATCCCGAACAAAGCAAGCTTGTCGGGACTCCTTCAGAGATGCTCGTTGCTCAGGGCGGCTGTCTGGCATCCATGGGTGTTGCGGTCAGCTCGCCCGGGGTAGCGTCAGCAATTTCTCTTGCATGCAATGCCAGGTATAAAACATCGACTTCTCTTGTGTGTGCTGTGTTGCTTCCATACATAATGGAGGATGCATCGCGTGCAAGAGTGGACAGAATTGCAACAATCGGTAAAATGCTCGGGGTCGGTTCTGCAGGCCTTTCCTCCAGCGACTGCGCCAAGGCAGCAGTTGATGATATTCGCCGACGCCTCGCCTTGGCTGGCATTCCGACCCGCCTGAAGGATCTTTCGTTGTCTATAGACCAGCTTGTTCCGGCAGCTGAAGACGCTGCGGCGCTTGATATGATGAATTACATACCGCGAGCGATGTCGAGCGATGAGTTGTTCGACCTGATCAAGCAAGCGTATTGATGATACCGGTTTACAAACTGCAAAGACTTCCTCCTGGACAGCGAAGGCGAAAGCTGATAATGATGCTTTCTCAGATAGAACAGTCGATGCTGCATCCTGGGGAAAATACGGAATCGAATTCCGTATCTGCAGACGTGATTGTGTCGATCATTACGCTGGTTTTGGAAGATGAGTCATTGAGTGACAAGGCTCGGAGTGAACTTGATCTGTTGCTGCATGGCCGTGACGAGACCTTCTCCGATGCGCGAAGAATTGTGAATACTGCGAGGCATGCTCTTCTTTCTGTCACAGGAGCTCTTCCTGCTGAATGGGATCTTGTTGTCCCGTGGGCTCAATTGTCAGATTCCGGGAAGCGTCCTTTTTTTCCTGGTGTTTCTGTGTATGCAGAAGATATTCGGTCGCCGTTCAATATTGGATCAATTTTTCGGACGGCAGAAGCTTTTGGCGCAGAAAAGGTGCTTGTTTCGCCTCTCTGTGTTTCACCGGAACATCAGCGGGCGCAACGTTCTGCAATGGGGTGCACAGAGTATCTTCCCTGGGAAGTCATGGACTTAGCCAATCTTCCAGCCGATTTGCCTGTGTTTGCTCTGGAAACAGGCGGTACTCCGATCGACGAGTTTGCTTTTCCTGAACAAGGTATTGTCATTGTAGGTTCTGAAGAGCTCGGAATCAGTCCGGAAGCTCTAGCAAGAGCCCGGTATGGACGGGTTTCGATCCCTATGTATGGAATTAAAGCTTCGCTGAATGTGGGTGTCGCCTTTGGAATTTTAATGCAGTATTGGTCTGCCTATCTGGTTGATTCTTGAACAAATACTTTTTCTATAGACCGGGCAATTTTCTGGAGTTGGGTTTCATCGGCTATATTGAACAGCTTCAGCAGTTCAGGATTGATTTGATAGTAATCTATTTCATTGTCCAGATAATGAATCAAAAGATCGGCAAAACAGACTGTCGAGGCAAGAACGACATTGTCATCAGGTGTAATTTCCGGTTGATGATGATAACGGATTGAATTGATGATAGATTGAGGGAAATTCCACTTTTCTGCAAGAGCTGCACCGATCTCTGCATGATTCTGTCCGGAGATAATTGTGTTGAATATTTTCTCCGGAATTCCATGAAGTTTTCGTGCTTCTTCAATTTTTTGCAGCGTGTCAGGATGAACAGCGCTGAAGACAATTTTTCCGATATCGTGCAGGAGTCCACACACATACGCATCTTCCATAACAATACGGTTGTGCAGAAAATTTCGTGCGAGATTATATGAAAAGAATGCTGCCTTGTACGAATGAGCCCATAATTGCTTTTGTTCTTCAGATTGAGGTCCCAGCACTTTCAGGGTTCCGACGGTCAACACCAGATTTTTTATGCCTCGTATTCCAATCATTTTTACTGCTTCGGTGATGGAGGTGCATTTTTTGGAGAGGGCGAATGCGGCTGAATTGACCAGTTTGAGTAAATCTGCAGTAAGGGAAACGTCGTTGCTGATATGGAGCGCAATTTGCGAAAGCTTTGAATCCGGGTCGTTCAAGAGTTTTTCAATTCGGGCTATGTTTTCCGGGAATTTGGGAAGCGTGTCTATGTATTTAACGATTTCTGATGAGAGTTGATTTATCTGGTCGATGAGGACGATATCGAGCGGTACGGATATACGGGTTATAGTTTCGCCTTTTTCGACAAGAACATTATAGCTTTCATCATTCAATCCTACTTTTTTGAGCATGAGTATCATGATAACCAAACCCAGGCCAGCACCTTCCGAGTCGTCAAGAACTTGCGACAGCGCTTCTTCAAGGGTTGTAAACTGCCGTGAACGAGCTATTTTGTCGAACACACGCATAAATTCTGTTTTGGTCATTTCTGCATTGTTGCGGATTTCGACGAGTATATTGTGGCCTTTCAGCTGAAGAATAACCTTAACGTACAAACCTGCTTCTTTTTGAAGCTGTAAGTAATAGTTTATGTTCGAGAGCGTGTCTTCCTTGAACGTTTTCATTCCGATTTCATAATCGTCCGGATCGTTGATGTCCAGATTTTTTTCCCTGAAGTAGACTCGCTTGGTGTTTGCTTTTTTTGCATTCGTTGTCAATTCGTTGATACAGTAGGCAAGATAGTCTTTTAGCTTGTCCTGGTTTATTTCTTCCAGGAAGCTTTCGAGTACCTCGGATATATACAGTTCTATTTCATGCGGAAGTGTATAGGTTGTTATGGACAGCGGAACTCCCATTCGTGTGGCTTTTTGTATCTTTTGTGTATCGACTGCGCTTTTATTTATATTCTGCATTATCGATAGTGTACTCCAGTAATTGCCATTTTTCCAGCAGACTTTGATATGCTACGATAATAATCTCTGCATTCGCTGGGCATAGTCCTGTAAGGTTTTATACACTTTTAACGAAAAATCTTCGTGCGGAACACCGGACAGGATTTCCAGACCTTCTTCTACCGTCTTGATTGCCCAAATATGAAAGTTTTTTTGTTGAATTGCACTCTCTACTCGTTCTTCAAGGATAAGGTTGCTTAAATTTCTGAATGGGATCATCACTCCTTGTGTACCGGTCAATCCCAGGATTGTACATGCATCGAAAAATGCTTCGATTTTTTCCGGGATTCCGCCGACCGGTTGGACATCTCCGATTTGGTTCAGGCTACCGGTTACTGCAATATCCTGGCGAAGCGGAAGATTTGCGATGGCAGACAGCAGAGAAAAAAAAGCGGCACATGAGGCAGAGTCTCCGTCAACTTCGGTATAGGACTGTTCGAAGCATATACTTGCGGAAATAGCCAAGGGTATGTCACGGGCGAATTTTCTGTGTAGCAGTCCCTGGATAATAAGGTGGGCTTTGTCGTAAATTTCACCGGACAAGCCTGATTCTCCTTCTATATTGATGATTCCCTTGTTTCCCGGGGCTGCTTGCGCTGTTACTGCCACTGGTATTCCGAACGAAAGATATCCTCGATCATGTACTGCCAGTCCATTTACTTTTCCGATCATGGTGCCGCTTACATCCAACAGAATTTCTTTGGTTTTAATCATTTCCTTGTACTTCTCTTCCGGCAGCTGCTGGAGTAATCTGCGGTATGCAAGAGTTGCAGAAATGGTCTGGCCAGAAATGATGTGGTGTTTCTCTTTTCTGGCATGAAAATCAGCCTCTCTGAGAAGGTCAGCAATGACGGTAAAACGAGTGGTTATTTTTGTTCTCTCGTCTGCAACCCGGGATGCGTAGGTTAAAATTCGGGAGACCCCTGAATCATCAACTGGAAGAAAGTTATTCCGTTTGATGATTCCGTCAATAAAAGAAATGAAATGAGTCATGTTTTCTTCTGTTCGCGGCATTACCGAATCAAATTCTGCACATACTTTGAAGAGTTTCTGGAAATCGGGATCTTCCTGATACAGGTAATCATAAGACATCTCTCCACCAATGAGGATCACCTTGAAGTTGATCGGCAAGGGCTGGGGTTTGATTACGCTCGGCAAGTGGCTGCTGGATGGAGGATTTTGAATTTCTACTTTTCCTGACTGGAGGATTCGTTTTAGATACAGCCAGGATCCATCCTCGATCAGGACATCCTGTAAACGTAATACAAGATAGCCGCCAAAGGCTCTGTGTACAGCGCCGGGACGAATGCGCAGGTGTCCGTTATGCGAAGATTCGTCGGTTCCTTCCGGGGCTTCAATAGATCCAAACAGGTTTGCGAATGTTGGAAGTTCTTCCTGAATTACATAATTTTTTGAAATCGAGTTTTCGCATACCAAATTGACAGAATAACGGCCGAAAAAGTGTTTCTTGTGCGAAAGATTCTTAAAGGGTTCTGTGTAGACATGTACCCGCGAAAGCAGGTCTTCCCGGACTGCTTCAAGCCACGAGACAACTTCCTGGTTAACCGGATCTTTACGATACAGCGAGTTCAACAGGGCCAGTTCATTGTCGATTATGGGAGATGCGGATTCTGTTTTAAGAATTCGAATCTGTTTTTCTGTTTGTTTGCGTTTTTCCCGAAGTAGCTTGAAGAGCTCTGCCATCTGATCAAGACACGTAAAGTACTGTTCTTTGACGGCAGCCAATTGGTGTGCAGGATACTTACCCCGGTCAACCAAACCCTGCAGATCTTCAAATGTTACCGGTTTGTTTTTATAGACCGGAACAAGATCCATTGACCGGGATTCATCGTCCTTAATCGTTCGAAGTTTGAAACCTTTTTCGTTCATGCGGGTTTCGAAGTCCGAAAGAAGCTGATTTTCTTCAGTGTCTGCTTTTGCCTGCAGTTTTTTGCTTGCAGCAGAGAATACTTCCGATTTTGTTATTTGGAGCGCTTGGCGGCGAATAGATTCAATTGCCGAGTGCATTGTCTGCTTGAATCGGGCTCCTGTTCCTGCCGGAAAAAAAAGGGCTTTTGGTTCTAGGGGTCGGGAAAAATTGTATACATACGCAATATCTTGTAGCTCATCCTGATTTGCTTTATAGTCAGACAACAGCGAAGTCAGGACGGTTCGTCTTCCTGTTCCGGATGCGCCCATTATAAAAATATTGTATCCATCAGCATGTATTCCAAGTCCGAGTTCCAGGGCCTGCATTGCGCGGTCCTGACCGATGATGGGATTTGAGGGCGTATGTGTGCGAAGGTTATGGACAAGAGCTTCTGGTATCGAAAAGACTGCTTGCGCAGGGGTGAGCTCCGAATTGTGTATGGGCATACGATACTCCTTGTATTACAAGTAATTGATCACGACGGTTTGGACGTTTGTATGCAAACCTGAAATGAATTCTGACAATCTTGGTATTCATTTCGAGAATAACAACAGTATATCTTATTATAGACGGAGAGAGCAGTATGTCTGATTTATTTGTCGGAGAGATACTTGTTCTGATTTTACTCATTCCTGTACTTGCGCGGCCGTTTGTTCCCAAGCTTCGATATATGGAAGGACTAACACTGCTTCCGGTTACCGCAGTCGTAGTGGCTGTGTTCGTTGTGCTTGCCGAAGGCTTATCGCTGACACTGTTTCCTGTTCTTGCTTTCGCTGTTTTGATGTTTCTTGTTACTCTTCCCCGCATGGTACAATACACTAGGGGTCTTCCTACCGATTTTTTCGGACCAGGGGCGATACTGGGGTGTGTCCTGTTGAGTATTGTGTATACAGGGGTGGTGTGTGTTTCCATTCTGTACATGCCTGAGCCATATAGCGAAACAGAGAAAATGTTCAAAAAAGAATCAGAATTCAGGTATGAAGGAAATGGATTGTTTGCGACCTACAGCCTGTGGTCTCCGCCTGAAGCTGACCAATGGAACAGGAATATTGTACTCTTTCTTCATGATGCCAGTACTGCGCCTGAGTCCCGCCCGATAGCGGCTTCGTTGCTTTCTAGTGAAGGTTTTTATGTTGTTGAAGCATCGTTTACCGGCAATTGCGGATATACATCCATACTTCATAAAACGATGAATGGACGTCGCATTGCAGGGTCGTTGCTGCGCGTGTTCGGCCAAAGCGAATTGGTATTCAGGAATGAAAATCTTGAGGCGATTCAGATAATGGAATTAAACCGGATGCTCTCTTTTTGCACAGAAAAATTCGGTTCGACTTCCAGTATTTATATATGCGCAGAAGGAAGCGCAAATAAAGCGGCCTTGCAGGCTTATAGTAGCAATCCCGGTGTTTTTAAGGGCGTGGTATGCATTGCCGGATCAACAGAATTTGAAACCTTGTCGGCAAAAGTTCCCGATCCGTGTGTGCCGACTTCGGTGCTGGGCTCTTTGCCTCCAGAAGCCTATGCTTCCGGACGGCTCTTTCTGACTGCGCCGGATTCGCATCTTTTTGGGCTGGGCGAAATTGGAAGTACAGACGTGCTTCAGGCAATTCTGCTGGGCGGATTCCGTGATGAGGGGCATCGTACTGCGGAGCTTGTCGGGCGGAAAATTCTGACATGGATTCAAAAGCGGAGTGAAAATGACAGCAGTAGACCTTGATCGGTGGTTGTCCGGGGTGCTTAAGCCCGAGATGTTTGCAGAAGCTGATCCGTCGAGAAACGGCCTTCAAGTGGATAATGACGGCAGAGATATCTCTTGCGTTGCTTTTGCCGTGGACGCATGCAGGGATTCTTTTGAGCGGGCGGCTGCGGCAGGCGCAGGAATGCTGGTGGTGCACCATGGTCTTTTCTGGAAAGAGGCCGAATGCGTAACCGGCCCTCTGTATCAGCGCATTAAGACACTTTTTGACAATAATATCGCCCTGTATGCTTCGCATCTTCCGCTGGATGCGCATCCTCTTGTGGGGCATAATGCCGGTCTTGCCGCACGAATAGGCCTTGAACGTCTTGAGCCGTTCGGTATATGGCGCGGATTGCCTATCGGTTTTAAAGGCTTTTTTTCAGAACCTGTACATCTTGATGTTGTATTGAGCAGACTATTTCCCGACGGAAAGAAACCGCTTGCTGTTTTGCCGTTCGGCCAGCAGAATGTCTGTTCGGTTGGGATCGTATCCGGCGGTGCTTCCGATGAGGTCTGGCAGGCGATCGATGAAAAACTGGATCTGTTCATAACAGGAGAAATCTCTCATGAAATATATCATCCGAGCCAGGAACATGGAATTTCTGTGATTGCCGGCGGACATTATCAAACAGAAACCGTTGGGTTAAAACTGCTTGCAGAAAAGCTTGCCCTTGAAACAGGGCTCGAAACCGTGTTTATTGATGTCCCTACCGGTTTATAAGGCTGCATTTCTTTGAGTGAGCTCTGATGAGGCTATTGCAAAAATCAGCGTCTTTTGAGAGCCTCATACAATAATTTTATTGCAACTGGAGTTTTTATGCAGGAATCCTTGCGCAGAAAATTTCTGCCGCTTTTGTTGACCGGGTTGGTTGTTTTGGCAGATCAGATTACAAAGTGGCTGGTCAGTATACTGGTAAAACCCTGGACTGTCGGCTTTACCATTTGGGATGATTTTTTTCGGATAATTCACGTGTATAATCCTGGAATTGCATTCAGTATCGGCGGCTCCTTGTCGGATTCTGTCCGCGGAGTCCTGTTCGGTTTGATGCCGTTACTGGTGATTGTCATTGTGTTGATTGTGTATTTTCGCAGTGACGAATTTTCCGTGTTGCAGCGATGGTGCATTGCAGGAATAATAGGAGGGGGCTTGGGCAATCTGATTGACCGGTTCTTCAGAGCTGAAGGAGTCCTTGATTTCCTGGATGTAAAATTCTACGGAATATTTGGCCTTGAACGATGGCCGACTTTCAACATTGCGGATTCAAGCGTTGTTATCTGCGGAATTATCCTGATGTTGTCTCTTGTATTGGGAATACGCGAAAGAAAGGATGAGAGTGATGAATAAAAAACTGAATACGGTGCTTTTTCTGCTTGGCGGCACGTTCGTGAACCTTGTGCTCGCACTTGTTTCAATCGGACTGTTGTTGTTTCTGTTGGGCAGGGTGGAACCCTTTTTGGGCGAACAAACCGCTACGTTTATTCCCTTTGTGTTTCTGGGAGGGATTTTGTTGGGTATGATTATGTATCAGAAGCTTTCAAAATGGGTTATCCGGCGATTTAATCTGGAGGATAAAATGGACCCGCTGTTCAGCCTGCGGTCTAAAAAAAGGCGCGACTGACTTTTGATCGTCGGGACGGATGTTGCACACACCAATCAATACCAGGCAATGGCTATCAATATCAAGCGATGGCTATCAATATCCGTCCGACATTTCCCGGTTTGCATCCCGTTGGCATAATTCCTGATAGACCAGTGCCCGTGTCTTCAGTTTTGCCTTGATTTCCGGAGGGAAGGGCATATACCGCCAGAACACGCCCCGAACTTCTTTGTCGAGTTTTTGTATCCCGTCGCTTTCTTTTAGAATCCACATGACATAATCGTTGATAAAGTATTCCTTGACGTCGCCTTTGAGCTTCTGCGCCTGGAACCATTGGTAGTAATTTCCCGTGAGGCCTTCTTCCATCCAGTAGTAGGAAGCTTTTTCTTTGGCAACCTGCCATCGGAGATCGGCGATAGCGGTCAGTACTGCTAACTGGAGATTCTTGGAATACATGGGTACCGCTATTCTTCCGCGACTGGTAATCCGATTGTATCGGTCGAAGGGTTCCCAGCAAAAGCCGTAATCGCCGTATGAGGGGATCAAAATTGCAAATGGCGGTATGCGGTTCAGTTGCGATTTATAGATGCGGCAATAGGCTTCGGGATCTATGCTTTCAATCCAGCGGAGGGTTTCGATCACATTTTCGCGAATTCCGATTTCTCGCGGCGAGGCATGGAAGTATTCCCGGGTGAGAATCGGGAAGTGATTCCCCTGCCTTCCGCAGGTCATTTTTGCCATTTGCCTGATAGTGTCAAATTCAGCAGATATGCCGGATGTGTTTGTCTGACCACCGCCGCTGGCATCGACTTTCTGTTGTAGCGATTTTACGTCGGAATCTGCAGATTCGTAATCCCTGATAAAGGATACCAGTTCTTTATCAAGGCTTAACAGGTTTTTTAGAGTTTCGACAATTTCGACAAGAGCTTTTTTCTGTACGTCTGTATAGGCTTCCTGAATTCCTGAAAAGCCGCCGAGACTGGCATGCTGGAATATGGATTCCAGACGCTGACGAATTTCATTTTCTGCCCTGTTTTTTTCCTCGGATTTTGCCCGCAACAGATTTTCTGCGCTTTGGAGCTTTCCTTCTGCCTTGTTGAGGAGTTGCTGGAATCTTGACGATTCATCTTTTCGTGCCGTTTTAGCTTCGTCTGTGGAGGAAGGATTTATCTTGCCGGCTCCGATTTCTCTGAACCATTCATCAAGATAGAAAACAGCTTCGCGGGTAGTTTTTTTATCTATGATTTTGGCAAACATGGTTTTTTGTTCGGGTGTCAACAGAGAGGGAAGAAGGAGTCCGAATCTGAGCGCAAGCCGTTTTGCCGGTTCTGCTCTTCCTGAACCTGTCTTAATGGCAATATTCGATGCGAAGTCCCAGTATGCGGTGATCAGTTGTTGACGGTACACTCCCCGGTCCTTTGGGTCCTGACAGGTTACATACCGGGAAAGTACCGTATGCAAGCGTTGTGCGCTTTCGTTTTCGTTTCCCAGAACTTTTTTGTAGTACGCAGGGTCGTCGAAAACAGTATGAGGGGTTTCTTCAAAGAAATGCGTTATTGTTTCAAAGGACCGTACGGTCAGATCTACCGAGTTTTCGTTATCCTGGGCAACGCCGCTGGCTTCAAGGGATGTAGAGAATAATGTCTTTTTTGGTATCTGAGGCGACAAAACTGCCGGACTGTTGTCAAGAAGTGCGGCAAGTTCAGGATCAAGTCCTAAATCATCCATGCTTTGATTCTTCTTCTGTTGTGATGTACGGGGCTAGAAAGGGACTCGTGGAGGTGAGGGGAATTGAACCCCTGACCTCTTGCATGCCATGCAAGCGCTCTAGCCAACTGAGCTACACCCCCGAGGTAAAGGAAGTATAGCAAAATGACGCCCGAAGAGTCAAGAGTCCGGTTGTCGGGCCCGATGAAACCGTTATACTGAGCAGACGGACAGAATTGGTGTCTTTTCCATCAGACTCTGGTAAAGAGTATACACCAGACAACAGAAAAAGACAGATTATTATCGTTGTCTGGTCAGGTTTTTATCATTGTACCTGAACATGGTTTATGATATACCAGTAGGTATAATACAGGGAGAGAACACGTATGGAAAAACAGGTGTGCCCGTGCGGCTCAGGAAAAAAATACAGCGACTGCTGCGAACCGGTAATAACAGGAAAACAAAAAGCTGCGACGGCTGAAGCTTTGATGAGAGCCCGGTATTCGTCATATGTTAAAACTGAAATTGATTTTATTGCGAAATCCTGCCTGAAAGAAGACGGCGATACTGATATCGATATGGATGAAACCCGCCGGTGGAGCGAGAAGTCCGAATGGCTCGGCCTAAAAATCCACGGGACCAAGCAGGGTGGACCGGAAGACTCTGAGGGAATTGTCGAGTTTTCCGCTTTTTATGTGCTTGACGGATTGAAGGACGAGCATCGTGAAGTAGCCGGCTTCAAGAAAGTCGATGGGCAGTGGTTCTATGCGGAAGGCCAGGTTGCGGCAACAACCGTCGTGCGAGCTCAGCCCAAAGTAGGCCGAAACGAACCGTGCCCCTGCGGCAGCGGAAAAAAGTATAAACAGTGCTGTGGTAGATAACCTGTTTCTGGAAGAATACTGCTGACGAGATCTGTGTAGAAGGCTGGTAATCCTGAGGGGTTCCGGCCTTTTTTGTTGCTGGTGGCTCTTTCAAAACTCGGAAAGTGTAGAAATAGGCTCGTGAATCAGACTTTTTTTGTCATGATCAGCGCAGAGTCGGTTCTGTGTTGCTGTCTGAAGAATGCCGGTATTTGACCCGTGTAGCTGAATCCTTCGGTTTCGTAGATATGGCGCGCTGCGAGCCACTGTTCGTTGACTATAAAATGAATGGCCTGTATTGAGGGAAAGCAGAGCAGGAGGTGAGAGACCGCCGTTTTGAACAGAAATCTTCCTGCTCCTCCACGAACGGCAGGAAGCACAGCAAAGGATGATATATATAGAACGGATCCGTCCTTGCAATGTCTGTTTCCGGTATCATGATCAAGCTGGTATGCGTCCTGAGCTTCCTGCGGAATGGAATCCCAGATTTCGCTGCAAAAATATCCCGAGATCGTACTGTTTCCCGAAGGGCTCGCAGAATCCAGGGCTTTCAGTGTGAGAAAACCTTCGGGAAAAACAGTCAACCTGGATTCAAAGGTGTCTTTTGTCTCCCTGATTCCAGCAGGAAAGCATTCTCTTTCTATCCGCATTATGGCATCAAGATCCGCTATCTGCGCGCGGTGAACAGATTTTGTCCTGTCAGACGCCAGGGCTACCATCCGAGAAGCTCGCTTCTGTGTGCGGTTCCGAGCTCGATCAGGTTTTCGGAAAGACTCCGTTGTGCCATGAAATGGGCTTTCAGGTCTATGGAAAACCTGTTCATGGAAAAGTGCTGGAATACCAGCACCTGCTTTTCCGGAGCAAGCGGAGGAATGCCTGCATAGCAGGCAGAAAGAGTTGCAGCATATTCCGAGAACAAACCGGACGGTTTAAGCTCGCTGTAACCGACAAGCCACAGACCGCAGCCGAGCCCGGTATGGAGTTTTGCCGTTTCCCGGGCCATCCAGTTCTGGGTCTCATTGAAAAAGGAGGCGAACCGTGTGCCGCCGAGCCGTGCCATATAGCTCAATTGCTTTGTTTTGGCAGTATGGATCGGCGTCTTGTTCAGGATAAGGACGTTTGAACGGAAATCTATTCCGAGTTCAGGATTGTTCCTGAAAAATCCTTCGCCAAGTTTTCCTGCCTGTCCGACCAGATACCGCCTGTTTTTTACCAGCTGTTCGTCCTTGCCGGGATTGTCGCCGATAACAATGAGAGAAATCGTATCGCCTGCAGTAATATCGTCGAGCGCGCGGTTGTAGACTACCGGCGTTTCGAGCGGATACTCCGGCGTGCCGTCGTTGACTGCTGCCGCTCTGGCAAGGGGACTGAGCCAGTCCGAATTGGACTCCCATTCCAGACAGACAGCGCGAAAAGCTTCTCTGAAAGCCGAAAAGGCTCTCCATTGGTGTTGATGCATTCCGATGTTCCGTTTTAGCGTATGCGCGAAATAAAGACGGTACTCGGAGCATCTTCCCGTTCTTTCTGGACGCGGTATTTTTCTTTCCGGTTTGCGAAATAATCGACGGGTTTCCGTACACCGAGTTCTCTGAGATCAAAATCCGGTTTTACTTGCCTGATGTACTGCATCAACTGGGAAAGCATTACCCATCCTGATGCGTCCGCAAGCTGGTCGACAGCTTTGTCCAGGAGTATTTCTGTCTTGTTGCGTTGTTCTTGAGGCTTCTTGTCATTTTTTGATTCTTTCTTGGGTGGTTCGATGTGGAGGAACTCGTTACAGGCATTGACGAAGGAGGTTGGAGTCTTTTTTTCGCCTATGCCGATTACGTATTTTCCCTGTTCGCGGATGCGGCTTGCCAGGCGCGTGAAGTCGCTGTCGCTTGAAACGATGCAAAAACAGTCGACATGCTGCAGATACAGGAGATCCATCGCATCGATTATGAGTGCGCTATCTGTGGAATTTTTTCCGACGGTGTTGCTGAACTGTTGGATGGGCTGGATTGCGTACTCGAGCAGGAGGACTTTCCACCCTTTCATTTTTTCAGAGGTCCAGTCGCCGTAGATGCGGCGGACAGAAACAATTCCATACAGGGCAATGTTTTCCGAGATGTCGTCCAGAAAACTGTGCGATATGTTTTCCGCGTCTATCAGGACAGCGATGTTTTTGAATTTTTCCGGCATTACAGCCTCCCTGTGGTTTGCTGACTTCAGTTTAGCACAGAAATGCACCTCATTACACGAGTTTTTCGAGGTGCTCTTACCGACTTTTCGGTACCGAGCTGTTGTTGCAATCAGGTACCTGATAGCTATACTTGAACCATAGGCTTTAAAGCCGGAGGGTGTGTGCAGTATGTTCAGAAATATGCGTATTGGCCAGAAACTTTTTGTGGTGTTTGCGGTAATTCTGGTTGTTTTTACCTTTGGGTTTGTTTCGGTTCTTTTTTCGCTGATGCGGATTAACGAGGCGACTTCCGCTATTTATAATCGTGGACTGGTGGGAGTTGAAAACCTGATCGAGGCTGATCGCGATGCGTATCAGAGCAGCATGGCTCTTGCAGATCTGTTTATACTGGAAAACAATGCCGGAAGTGGAAAAAAACAGGAACTGATGGAAGCTGCAGATACGAATCTGATCCAGGTTCGGGAGCGGTTTGAAAAATTCACTGCTATTTATTTGGAGATACATGCCGGAAAGCATGCAGCCTTTGGTGTGTTTGACACCCATTTTTCTCTTTTACTTTCGATTACCGGGAAGCTGAAAGCATTGCTGGCTTCCGGGGAGTATGCTGCTGCCCGGGACATCTATCTGGGAACGTATTCTGGGTCGTTCGAAGCTGCCCGGGGTGCGATGGATGAGCTGACTGCGGTGATGCTGGAAGAAACCGAGGACAATTATCAGCAGGCGGTGAACTCGTACCGTCAGATACTGGTACTGCTTGGCGTTGTTCTTGCGGGCATTCTGCTTCTTTCTGTTTTTTTTGCCATAGTATTGTCGCGTGCGATAACCCGACCGGTTGATGAGGTTAAAAAAATCGTCGACTCGATCGGGAAGGGTGACCTGACGGTGGCGATGGATGCTTCGCTGCTGGCGCAGAAAAATGAATTCGGCGAGTTGTCCAGAGCCTTGTCAGAGATGCGGGAGCGTCTGGTAGATGTCATTGCCGGCGTTCGGGATGTGTCTTTGACGGTAAAAACCGGTAGTGTCGAACTGAGCTCGTCGGCCCAGGCTTTGTCTGTAGGAGCGGCGAAACAGGCGTCGATTGCGGAAGAAGTGTCTTCTTCGATGGAGGAAATGAGCGGAACTATCCAGCAGACCGCCGATAACGCACGGCAAACAGACACGATTGCGGTAAAGGCTTCCCTGGATGCCGAAAAGAGCGGTACGGCAGTGAAAGAAGCTGTTGATATGATGAACCAGATTGCGACGAAGATTTCCATTGTAGAAGAGATTGCCCGCCAGACCAATCTTCTTGCATTGAATGCTGCTATCGAGGCGGCGCGGGCCGGAGAGCACGGGAAAGGTTTTGCCGTTGTCGCGTCCGAAGTAAGAAAACTGGCGGAACGAAGCCAGAGCTCGGCTGGGGAGATCGGTTCGCTTTCCGGTACAACCGTGGCGGCGGCGAGCAATGTTGCTGCGCTGCTTGAGCAACTGGTTCCGGATATCAAGAAAACCGCCGACCTGGTTCAGGAGATCAGCACTGCCACGGCTGAACAGCGAACCGGCGTGGATCAGAGTACATCGGCAATTTTGCAGCTTGATTCGGTTATACAGCAGAATGCGAGCGTGTCGGAGGAACTTGCCTCCACGGCGGAGGAGCTTTCTGCCCAGGCAGAACAGCTTGCGGATCTTCTGCAGTATTTTAAGATTCCCGACGAGAGCTGGACAAAAGAAATCGATCGGGTATGATATCCGGTATGAAAATAGAAACACAGTGTCTGCATTCGGGATACGAACCCGGAAACGGGGAGCCGCGCGCGCTCCCCATATATCAGAGTACGACGTATACGTATGATTCTACGGAGCATATTGGAAAGTTATTCGACCTGACTGCCGCGGGTCATTTGTATTCGCGGATTTCCAATCCGACGGTCGAATGCGTCGAAAAGAAAATTGCGGCGCTTGAAGGTGGCGTCGGCGCCCTGCTGACCGCTTCCGGCCAGGCGGCTTTGATGATCGCCTTGATGAATATTCTGCAAGCCGGAGATCATGTCTTGGCGTCTTCGACAATATATGGAGGGACATTCAATCTTTTTGGCGTTACGCTGAAAAAATACGGGATCGAGTCTACCTTCGTGGATCTGGATTTGTCGCTTGAAGAACTGCAGAAATTCGTGAAACCGAATACGCGCGCTGTATTCGGAGAAACGATTGCCAATCCCGCGATAACCGTGCTGGACATTGAAAAAATTGCGGCTCTTGCGCACCGGAATGGAATCCCCCTGCTTGTCGACAACACGTTTGCGACGCCGATCTTGTGCAGGCCCAAGGAATTCGGGGCGGATATTGTGATTCATTCGACTTCGAAGTATATGGACGGCCACGCAGTCCAGCTGGGGGGCGCGATTGTCGATGTGGGAACCTTTGACTGGAATAACGGGAAATTTCCCGGACTTTCGGAACCGGACGAGTCGTATCACGGTGTGGTGTATACAAAATCGTTCGGAAATGCTGCGTATATTACCAAAGCGCGCGTGCAGCTTATGCGCGATTTGGGCGCCTGTCCGACAGCAATGGGGGCCTTTTTGCTGAATCTTGGACTGGAAACGATGCCGGTCAGGATGGAGCGGCACTGCAGAAACGCCGAACGGGTCGCGGAATTCCTTGAAAAAAATCCGAAGGTTGAATTCGTCAAATATCCGCGCCTTGCATCGAGCCCGTACAAAAGTCTGGCCGGGAAGTATCTGCCCGACGGTACGAGCGGAGTAATTGCGTTTTCGATCCGCGGCGGCCGCGAAAACGCTGTCCGGTTTATGGACAGTCTGAAGCTCGCTTCGAATGTGGTGCACGTTGCAGACATCAGAACCTGCGTGCTGCATCCTGCAAGCGCGACGCACCGCCAGATGACCGACGAACAGCTTATTGCCGCCGGCGTTACACCCGGGCTTATCAGACTGTCTGTCGGGCTCGAGAATATCGATGACATTCTTGACGACATTTCGCAGGCGCTCGAGCGGGTGTAAAGATGACGAACCCGGATTCCTCTGCTGATCCGTGCGCGATGCTCGAAGCTTTGACAGGTACTGAACGCGACCGTACGGCAGTTCTTTCGAACGCGTCAGCGCTGATTAAAATGGTGCTGCCGGACGTCAACTGGGCCGGGTTTTATCTGTTCGACGGAACCGAACTCGTCTTGGGCCCGTTTCAGGGATTGCCGGCTTGCATCAGAATTCCGTTCGGCAGAGGCGTCTGCGGAACTGCAGCGGAGCGGCTGGAAACGCTTGTCGTTCCGGATGTTCATGCGTTTCCGGGGCATATTGCCTGTGACAGCGCATCCCGAAGCGAGATTGTCGTGCCGATTAAACGGGGGGTGTCCCTATTGGGCGTACTCGATGTCGACAGTCCGTCTCCTGCCCGCTTCGGAGGCGAGGAACAAACCATGCTTGAAAAAATGGCGGAGTTTTTATCGAGCATCCTGTAGCATAAAAAAGGCTGTCAGCGGTAGCAATCCGGACAGCCTTTTTGTTTTCAGATCAGATTTTCAGATGCGATGATTATCTTTCCAGTTTTCGGTATACTCCGCGATGGGGCGTGTCTGCCGACGATCCGTATTTTTCGCGCCGCCATTCGGCGTATTCGCTCCAGTTTCCGTCATACCAGAGAACTTCGCCGTCCGCTTCGAACGCAATCAGATGGGTGCACACGCGGTCCAGGAACCAGCGGTCGTGGCTGATGACCATGGCGCAACCGGCAAAGGTGTCGAGCGCTTCTTCGAGCGCGCGCATCGTGTTCACGTCGAGATCGTTTGTCGGTTCGTCCAGAAGAAGCACGTTCGCCGCTTCTTTTACCATCATGGCAAGATTGAGCCTGTTGCGCTCTCCACCGGAAAGCACTCCGACTTTTCGCGATTGGTCCGCGCCGGAAAAATTGAACCAGGAGCAGTACGCCCGGGCGTTCACTTCGCGAACCGGGCCGTTCAAAGGCCGGCCGTTCGCATCCATGGCACCAAGCTTGATGATGTCGGCACCGCCGGAGAGCTGCTCGTACACGGTCAGGTTCGGATCAAGCTTGCCGCGCATCTGGTCCACGTAGGTAAGCTTTACACTTTCGCCGAGACGGATTGTTCCCGAATCGGGCGTCATTATGGCGGTTTCCCCGTTCGGGCCGCCGGTCGGGACAGCCTGGCCCGCTGCTCCGGCTATCAGCTTGAAC
>SHOL01000001.1:43624-81590 GCA_004294945.1 Treponema sp.
CTCCCGGGGGAACGAGGAAATTGACGTTGTCGAACAGGAGCCGATCTCCGAAACTTTTGGACACTCCCTTGGCTTCTATCACCAGGCTTCCCAGCCGGGGCCCGGCGGGAATAGTGATCTTGGTATCCTTGATCTTTTCCTTGCCTTCTTCGGAAAGCAGTTTTTCGTACTGATTGATGCGGGCTTTGCTTTTCGCATGCCGCCCCTTGGGACTCATGCGGATCCATTCGAGTTCCCGGTCGAGCTGCTTGCGCCGGTCCGATTCGCCTTTTTCTTCCATGGAAAGCCTGTTTGACTTTTGCTCAAGCCAGCTGGAGTAATTGCCCTTCCAGGGGATGCCTTCGCCACGGTCGAGTTCGAGTATCCAGCCGGCGACGTTGTCCAGGAAGTAGCGGTCATGCGTAACGGCGATGATAGTGCCTTCGTACTGCTGCAAATGGCGTTCGAGCCAGGCGACGGTTTCCGCGTCGAGGTGGTTGGTCGGTTCGTCGAGAAGCAGAATATCGGGCTTCTGGAGAAGCAGCCTGCACAGGGCAACCCGGCGGCGCTCTCCGCCCGAGAGCACGTCCACGGTCTGATCGGCTGGCGGACAACGTAATGCGTCCATGGCCAATTCGAGCTGGCTGTCCAGTTCCCACGCGTTGCTCGCATCAAGCTTTTCCTGGACTTTTGCCTGGCGGTCCATAAGTTTGTCCATGTCCGCATCGGGGTCGCCGAAAGCTTCGTTGATCGAATCGAATTCGGCGAGCAGGTCGATGATTTCCTTAACGCCCTCCGACACGACTTCCTTTACCGTTTTGCCCGGTTCGAGGTGGGGTTCCTGTTCAAGAAAGCCGATCGAATACCCGGGTGCGCAGGAAGTTTCGCCGATAAACTCGGTGTCGACGCCGGCGAGTATTTTTAGAAGGCTCGATTTTCCGGAGCCGTTGAGGCCCAGAACGCCAATTTTTGCGCCATAATAGTAGGAGAGGCTGATATCCTTGAGAACCTGCTTGGTGCCGTGGCTCTTGGATACGCCGTCCATTGTGTAAATGATTTTCTTGTCGTCAAAAGTCTTTGCCATACTGACGACTGTATAGTAAATTTGATAATTGTTCGAGCCTCTTGCAAGACGCAGGACGCTCGTTCGCGCAGGCGAGTCTGACACTGAGGAGGAAGCAGTATGAACATCCACAATGCAAGCGGAGGAGACTTCGAGCTCGTCCGGTCGATCGTAAGCGGGACGATACAAGCCGTTTATTCAGCCTTCTATCCCGAAGACGTTGTCAAGTTTTTTCTAGATAATCACGATGATGAAGCGATCCGGCGCGACATAGCCGAAGACAATGTGTTTCTGCTCGATGTGGATGGTGCGACGGTTGGAACCGGCACCATTCATGGAAACGAAATTACCCGGGTGTTCGTCACGCCGGCGCATCAGCGCAAGGGGTACGGTACTCAGATTATGAGAGAGCTCGAGTCGATTATCGCCCGAACCAGCCGCGTTGCCAGACTCGATTCGTCTCTTCCCGGCTATAATCTGTATTTGAAGCTCGGGTATCGGCCTGTTGCCTACAAGATGATCAGCACGCCCGGCGGGCAGGTGTTGTGCTATCACGAGATGGAAAAAACGCTGCGTCCCGAGGATGCGAGCCCCGAGGCGTATCCCTTTCCCCATTTTGACAATCATGTGTTCAGGCAGACTGCCGGACCTTTGGACTTTGTGAACGGAGAAACGTCTTGGATAGTTCGCCAGGAGGGGCAGGTTCTGTGGGGCGAATACGAAGGGGGACCGATACAGAAGGGCTTTATGGTGGGCAGCGTATCAGAGTCCGGGGAGATAGAATTATCATGCCAGCATATCGATCACGCTATGCGTCTGTTCACCGGTTCCTGCAAGGCTGCGGCCGTTATTCCGGAAAACGGCAGGATTCGCATAGAGTGCCGGCGTGAATGGCGTGTGGACGGTCAAACGGTCGTCGAGGACGCTGTCCTTGAAGAAGTACGGTAGGAATTAGAGCTTGGCGTTCCGTTCGAGGAAGACGCCGTTATGGTATCCCTGGATGCGCGCATCTTCATCTGCGGCCTTGACCCGCTTTGCTGCCCACAGGCAGTAGCGTTCGTTCTGTTCGACGCAGACAAAGTATCTTCCGAGTTTTTTGGCCGCCGCTGCAGTTGATCCGGAGCCGGCGAAGGGGTCGAACACCACTGCGCCCGGTTGTGTGCTGGCAAGAATGAGCTTTGCCAGCAGTTTTTCCGGTTTTTGCGTCGGGTGGTCGGTGTTTTCGCTCATGGACCAATAGGGGACGGTAATGTCGTCCCAGAAATTCGACGGTCCCGTCAGTCGGAATTTGCCTTCTTCCGATTCGGTCCAGTCTTTTGGCTGACCCTTGTCCCGATACGGGGCGAGGACTTTTTTGCGGTGCAAGACGGAATCGACGTTAAAATAGTACGTTTTTCCCATTGTTGCATACCAGATGTCTTCCGAACAGTTTTTCCAGTTTGTGTGTGCCTTGCGGCCTTTTTCGCGTTGCCAGGTTATCCGGTTTCTGATTATGGTCCGCTTTTCCAGTGCCGCATATATCTGCGGGGTCGACTTCCAGTCGCCGCAAATATAGATCGATGCGTTCTCTTTTGCGCAAGCGAGAACGCCGGGCAGCCAGGATTCGATATACTCTTGGTAATTGCCGGCGGATGTTTCCTTGAACTGCACACCGTGAAATTCTTTATCCATATTATATGGCGGATCGATGAAGACCAGATCGGCAAAAGCGCGGGGCAGCGCCGGAAGAATTTCGAAAAGGTCGGCATGAATGATCTTGTTCAGGATGTTTTCGGTTTGGAAAGCGTTCGCCTGTGCCCCGCCGCGGAGCAAAGATGCCGAAAGTTCGGGAATTTCTGCGGGAAGCAATTGGAGCGTCTTGTTTTTTGGGGAGCGTTGTGCTCGTGTCATACCGGTTCACTCAGCCAGGGCAGGTTCCAGTGCCCGGCGCCGTTTTCTCCAAGAACGGAAGCAAGCCAGGGGAGAAATCCGGCGATGTCGTCATGCAGCGTCCAGGGCGGATTGACGATTATCATGCCGGAACCTGAAAGACCGTATCCGTCGGGTCCGGACTGGACGTCGGTGACCAGGAGTTCTGCGTCCAGAATTCCCGGGATACGTGATGAAGCGAGGCTCTGTTTTAAGGTGTTCAGCTCGTGGAGTTTTCGGCCGACAACCGGATACCAGAGGGCCAGAATTCCTTGCGGCCATTTTTTGTGCACCGAAACGAGCGTTTCTGCCGCTTGTACCCAGTCATCGGCAGTTTCGTAGCTCGGATCGATGTGGGCTATGCCGCGCACCGTTTGGGGCGGCGTCAGTGCGGCGAGTCCAGAAAAACCGTCCCGGTGATGAATGTGAATTCGTTTGTCGTTCCGGAAATTCGCCCGCAGAACCGGTGTTTCGGAGGGATGAAGCTCCATCAAAATCAGGGTGTCATCGGGTCTGGACAAATTTCGTGCGACTTCCGGAGATCCCGGGTATATGAACAATTTTTCTGCCAAATTTTTACACAGCGTAATGTAGGGATTCAATTGTGCCGGATAATTGGCGGATTCGAGAACTTTCCTGATTCCGGAAAAGCTGTCTCCCTTGTCTTCCTCTGGCGTTCTGTCCAGCCGGTATCGGCCCTGGCCTGCGTGCGTGTCGAAAAAGGTGTAGGGATTTTTTTTGAGGCCCAAATAGGAAAGTATCAGCGATAATATGGAATGTTTTAAAACATCAGCATGATTTCCTGCATGGTATGCATGTCTGTAACTGAGCATAGCAGATATTGTAGGGTATTCTGCACGGTGCGTAAAGATTGCCTGAATTTGACAAGCCCTGTACCCGGAACTAGAATTAGTGAGACTAGCTCTTGAATCTGAACGACAGTTTCGGTGCTTTTTTTCTGAAATGACAACAAGACTTTACAATGTTTTAGAGCCTCGCCTCTACTGGAATAAGATTCTCGGGTACATCAGGAGGAATACGTGAAGGGTGGTATACGAACCAAATTGTCTGGTATGTTTCTCGGAACCATCGCACTGGTTCTGCTGTGCGTGGCTATTGTCGTTTTCTTTTCTTTCAAGACTTCGCTGGATGCGAACCTGAAAGAAAAGGCCACAATCCAGAATTTGTTTCTTCGAGATGAAGTGGAATTGTGGTTTGAGTCGTTTTTTTCCGACATCGATACCGTGTCCGGGGCTGCCAAGATGGCCGGGAATCCCCCGGATCTTATTCCCTTGCTAAAAGAGCTGCATGCAAGCAAGGCCGATATTTCTACAATTTATTACACCGGAGAGCGGCCATATTTTGATGGCGGGTTTTTTATCGATGCGACCGGGTGGGTCCCGGCTCCGGATTATGATCAGACAACCCGAAGCTGGTTCCGGCAGGCAAAGAGTACCGCTTCAAACGTTGTAACCGATCCCTATGTCGATTTGATTACCGACAAGGTTGTCGTTTCCGCAGCCAGATCGATAACCTCTTTGGACGGATCCCCGGCAGGCGTGATCGGTCTGGATCTTTTTATCACGCGGGTCGGAGAACTGGTCGAAACAAAAAAACTGTCTGAAAACGGTTCATCTTTTATGCTGAACAGGGATGGCCTGTTTGTGACCAATCCGGATGAAATCCTTGTATTGAAGAGCTCTCCATTCGATAACGAAGCACTGGCAGAGTTGCGGAACATCGTTCTTGGTTCCGAGGTTTCTTTCGGCTACTTCAATGGAAATAGATACTACTATTCGTCGATCAGGATGCAAAGCACAGACTGGACCTTTATTACGTTTGGTCCCTTGTCGGATATTTATGCGCCGCTGTGGTCTTTTGCATATCGTCTGGTACTGATCAGTGTACTGGCTGTTGCGGCTGTTATTGTTCTTTCCTTCTTTGTAACACATTCGATGACCGCACCGCTGGCCATAGCCTGCAGTCATGCAGAAAGCATCGCCACCGGCGATTTGGAAAAGGATTTTGATAAGGCTCTGTTGCGCAGAAATGACGAGTTCGGCAATCTGGCCCGTTCGCTGCAGAATATGATAGAACGGTTGCGGTCTGTTATCCGGGATATTGATGAAGCTTCGTTACAGGTTTTGTCCGGCGCCCAGCAGATGAGTTCTACATCCCAGCAAATTTCACAGGGAGCTACCGAACAGGCAGCTTCTGTTGAACAGATTTCGGCAGCAATGGAGGAGATGTCTTCCAATATTAAACAGAATGCGGACAACTCCTTGCAAACTGAAAAAATTGCCCAAAAGTCTGTCCAGGCGGTTGAAGTTGGCGGCCAAGCCGTGGCTGCAACAGTGAACGCTATGAAAGAGATTGCCTCCAAGATTTCCATAATTGAGGAAATTGCGCGTTCTACCAACATGCTTTCTTTGAATGCCTCTATAGAAGCTGCCCGTGCCGGAGAATTTGGCAAGGGATTTGCCGTTGTCGCGGCCGAAGTAGGAAAACTTGCAGAACGGAGCCAGAAAGAGGCCGGTGAAATTAGTTCCTTGTCGCGTGAAAGCGTACTGATTGCGGAACAGGCCGGATCAACGATTGCTTCTGTAATTCCGGAAATCAAGCGGACTGCGGAACTGGTGCAGGAGATCAGCGCTGCAAGCAATGAACAGACGACGGGAGCCGAACAGATCAATCAGTCCATCATTCAGCTTGACAAGGTTGTACAGCAGAACGCTTCTTCCGCTGAAGAATCTGCTTCCATGTCCGAAGAACTGGCAGCACAGTCGCAGCAAATGAGAGAGAATATAGCTTTTTTCGCAGTGCAGAACAGCGAAGCAAAGAACAGCAATGCCAAGAATAGCGATACCAATAAAAGCACCGTACAGCCGTCTTCTGTAAGCTCTATTCCCGCCGATAAGGGGAAACTTCCGAAAGTTCGGACGGCCGGCGACCTGTTGCCGGTGAGGCAGGCTGCTCCCGAAAAAATGCTTGTTGCCCCTCCGGCAGATAAGCGACAGTCGAGCGCCGGTAAAGAACCCGGGACCTCTGGTGTGCGGCCTTCTGCACAACCTGTGGCGGCGGGAAAAGCTGCGGCATCGGTTCAGCCGAAATCTGCGGCATCTGCTGCCCGGCCTTCTGCGGCATCTGCTGCTCCTGCCGCAAAAAAGACTGCAGGCGCTGCAGGAAGCAAGGCTGCGGAGGGTGTCGCTGAAAAGGCCGAAAAAAAAGAGAGTCTGAAAGCTTCAAGGTCTGTTCTTGGAAAGAATACGGCATCCGGAATTCATCTGGTCCTGGATGATGATGTGTCCGGAACCGGACGAGATGCACTCGACAATGAATATCAGGAGTTTTAAATGAAAGAAACCGCCAGCACCATTCATCAGTATCTTACGTTCAGGCTTGCACAAGAGCAGTATGCAATCAATGTCGGTTCTATCAAGGAAGTTCTGGGCGTCCCGAAGGTGACCAGAATACCTAAAATGCCGGATTTTATGTGCGGAATTATCAATTTACGGGGGACGGTTGTTCCCGTCATCGATTTATGCAAGAAATTCGGGATTGGAGAAGTAACGCATACGCCAGATACCGGAATCATTGTGACAGAAATTACGCCCTCTGCAGATTCTGAAGAGCTGCTGATTATCGGTGTCTACAGCGATGTGGTTCAAAAAGTGATTACTATCGAACCGGAAAGTATCGAGCCACCTCCGAAAATCGGAATTGCAATCGATACCGCCTTTATACAGGGAATGGGTCATGTTGATAACGAGTTTATTATTATCCTTAATATCAACAAGATTTTATCCGGTTCGGAGCTTCTGGAACTGCAGGCAGAAGTGGCTCAAGGACAGTAAGGTATCCCCATTACCGGTTCGTGCCGGCAACAGAGGGGCTTGCAAGGAGTATGTGTGGAAACGATAGACCGGGATGGCATTAATCAGTATCTGACGTTTAAGCTTGGCGATGAACTGTTTGCGGTTACTGTCGCCAATATCAAAGAAGTTCTTGAAGTTCCCAGGATTACACATGTACCGAGGATGCCCGAGTTTCTGAATGGTGTGTTCAATTTGCGGGGGAATATTATTCCGCTGCTGGACCTGAAAATGAAATTCGGAATTGGACAGACAATAACCGGAGAAGATACCGGAGTAATTGTGACGGAAATCGGGAAGGTTTTCAGCGATGAGGACGATTCGGGGGTAACAATCGGGTTGCTGAGCGATGAAGTTCAGAAGGTTGTCACCATAGAGCCGGATCAGATACAGCCGCCACCGCGAATCGGCGTGTCTATCGAGACAGGTTTTATTATTGGCATGGGCGAGCTGGAAGAAGGTTTTGTTATTATTTTGAATATCAATAAAATCCTCTCGGAAACTGAACTGGTAACCGGAAAATCCCGAAGGTCGTCTCTATGAACAAAAAAATCAGTGCATTGACGATTGAAAACGTCAGTACGAACAAAGAACTCTTCCTGGCTCTCCTTGATAACGAACACGAAGTCGAGCTGAATTTTTCCGGCATACAGGATATGGACATGAGCGGGCTGCAATTGTTGATATCCTTCATGAAGGATGCGGAAAAAAAACAAAAAAAGGTGGTTTTTACCGGCGACCTGTCTGTGAATGTCCAGCGGACGATTGAATTATGCGGTCTGGTGAAACACTCGTGCGAACAAGCTGCGTCTCTGGCGCAGATACTGAGGGCGGTATAAGTATGAACGAAGACCAGTTTATTGAAACCTTCAAGGAAGAAGCACTGGAACTGCTTGGAAATCTTGAAGCCGCCCTGCTGGATCTGGAGGAATCCCCACAGGACAAGGAGCTGCTGTCTGCGGTTTTCCGGGTTATGCATACGATTAAAGGTTCTGCGGCAATGTTTGGTCTGGAGAAGGTTTCGGGCTTTGCGCATGAAGTCGAATCGATTCTGTCTGCTCTGAGGGACGGGAAAATTGCCGTCTCAAAAGAATTGATCGGACAAACACTTCTTGCACGAGATTATATTCTTGGAATGCTGAAAGATCTGTCGGGAGCAGCCGGTCCGGTTCCCGACAGCCTGCTGCAATTTCTGGAGGAATTTAAACTGGCCGTGGGCTTTGGCGCAGATTCCCCGAAACAGGTTGTAAAGGAAGGCTCTGCTGCGGATATCGAATCCGAACGCGACGAAGCTCCGGCACACACTCGCGAGGCCAGGAAAAACAGTGTGCAGCACAGCGAAAAAAGCGAGACCTGGCAAATTGTGTTCAAGCCCGGACCCGAAATGTTCAGGCGTGGAGGAAATCCCCTGGGGCTTATCCAGGAGCTTCGTTCCTTCGGGGAACTGGTCGTCATTCCGGTTTTTTCCGACATCCCTCCGCTGACGGAATTCGAACCTGAAGAATGCAGAACCAGCTGGTTTTTATATCTGACTACCAGTGTTTCTGAAAATGAAATTCGGGATGTGTTTATTTTTGTAGAAGACTATTCTTCCATCAAGATAGTGTGTCTGGAAAATCTGATAGACGAAAACACTCCGGTTCATAAAAAACTGGGCGAAATTCTTGTAGATTCCGGGAAGCTTGAACGGTCAACGCTGGAAAAGTATCTCGGATCCCAACGGAAGATTGGTGAAATACTGGTTGAAGAAAAACTGGTATCGCATACCGATCTGAAGGTAGCACTTGAGGAGCAAAAACAGTTGCAGAAAGTGCAGAAAGCAAAAGTTGCTGCGACCGATATGAGCACTATACGAGTGAAATCTGAAAAACTCGATCTGCTCATGGGTCTGGTTGGAGAACTGGTTACAGTGCATGCCCGGATACTTGAAACCAGCAAGAACACGCACAATGAAGAACTGATATCGGTAGTCGAACAATTCGGGAGACTGACCGACGACCTGCGCAGCAATACGATGAGCATCCGGATGGTTCCGATTGGCACTACGTTCATCAGCTTTAAACGTCTTGTTCGGGATTTATCAGTGGAGCTTGGTAAAAAAGTAGAACTTGAAACTGACGGCGGGGAAACCGAGCTGGATAAAACCGTTATTGAAAAGCTCAACGATCCTCTGATTCATATTATCAGGAACAGCCTTGATCATGGTATTGAAGTGCCTGTAATCCGTAAGGAACGAAACAAACCAGAATGCGGAATTATCAGGCTCAGCGCCTTGCAAACCGGTGCGTCAGTCTATATCACCATAGAGGATGACGGAAACGGACTCGACAAGGATGCGATCTTCAGAAAGGCCGTCAGGAACGGACTGATACAAAGCGACGATGTTCTGACCGATGAAGAAATATATCGTCTGATATTTGCCGCCGGATTTTCCACAAAAGAAACCGTATCCTCTGTCTCCGGCCGTGGAGTGGGCATGGATGTCGTGAACCGTCAAATGGAGATGATTAACGGCACCGTGTCGATCGAAAGCCGTCCGTTGAAAGGTTCTACAATAACTCTGAAAATTCCGCTGACTCTTGCAATTATTGACGGACTTCTTGTCCGCATACAAGGCTCCTATTTTGTTGTTCCGTTATCTGTTGTTGTCGGGTGCATGGAATTTGCGCAGTCCAAACAGGTAAATGACAACAACATTGTGATTTTCCATGACAAGCAGCTGCCCTTTGTCAATATGCGCGAGTTTTTCGATCTTCCCGGAGAACGGCAGGCTATCGAGCAAATTGTAATTGTGAACATCAAGGATCAGCATGTTGGAATTCTGGTGGATCAGGTGATCGGAGGCAATCAAACAGTAATCAAGCCTCTGGGAAAACTATTCAAGCAGGCGGAAGGGGTTTCCAGCGGAACAATACTTGGAGACGGATCTGTTGCCCTGATTCTGGATGTTGAACAGATTGTCGATTTTGCCGAGAAGGATGAAGCATGACGCAGGAATCGTTCGAGCGATTCAAAGCCTTCATCGAACCGAATCTGGGGATAAAGATTCCGCCTTCTAAAAAGGTGATGCTCGAAGCTCGTCTTGCAAAGCGGATTCGTGCGTTGAAATTGGGATCGTACGAAGAATACTGTGATTATGTATTCAGCCCTGAAGGATTCGATCGCGAGATTCAGCAATTGATCGATGTCGTAACGACAAACGAGACGGATTTTTTTCGCGAAGCACAGCATTACACGCTGCTGAAAGACAGCATTCTTCCCGAGCTGGTACTTCACAAAAAGATTTCGCCGGTTAATATCTGGTCTGTCGCGGCTTCTACCGGGCAGGAGGCGTATACACTGGCGATGGTGTTTGAAGAATTCTGTCGCGCGCATGCTCCTGTACCCTATTCAATTTTGGGAACAGACATCTCGGAAACTGTGTTGAAAGTCGCGACAACTGGCATTTATACTGAACACCAGGCGGAAAAAATACCCCGCGACCTGATGCGGCGCTATTGTCTGAAAAGCAAAAAGGCTGAACAGAAAACAATACGGATCAAACCGGATATCAGAAGCAAAATCCGGTTTAGGAAATTGAATTTGATGGAAGACCATTATCCGGTCGGAAAAAAGTATCATATAATATTCTGCAGAAATGTGTTCATTTATTTTGACAGGCCGAACCAGAGACGAATTCTTGCGGAATTGTATTCGCATTTGTCTCCCGGGGGCTATCTGTTTATGGGCCATTCCGAAAATATCGGGAGCACCGATCTGCCGCTGAAAAGTGTTTCTGCTGCAGTGTATCGAAACACGCAGGGGGCTGAATGATTGATGTCATGATCATTGATGATTCGGCTGTCGTTCGCCGAACTATGACAGAAGTGCTTTCAAGCCAGGCGGACATACAGGTTATTGCGACCGCTTCCGATCCGTACGACGCTGCGGAAAAACTGAAAAGCTGTGTTCCGGACGTTATTGTTCTTGATATCGAAATGCCACGAATGGATGGATTGACCTTTCTGAAAAAACTCATGTCTCAACATCCGATCCCGGTTATTATCTGTTCAAGCAAGGCGGAGGACGGATCGAACAATGTATTTCAGGCGATGCAGTTTGGCGCTGTTGATATTATTCAAAAACCTAAAATCGGAACAAGAGATTTTATCGAGGAGTCCGGCGTCATGATATCGGATGCAATTCGAGCGGCAAACATGTCAAAAGTAAAAAAGATTACTGCCGCCAACCTGACGGTAGCTCCGAAGTTGACCGCAGATGTTATCATGCCGATGCCGGCGCCGAATGTGTTTATCGAGACTACAGAAAGCGTTGTCGTCGTCGGTGCGTCCACCGGCGGCACGGAAGCGCTGAAGGTTTTTTTGGAGCAGCTTCCGATCGACTGTCCCGGCGTTGTTGTTGTTCAGCACATGCCCGAGCATTTTACGGCTGCGTTCGCTTCGCGGCTTGACAGCACGTGCGAAGTGAGCGTCAAGGAAGCACAAGACAATGACAGTGTTCTGCGCGGGCGGGTGCTGATTGCACCGGGCAACAAGCATGTACTGCTCAAGCGGGCGGGTGCCCGCTACTTTGTGGAAGTAAAAACCGGACCTCTCGTTTCCCGCCATCGCCCTTCGGTCGACGTCCTGTTCCGGTCGACCGCCAGGTATGCGGGCAAAAACGCAATTGGGGTTATTATGACCGGGATGGGAGACGACGGCTCCCATGGCATGCTCGAGATGAAAAACGCCGGTGCTTTTACCATTGCCCAGAACGAGGAAACGTGCGTGGTGTTCGGCATGCCCAAAGAGGCAATCAAGCTGGGAGCTGTTGATAAAATTGTACCGTTGGAAGAAATCGCCGATCTGGTGATTAAGAAAAGCAAAGCTCGATAAGCCGATTTCAAAAGTCGTCTGCTTTTGAAAGAGTCCCGGATAAAACTTGCTATCTTCCGGGTATGCTTGTAAAATATCAAATAACTGCTGATGTGGCGGTATTCGGGAGGCTGTGAATGGGTGCATCAATACTTATTGTAGACGATTCTGTATCTATCAGACAAAGCATTCGGTTTATTCTTGAACAGAACGGGTACACAGTATTAGAGGCTTCGGATGGGCAGGAGGGCTTGAATACGCTTTCTGAACAGAAAGTACAACTGATAATAACAGATGTGAACATGCCAAATATGGACGGACTTACTATGGTAAAAAAAGTTCGGGAATCGGCTTCGAACAAGTTTGTTCCCATATTGGTTTTGACCACAGAATCCCAGGGCTCCGTTGTTGAGGAGGGAAAGAAAGCCGGAGCTACCGGCTGGATTGTGAAACCGTTTAATAACGAGAAGCTTATCGAAACTATAAAAAAGATAATCCCATGAAATTCTCGGAAGGCAAAACTTCCGAAAAATTTCTGGTTCGGTGTGTCGGATGTTGTTGGCCGGCATCTGTAATGGGTTCCGGCTGAAACTGTCAGCAGTATTGGAGGCGTCGTATAGTGGCGCCTCAGTTGAGCAGGAGGTGATTTTTATGCCGAAGGGAAAAGACAAGGGCCAGACCCAGGAAAAGAAAAAACCGCAGCATACGCTGAAAGAAAAAAGAAAAGCCAAACAGGAGAAGAAAGCCTCAAAAGGTGAATAATTTGTTTTGCTGCTGTGGCTGCTGGAGCAACTGCAGCGGTTCCGCGTGTATGCGGTGTTTTTAATCGGACTTGCAAAGCCGTATCAGGAAATACTATGATACGGCTTTGTGAGGAATACCAGATGAATGCGATAATTACTGTAGTTGGTACCGATCAGGTCGGTATCATCGCCAAAGTTTCTACCTATCTTGCAACGCACAATATCAATATCATAGATATCAGCCAAACGATACTTTCAGGCAATTTTGTCATGATGATGATGGTTGATCTGTCCGGAAGCACCATTTCTATCCAGGAAAACAAGACTGCTCTTGAAACGCTCGGAGTCGAGCTGGGTGTCAGCATCAGCATGATGCATGAACGAGTATTTGCTGCAATGCACCGAATCTGAACGGAGATACACCCGCATGATGTTCACCGCACCTGAAATTAAAGAAACTGTAGATATGTTTATGCGCCACAAGCTGGACGTCCGCGCAATAACCATGGGGATTTCTCTCCGGGATTGTGCAGGCCCTTCCGGAACAGAATCGCGCAGACGTATCCGGGACAAAATACTGCGCACGGCAGGTACACTTGTCGAAACCGGAAAGGCTATAGAAACCGAATTCGGCGTGCCCATAATCAACAAACGAATAGCGGTGACGCCTATCTCTTTGGTGGCGGAATCAAGCGACGAAACGAATTTTACCCCCTGGGCGAAAACACTTGATGAAGTTGCAATCGAGCTTGGTGTCGACTTTGTCGGCGGGTTTTCCGCATTGGTCCAGAAAGGAATGACATCCGGCGATACTCGCCTGATCGAATCCATTCCCGAAGCGCTTGCGACGACGCAGCGTGTCTGCTCGTCTATCAATCTGGCAACGACCAAAAATGGCATCAATATGGATGCCGTACGTAAAATGGGCCAGATCATAAAGGCGACAGCGCAGGCGACCGCAGATCGAGACGGCCTGGGATGCGCCAAGCTGGTGGTGTTCTGCAATGCACCCGAGGATAATCCCTTTATGGCCGGAGCGTTTCACGGCGTCGGAGAGGGCGAGTCCGTACTTTCGGTCGGAGTATCCGGCCCGGGCGTTATAAAAGCAGCCTGCGAACAGTATCGCGGAGCGCCGCTGGATGTGCTTGCCGACGGAATAAAGAAAACTGCCTTCAAGATTACCCGAATGGGCTTGCTGGTGGGACAGGAAGCTGCTTCCAGACTGGGGGTTCCGTTCGGCATTCTGGATCTGTCGCTTGCCCCCACGCCAGCCGTCGGGGACTCGGTTGCGCGAATTCTGGAAGAAATGGGCCTTGAATCCGCGGGCGCCCCGGGAACGACGGCTGCGCTTGCGATGCTGACCGACATGGTGAAAAAAGGCGGCGTAATGGCGTCCACCAATGTTGGCGGCCTTTCGGGCGCATTTATCCCGGTGTCCGAAGACGAAGGCATGGTTGCCGCTGTTCGGGCAGGCTCGATCAATCTGGAAAAGCTGGAAGCCATGACCTGCGTCTGTTCGGTCGGGTTGGACATGATCGCGATACCGGGCGATACAACCGCAGACACGATTTCCGGAATAATAGCCGACGAACTTGCGATCGGGATGGTAAACAACAAGACAACTGCCGTTCGCCTGATTCCGGTACCCGGCAAAAAAGCGGGCGACTGGGCGGAGTTCGGCGGATTGTTGGGCGGTGCGCCGATAATGCGCGTCAACACGTTCTCCTGTGCCGATTTTATCGCGCGCGGCGGACGTATTCCTGCCCCGATACACAGTTTCAGGAATTAGAGCAAAGCGGGGCCTTGAGTTGATAAAATACGGTAAAAGGTACATAGTAGGTGTATGAAAAGATGTGTTTCCCTGTGTGTGTTTCTCTTCGCGGCTCTTGTTCTGGTTATTGCCCAGGACAAGCCTGATGCGCTCAAACTGTACCGCAATGCCCGCGATCTTGAAGCTGCTGGCCGCGGAGCGGACGCCAGTGCGATGTATCTTGAATCTATCGAAGTGTGCAAGCTTGATCTCCAGGCAAATCCGAAGAATATGGACGCCTATACCATATACGGATGGGCTCTGAACCGGCTGCAGAAATACCAGGATGCAGTCAATCTCTGTCTTGAAGCGCTGAAAATTACCTCTGATTACCGGATAACCGAAACACTGGCCGAAAGCTATTTTTACCTTGGGAACTACAAGGATTCGCTGCGGCACATGGAAAAATATATCGATGCGGCGCCGAAAGGCGAACGGATCAGCACGGCATATTTTTTTGTGGCAGAGATTTACAGATTGACAAGGATGTTTAACAAAGCAGAAATTGCTTATACTGCGGCGGTGTTTCTTGAACCCGGCCTGTCCTTGTGGTGGTACCGCCTTGGAACTGTCCGGGAGACTCTTGGAGAAAAGCAGCCCGCCATGCAGGCCTATGAACGGGCCTTGAAGCTCCGGCCGGAGTACAAGGAAGCATCAGACGGACTCAATCGAGTTCGTTCATAATGGCGTCTATGCTTTTAACGATGTTCCGCGGATCTATTCCGCCTGCAGCCTGACCGAAACGGGTAAAAAGGCTGAGCGTATCGGAAACGAGCAAGCCGAATTTACCGGGCAGGACAAGCCCGTATGCCAGTATCCATCGCGATACAAAGAGGAGCCCTTCCATGAGGAGGGCTTTTTTTATGCCCTCTTCCAGGGCGCCTCTGGTAATCGTAATTCCGAAGCCCTCCCAGACAACCTTTCCGAAGGGAACTGCAAGATTGAACGCAATTATTGCAAGAACTGTGATGATTGCCGGAACGACATGAATTTTCCGTTTATCAAGACGTACAAGAATAATCGAAATCAGAACAACCGCGGCAAGGAGCAAGAGGTTCGAACTGAACAGAAGGATGGCAAAAAATGGTATGCCGATGCCCAGCCTGCGAATTCCCGGCTGTGCGAACCCTGCCCGAAACGAACCTGACTCCCGGGTGCGGCTTTCCCGGGCAGAAGCATCCTGCCGAAGATTCCGCTGGTCCTGCATCTGTGCATACCATGACGATTCGTTCGCAAATTTGTTGGCGAACATACCCAGCAAAAAACCGGTGACGGTTCCCGCGGCAAAAAAGGGCGGGGCGATATACCAGGCTGTTTCGCCAAAAATATAGTAGCGGGCAAGGATCAGCTGGGCAGCATTCGATGCGAAGGCGCCTGCCAGACTGAGCCCGATGCACGAAATCCAGCGATGAAGCGACTTTTTGAGCAGCCACATGAGTCCTGCGGAGGCGAATGAACCTGCTGCCGAAAACAAAAAAACATAGGAAAAAAGAGATCCGGTAACCAGGGCTTGTCCGAGAATTTTTAGCAGCACAAGCACACAAAAAGAGGGAAGGTTCAGTACGTCGATTGCCAGCAGCAGGGGAATGTTTGCCAAGCCCACACGGAGAAAGGGAAGCGGTTTTGGAATAAGGAATTCAATTGCTGAAAGAAACATACACAGCGCGGCAAACCGTGTGGTCTGCCGGCTGTGATCAAGGGGAGGGCAGCATGATGCATCCCCCCCCGAGTTGCTCCGGATCAATGCCCGCAGCCGCAACCGTCGCCGCAGCCGTCGCTGTCGCCGCAATCGCAGTCATCACCGCAATCGCAGTCGTCGCCACAGCCATCTCCGCAACCGCATCCGCAGCCCTGGTTAAGACCGTTCGCCTTTTCGTCGTCAGTTGCTTCGCGTACGGATTTGACCGTAACATCGAAATGCAGGGTTTCCCCCGCGAGCGGATGGTTTGCGTCAACGGTGATCTTGTCGCCATCTACCGAGGTAACGGTGACAACGCGAGAACCGTCCGGGCTGCCGGCTTCGAACTGCATGCCTTCGGTAATTTCTACGTCGTCCGGGAACTGTTTGCGTTCGACTTCTACGACAAGCTCGTCCTGGTAATCGCCGTAGGCGTCGCCGGGAGCAACGGTAACCTTCAGGTTGTCTCCTTCTTTTTTGCCTTCAAGCTCTTTTTCAAGCCCGGGGATAAGGTTTCCGTGGCCGTGAAGATATTCAAGAGGACCCATGCCCTCGGATGAATCGAGCACTTCGTTCTGGTCGTCGGTGAGCGTATATTCAATGCTGACTACGCTGTCTTTGGAAATTGTCATAAAGCTTCCTTAATAAGAGAGTTACGTTGAAAGTAACACATTACGAGCCCTGTCGGCAAGTAAAAGAAAATTGATGGACAAAGACTTTTCAAGGGGCTATAATGATGCGAAAGGAGTCAATAATTCATGGATAACAAGTCGGTATTAGCCCTCTTTTTTGTTCTTATCGTTGTTTTTATATTTTCGTTCACGCTTTCTTTGGATGCAATCGCTAATAATCATGCCATGTACGGCGTGTATTCCCTGTGCGGGTTTTTGGTTCTGGTGCTGCTTTCGCTGTTCCAGGGCATGATGCTCAGCAAAGACGGCGTTGCACTGGCTTATTGGTTCCGCACCTTGTCGGTCGTATCCCTGATCGTACTTGTGTGGTACATAACCCGCGCTGGAAATCTGTTCGGTTGGTGGTAATTCGCCGCTGGTCCGAAAAACGCGCCGCACAGGCATCATGGTGATTCGCATATAACGGATCGGGTTTCGGCCCGATCTTTTTTTTGTTTTGAAATTGGCTCTTGAGGCAGCACGACACTACCGGGGCGAACGCCTGGAAGCTCGAAGCCTCTCGAAGAAAGACCCAAGACGGGCGATGTTCGATCAGCGTTTGTTCTTTCCAAGCAGAAGCGGCGCCAGATCCGTCCGTCCGAGAGCAGCGAGCGCTTCCAGAACAAGCTTCCGGTTTTCCGGTTTGTTGAACTGAAGCAATGCCCGCTGCAGGGAGCGTTCGCGTGCGCCTTTTGCCGTGTACACCTCTTTTCCGGTATACGGATCGCGTCCGGTATAGTACATGCAGGTTGCAAGAGTTCCCGGCGTTGGATAAAAATCCTGTACCTGGTCGGGCACAAAACCTGATTTTTTCAGTTCGAGGGCGGTGTGAAGCGCGTCTTCGAGCGTAGCGCCGGGGTGGCTGGCAATAAAATAGGGAACCAGATACTGCTTTTTTCCGAGTGCCTTGTTTATTTCGGTAAAGGCGTGCTCAAAGGCGGTGTACGTTTCCCGGGTGCTTTTCCGCATGACCGAAAGCACCCGGTTTGATGTATGTTCGGGGGCGACCTTGAGCTG
The DNA here is from genome assembly GCA_004294945.1 of Treponema sp. GTDB lineage: Bacteria > Spirochaetota > Spirochaetia > Treponematales > Treponemataceae > Teretinema. Next base: position 61,219 of record SHOL01000001.1, read on the forward strand.
GCCCGACACATGAAATTCACACAGTTCTTTCAGAAAGGTTCGGTCGGGATCGAGCATGACGTAGTCGTAGCGGATGCCGGAACGGATGAATACCTTTTTGATTCCCGGAATTGCCCGCAGTTTTCGCAACAGGGAAATATAATCCTGATGGTCTGCTTTCAGTGCGGGGCAGGGTGCGTCTCCCAGGCACTGGCGGTCCTTGCATGAGCCTTTTTCGGCCTGTTTTGCACAAGAGGGTATACGGAAGTTCGCGCTGGGGCCGCCGACGTCGTGGATGTATCCCTTGAAACCAGCCATCTTGACCAGCGCCTGCGCTTCGCGTTCCAGAGATTCCTGGCTTCTGACGGCAATCTGCCGGCCTTGATGAAAGGTGATTGCGCAAAACGCGCATGCGCCAAAGCAGCCGCGGCAGCTGACAAGTGAAAACTGCACTTCTTGCAGCCCGGGAATGCCGCCCGCTTTGTCGTAGTCGGGATGCCAGGCCCGCGTGTAGGGCAGCTCCATGACGCGGTCGAACTGGTCCGGCGAAAGCGGGTGCGCCGGCTTTTCCTGCACGACAAAGCGCGCTTCGCTTTGTTCTGCCAGCAGGTCGGCATTGACAGGATCGGTGTTGGTTTCCTGAAGAACAAAGTGCCGGTCGTAGGAACGGGTGTCGCGGCGAAGGGATTCGAAAGACGGGAGCCGCACGGCTTGTTCGGGAACTGCAGTTTCCTTGCCGGTCCGCCAGCAGGTTCCCCTGATGCCCCGAAGCAAAGCGGGATCGAGAACCGGATCTGTTGGTTCGTCCGCTTGGCGACCGTCGCGTTGAAGCGGCAGGGCGGCGGCGAGCCGGCCGGCCGCTTCCAGAATGGCTCGCTCCCCCATCCCGTAGATTAGAAGATCCGCTTTAGTGTCCAACAGGATTGAATGGCGGAGCGTGTTCGACCAGTAGTCGTAGTGCGCAAAACGTCTGAGAGAGGCTTCGATTCCGCCGATGATGAGCGGCTTGTTTTTGGAAAGTTCGCGGATTTTTGCGGAGTAGGCGATCAGGGCACGGTCGGGTCTGAAGCCGGGTGCGCCGCCGGGCGAGTAGGCGTCTTCGGAACGGGGCTTGTTGTTTGCGGTGTAGCGGGCAACCATGGAATCCAGGGCGCCTGCAGAGACGAGCCAGGCAAGACGGGGTTGGCCGAGCGCGAGAAAGTCGGTGTCTGCCTTTGGTCCCTGCCATCGGGGTTGGGCGATTATGCCTACCCGGTAGCCTTCGGATTCGAGCAGGCGGCACAAAAGCGCTGCGGCAAAAGAAGGATGGTCGACATAGGCGTCGCCCGAAACAAAGATAAAATCGCATTCGGACCAACCGCGCTGTTCCATGTCCGCGCGTGTGACCGGAAGGAACAGGGCTCGGTCCGTCATGTCAGGCCTGAACTACTTCGGTGACTCCGGGAACGGTCTTGAGCAGATGTGCTTCGACGCCCATTTTGAGGGTCATCGTTGCCATCGGACAGGAACCGCATGCGCCGGTGAGGCGGACGAGGACTTTGCCGTCGTCTGAAACCGAGATGAATTCAAGGTCGCCCCCGTCAGCCTGAAGCTGGGGGCGTATATCTTCGAGCGCTTTTTTGACTGCGTCTGCAAGCATTGTGTTCTCCTTGGGAAAGACTTGTAAGTTGAACATAACAATGATGGGCTTTCCGGTCAAGTTGTTCAGGTTTGCATGGTGCCGGACGGTCCGGCTCCCTTGTGACCTTCAGGCCAATTTTGTATACTTTAGCGAACGCGGCCGGGCGTGTCCCGGTGTTATGAGGAGTTGATCATGAGTGATATCAGCTATGATTTTACGATCCCGAATTTGGGACCCTGCAAGGTAAATTCTCCGATACAGCTTTCAAAAATAGAAGGTGATTTTATTGCCAACTATGTTACGGACGACGAGTTTATCCGGTATAAACTGGATACAACGCTTGACCAGACGTGCGTCGAGCTTTCCAGATCCGAGCTTTTGGAAAAAGCGGGTCCGCGCGAAAAAATTTATTTTAATCCGAATCATGTGCATGCGGCGATCGTGACCTGCGGCGGTTTGTGTCCGGGCATTAACGATGTTATCCGCGCTGTGGTGCGCTGTCTGTGGAACCGGTACGGCGTCCGCCGTATCAGCGGAATCCGGTTCGGGTTCAAGGGGCTGCTGCCTGAATACGGCTTTGGAATACAGCAGCTTTCGCCGCAGGTTGTTGATGATATTCACAAGACTGGCGGTTCGATTCTTGGAACGTCGCGCGGGGGCGGAGACCGGGTGGTGGAGATTGCGGATGCGATCGAAAATTTAAATATCAACATGATTTTTATAATCGGCGGAGACGGTACCCAGCGGGGTTCGCTTGAAGTAGCCGAAGAGATCGAGCGCCGGGGCTTGAAGATTGGCGTGATCGGTATTCCCAAGACTGTGGATAATGATCTTTCGTTTATCCAAAAGTCTTTCGGGTTCGATACTGCGGTTGTAAAGGCGGCGGAGTCTGTGGCTGCCGCCCACATGGAGGCGCACTCGCAGATAAACGGGATCGGTTTGGTCAAGCTGATGGGGCGGGAATCCGGCTTTATTGCGACACATACCGCGATTGCGAGCCATGAAGCGAATTTTGTGCTGATACCGGAAGTACCGTTCGAGCTGGATGGGCCGAAGGGATTTTTGCATTACCTTGAGGAACGCCTCCGGTCGCGGCATCATGCGGTTATTGTTGTTGCCGAGGGTGCCGGCCAGGATTTGCTGGAGAGTTCGGGAGGAACCGACGATTCGGGAAACAAGAAGCTTGCCGATATCGGTGTGTTCTTGCGGGACAAGATGGCGGCGTATTTTAAGTCGATCGGGATGCATATCAATTTGAAGTACATTGATCCGAGCTACCAGATACGGTCTGCTCCGGCGGCTCCCATCGATTCGATTTACTGTGAACGGCTGGGTAACAATGCGGTGCACGCTGCCATGGCCGGAAAGACAAAGCTGATTATTGGTCTGGTGCATACCAAGTTCGTTCATTTGCCGATTAAGGCGGTTACCAGCAAGCGGAATTATGTTGATCCGGAAGGTTCGCTGTGGAGGGACTGTCTGGATGCGACCAGCCAACCGATTTTGATGGTAAACGACAAGGATGCGTTTTTGCGAAACAGCAAGAACAAGCAGAAAAAATAGGCTCAAAGAGCCGGCGCCGCGCCGGCGCGATGGCTGGCGCGGTGCGTGGCGCGACGTGCTGCGTTTTCGCGCGGTGCGTGTCAGGGCCGGCACTTTGTGGGTGGCACCACGCCGGGGTGCGAAACCGGGGCTCGGTGTTTTGCGCCCGGCGCTAGAATGATGAGCTGGCTCTGAAAATATAGACAAGAAGGGTTTCGCCGGATCCGTCAAGGAAACGGATGGAACCCTTTTCTGTTTGTACGCTCTTGACTGAAGCCAGGGAAGCGAGGAGATTTTGCTCGAACTGTGCGGCTGTGTCGCTTGGGGCAGCGACTTTCGTGATACCGTTTGTGGAAATGGAAAGGGGAATTGTGCCGTTTTTTTTTGGACTTCCGGTTTTCCAGGTGCCCATGAAGGTGTTTGTTCCCGTAGAACCGGACAGGGTTCCGTTAGGTCTGAAAATGAGCATGGAAGTGCTACCGTGCTCGGGTTCCAGGGGATACAGGGAGCCTGCGACTCGAATTCCTGCCAGCAGCCAGTTTTTGCCGCTCAGTTCGGTGTCCCCGGGAAGTGATTGCGCGCCTGCTCCCTGCGGGCCCTCCGGGGACACGGCAGCTTTTTGAGCCTTTCCCGAAATAACAGACGATGATGAACAGGAAAGTACAAGCAGTGCTGCCGAAAGCCCAAGTGCTAAAATTGTCAGGGTTCGATGCATATAGTTCATGCTTTGATAGTAACGTAAAAAGGTGCTTGAATTCAATTTGTTTTTGCAGTACGATGCTCGCTGTCAACGGGGAATTAGCTCAGTTGGTAGAGCGATTGGTTCGCAATCAATAGGCCAGGGGTTCGAATCCCCTATTCTCCAGGAAAAACAAAAGAGCCGTCCGTCAGGACGGCTCTTTTGTTTTGCCGATAGGGAGAATAGGGGATTCGAAGGGTCGAGCGGCCTGGATAGCGCGAAGCGGTAGACGGGCGAACCGAACAGGATGTTCGGTTCAGAGAGACCAGCGGGCTGGATGGAGCCGCAGGAAGTGGCGACAGGAAGCCGAATCCCCTATTCTCCAGGAAAAACAAAAGAGCCGTCCGTCAGGACGGCTCTTTTGTTTTGCCGATAGGGAGAATAGGGGATTCGAAGGGTCGAGCGGCCTGGATAGCGCGAAGCGGTAGACGGGCGAACCGAACAGGATGTTCGGTTCAGAGAGACCAGCGGGCTGGATGGAGCCGCAGGAAGTGGCGACAGGAAGCCGAATCCCCTATTCTCCAAAATGAAACAGGTCGTCCGACAGGACGGCCTGTTTTGTTTTTCCGATAGGGAGAATAGAGGATTCGAAGGGTCGAGCGGCCTGGATAGCGCGAAGCAGGTATGCGAGGGCTGGAAGGCGAATCTCGGAATCTGTTTCGAAAAATATCTTGCTACCGAAACACGTTATGGGTAAAAAATCGTTTTTTTTACCCACGTGTGCGATGATGTGGGAACGTTGAACGAAGCCTTTTACCCCGAACGACTCGAGCAGCTCGGCGATATAAAACAGTATCACGAGAGGCTCTTTCAAAACTCGGAAAGTTTTGAAAGAGCCTCGGTTGATTTAACTTTTTGCTGCCAAGTTTGCACTCTCAATAGCGTAATTGATGTTATAATTTAAGGATTTCAGGAGCCGTATACATGTCAAACCTTCAACAACGAGCCGAACTACAATCGCAAATATGGAAAATAGCCAACGATGTCCGCGGATCAGTGGACGGGTGGGATTTTAAGCAATTTGTTTTGGGTACGCTTTTCTACCGTTTTATCAGTGAAAACTTCTCAGCCTATATCGAAGCTGATGATGACAGTATCGATTATGCCAGCCTGGCCGATTTAGTGATAACTCCGGAAATTAAAGATGACGCCATTAAAACCAAGGGCTATTTTATCTATCCCAGTCAGCTTTTTGTAAATATAGCGAATACTGCCAATGACAACCCCAATCTGAACACCGATTTGGCCGCGATATTCACGGCCATTGAGAGCTCTGCCAATGGTTATCCTTCGGAACTTGATATTAAAGGCTTGTTTGCCGATTTTGACACCACCAGCAACCGCCTGGGTAATACGGTTAAAGACAAGAATACCCGACTCGCTGCGGTGATAAAGGGCGTGGCCGGGCTCAAGTTCGGGAGTTTTCACGATAATCAGATCGATCTTTTCGGCGACGCCTATGAGTTTCTTATTTCCAATTATGCGGCGAATGCAGGTAAGTCCGGCGGAGAGTTTTTTACTCCGCAGCATGTTTCAAAGTTAATTGCCCAGCTTGCCATGCACAAACAAACATCGGTCAATAAAATCTACGACCCCGCGTGCGGTTCCGGCTCTCTGTTGTTACAGGCAAAGAAGCACTTTGACGCACATATCATCGAAGACGGCTTTTTCGGGCAGGAGATTAATCATACTACGTACAACCTTGCCCGCATGAATATGTTTTTACACAACATCAACTACGACAAGTTCAATATCGCGCTGGGGAATACTCTTTTGGATCCGCATTTCGGCGGGGACAAACCGTTTGATGCCATTGTCTCCAATCCCCCGTACTCGGTGAACTGGATTGGAAGCGATGACCCGACGCTTATCAATGACGACCGTTTCGCGCCGGCAGGGGTGCTTGCGCCCAAGTCGAAAGCGGATTTTGCCTTTGTGCTTCACTCGTTAAGCTATCTTTCCAGCAAGGGGCGTGCCGCAATTGTCTGCTTTCCCGGAATCTTTTACCGAGGCGGCGCGGAGCAGAGAATCAGGCAATACCTGGTCGACAACAACTTCGTTGAAACGGTAATATCTTTGGCTCCGAATCTTTTTTATGGAACCACTATTGCGGTGAATATTCTGGTTCTATCCAAACACAAGACGGATAACAGAATTCAGTTCATAGACGCAAGCGAGCTTTTCAAGAAAGAAACCAACAATAATATTCTGACCGATGAACATATCGCCAAGATCATGCAGGTATTCGATACAAAACGTGAGGTGGATTATTTTGCCAAGTGCATGGATTACGCTGCGATTGCAGAAAATGGCTATAACCTCTCGGTCAGTTCCTACGTCGTAGCTAAGGATACCCGGGAAGTAATCGATATTACCCAACTCAATGCCGAAATCAAAACCACGGTTGCAAAGATAGACTGCCTCCGAGCCGACATTGACGCCATCATTGCGGAGATCGAAGGATGAGTTCCAGGAAAATATCAGTGCCGACTATTCGATCATCCGCTGCGGAATACCTTACCTTTGTTGCCGGAAGCGGTGAGAGCGATGTCAATGCCGTGTATGCAGATGAAAACATCTGGCTGTCGCAAAAAATGATTGCTCTTCTTTATAGTGTTAACGTTCGTACAGTGAATGAGCATTTAAAGAATATATTTACCGACAGAGAGTTGGAAGAAGATTCAGTTATCCGGAATTTCCGGATAACTGCCTCCGACGGTAAAAGCTATGACACCATGCACTATAACCTGAGCGCGATTATCGCGGTCGGCTACAAGGTAAACTCCGAGCGGGCTGTCCAGTTCCGCAAATGGGCAACCACAATTATTGAATCGTTCACTATCAAAGGCTTTGCAATGGATGATGAACGGCTGAAAAATGACGGTTCAATCCTGACCAAAAGGTACTTTGAAGAGCAATTAGAACGTATCCGGGAAATCAGGCTTTCCGAACGCAAATTTTATCAGAAAATCACCGACATCTATGCTACTTCCATAGATTATGATGTTACCGCGTTGTCCACCAAGCGTTTTTTTTCAACGGTGCAGAATAAACTGCATTGGGCAATTCATGGGCATACAGCAGCAGAGCTTATTGTGTCCAGAGCTGATGCGGAGAAAACAAATATGGGGTTAACTACCTGGAAAGACGCTCCTGCCGGTAAGATCCAGAAATTTGATGTGAGCGTTGCCAAAAACTACCTGTCCGAAAACGAGATGGCCCAACTTCAAAGGCTTGTCTCGGCGTATCTTGATCTTGCCGAGGATATGGCTTTGCGCAAAATACCCATGACGATGGCCGACTGGGAAACCCGTCTGAACCGCTTTATCGAGGCTACCGATCGCGAAATTCTGCAGGATGCAGGCAAGGTGACGGCGGAGATAGCCAAAGCCCATGCCGAAGCAGAATTTGAAAAGTACCGTATTGTACAGGACAGGCTGTACGAGTCCGATTTTGATAGAGTGATTAAAATGATTGGAAACAACGGCGGCAAAGAATGAAACCACAAAATATACAGAAGAATAATTTTTTAGATAAATTGCTGGACGGCGTTAAGGTTGAGTGGAAGGCACTGGGGTTGCTTGGTAAATTTGTTCGTGGTAGTGGTTTGCAGAAAAGCGATTTCAAGGAAAGAGGGGTCGGTTGCATCCATTACGGGCAGATATATACCTATTATGGTGATTATGCTTACGAAACAAAGTCTTTTGTTTCTCCAGAATTGGCTAAGAAACTGAAAAAAGCAAAAAAGGGCGATGTGATTATTGCGACCACTAGTGAAAATATTGAAGATGTTTGTAAGCCAGTAGTTTGGCTTGGAGATACTGAGATCTGTGTCAGTGGCGAGACCTATATTTACAGTCACGATCAAAATCCGAAGTATGTAGCATATAATCTTAAGACTCCGGATTTCTTTGAGTATAAAAAACGCTCTCAGACTGGTACTAAGGTTGTGAGGGTACATGGCGATAAATTGGCTGAGTTCTCCATCCCCATCCCCTGTCCTGATAATCCGAAAAAATCCCTGGAAATTCAGGCGGAGATTGTACGTATTCTGGATACTTTCACCGAGCTTACAGCCGAGCTTACAGCCGAGCTTACAGCGCGGAAAAAGCAATACAACTACTACCGGGATCAGCTGCTCACCTTTGCAGAGGGGGAAGTGGAATGGAAGAAATTGGGGGATATTGGAACTTTTACCTATGGTTTTGTTGCAAAGGCTCAAGATTTCGGAAATGCTAGGTTTGTTCGTATTACAGATATCAATAACAATGGCAAGCTAATACCTACTGAGGCAAAATATGTTGATATCTCCGAAGATAATGAGAGGTTTTTACTAAAGAGAAATGATTTACTCATGGCACGTACTGGAGCAACATATGGGAAAACGATGATATTCGAAGAAGATTATCCCGCAGTTTTTGCAGGTTTCTTAATTAAATTAAGTTTTGATAAACATATTATCGATCCAAAGTTCTACTGGCATTTTGCGCAGAGCGGATTGTTTTGGTCTCAAGCTAATAAAATGGTATCTGGTGGTGGTCAACAACAATTTAACGTCAACGCCTTAAATCAAGTTAAACTACCCATCCCTCCGCTTACCGAACAAGCCCGTATCGTCTCCATCCTCGATAAATTCGACGCCCTCACTTCCTCCATCACCGAAGGTCTTCCCCGGGAAATCGAGTTGCGGCAAAAGCAGTATGAGTATTATCGGAATATGCTACTGAGTTTTCTGAAGGAGACATGAGTATGCCGGAAAATCTTGAACTACCAGGCGTTTTTTACGTTCTGGAGCGGTACGACCATGCAAGCCTCGGAAAGCCAAAAGTAAAAGAGACGACCGAAACGTCATGGCGCCTCGCGTATGAAGAAGGTCGGGAATTGATTGATTCGATGAACGTTGACGACCCGGGCGTATTCGATCGATCAGGAACAATATATGTATCTTCCGTATGTGATAGAGAGCTCATACAATGAAAGATAAAATTTCCATCCGATTTTTTGATGACAGGGAAGTTCGCGCAGTGTGGAATGATACCGACTCCCGCTGGTGGTTCTCAGTATTGGACATAGTCGGCGTATTGAATGATCAGAATGACTACAAAAAAAACCGTAGCTACTGGAAATACCTCAAAATCAAGTTGGGTAAGGAAGGAATTCAGTTGGGTAGTGGCTCTAACCAACTGAAACTGATTGCTTCTGATGGAAAAAAACACCTGACTGACGTGATTGATTTGAATGGAGTAATCACGCTGGCTAAGAACTTTCCCAATACAAAGGCTAACCGCTTTATCGAATGGTTTTTGCACAGCGAAGAAACGATCGACGGCAAAAGCAAATCGAAAGCATACGCCTTATTTGAAAGTTCCTTCATCCAGAGCATCGAAGTTGGTACCGTAAAGGGACTACAGCAGATTCATTCCTACCTTTTTGGCGGGCTCTATGATTTCCCGGTCAAATCCGCACGAAAAACATCAGCAAAGGCGGATTCAAATTCGCCGCCGCAGAGTTCTTGGGAAACACACTTTCACAGATCGAAAACCTGCCGGAAAACTCGATTGAAAACATCATAGATAAATATACGGAAATGAATATTGCCCATCCTTTTATGGAGGGGAATGGACGAACTACCCGGATATGGCTTGATCTGATACTGAAGAAAAGACTGGAATTGTGCGCAGACTGGAGTAAAATAAACAAATACGACTATCTGGAGGCCATGAAACTCAGCGTCACGGACAATTCCAGATTGAAAAGCATCATTGCCTCTGCCTTGACCGGAGAGATTAACGATCGGGAAATTTACTTGAAGGGAATTGATTATTCCTATTACTACGAAGAAAATGAATAAAGGAAATAAAAAATGAGTGATTACAAAACCATCGCAGAGTCAAAAAACTTTATCGTACTCGATAAATATGTTAAAGAAGACCAGGCGAGCGAAAGTTATCAGACCGAAAGCGACCTGGAGCATGAACTTATTCAGGATTTACAAAATCAGGGTTATGAGTTTGTGCCCGAATTAAAAAACTCGCCCTTCATGTTGTCCAACATCCGCGTTCAGCTGCAAACACTGAACGCCATGCAGTTTTCTGATGGCGAATGGTCGCGCTATGTCGAGACCTACCTGGATAAACCAAGCGATACTGTAATCGATAAAACCAGAAATATCCATGACAACTATATCCATGACTTTGTCTTTGACGACGGACATATTCAGAACATCTATCTTGTAGACAAAAAGAACCTCGCCCGTAATAAAGTTCAAGTAATAAAGCAATTTGAAACAACCGGGACACAGACCAATCGATATGACGTAACAATTCTGGTTAATGGTTTGCCGTTAGTACAGATTGAACTCAAAAAACGCGGCGTAGCCATCCGTGAGGCCTTTAATCAAGTACACCGCTACAGCAAGGAAAGCTTCAATTCGGAACACTCGCTGTACAAATACGTACAGCTTTTCGTGATCTCCAATGGAACCGACAGCCGCTATTTTGCCAATACCACCAAGCGAGACAAAAACAGCTTCGATTTTACCATGAACTGGGCTAAATCGGACAACACCCTTATTAAAGACCTCAAGGATTTTACAGCAACCTTTTTCCAAAAGAAAACGTTGCTGGAAGTTCTGTTCCGCTACTCCGTATTCGACACAAACGATACCCTGCTCGTTATGCGCCCCTATCAGATTGCGGCAACCGAACGCCTGTATTGGAAAATACTGAGTTCCTTTCAAGCAAAAAAATGGTCTACGGCGGAAAGCGGTGGATATGTCTGGCATACAACCGGATCGGGTAAAACACTCACCAGCTTTAAGGCCGCCCGCCTTGCGACAGAACTGGATTGCATCGATAAAGTCTTCTTCGTCGTCGACCGGAAAGACCTCGACTTTCAGACCATGAAAGAGTACCAGCGTTTTTCCCCGGATAGCGTAAATGGCTCGGAAAACACCGCAGGACTCAAGCGAAACATCGAAAAAGATGATAACAGAATCATCGTTACCACAATCCAGAAACTCAACAACTTGATGAAAACCGAGGCGAGCTTGCCGATATATCAAAAACAGGTAGTATTCATCTTTGATGAGTGTCATCGTTCGCAGTTCGGTGAAGCCCAAAAAAACCTGAGAAAGAAATTCAAGTATTTTTATCAGTTCGGTTTTACCGGCACCCCGATATTCCCGGAGAATGCGTTAGGAGCTGAAACCACACAGTCGGTGTTCGGAACCGAGTTGCACTCATACGTAATTACAGACGCCATCCGCGACGAAAAGGTCCTCAAGTTTAAAGTTGACTATAATGATGTTCGGCCTCGATTTAAGGCCTTTGAATTGGAACAGGATGAACAAAAACTGAGTGCAGCGGAACACAAGGAAGCCTTGCTGCACCCAGAGCGTATTCGTGAAATCGCCCGGTATATATTGAATTCGTATAAGCAAAAAACCCATCGACTCCTTGCTAACGGCACAGGTTTCAATGCCATGTTTGCCGTAAGCAGCGTCGATGCTGCAAAGATTTACTATGAAACATTCCGCAATTTGCAAAAGGGTACAGAAAAACCGTTAACAATTGCGACCATTTTTTCCTTTGCTGCTAACGAAGAGCAAAACGCGGTCGGCGAGATCATTGACGAAGGCTTTGAACTTACCGCGATGGACTCTAGCGCGAAAGAGTTCCTGAACGCTGCAATTACCGATTACAATGTAATGTTCAAGACGAACTTCAGCACCGAGAGCAATGGATTCCAGAACTACTACCGAGATCTGTCTTCTCGCGTCAAGAAACAGGAAATTGACCTTCTTATTGTTGTGGGTATGTTCCTTACCGGATTCGATGCCCCTACGCTCAACACTTTGTTTGTAGACAAGAATCTTCGCTATCATGGCCTGATTCAAGCCTATTCCCGCACAAATCGAATCTACGACGCCACAAAAACATTTGGCAATATTGTTACGTTTCGAAACCTGGAACAGGCGACCATTGACGCAATTACCCTATTCGGCGACAAGAACACGAAGAACGTGGTTTTGGAAAAGAGCTACAAGGAATATATGGAGGGTTTTACCGATCTTGCTACCGGTGAAGCCCGTCGGGGGTATCTGGATGTCGTGAAGGAATTGCATGAAACATTTCCTCACCCGGACGAAATCGTAAAGGAAGCAGACAAAAAGGATTTTGTGAAAATCTTTGGGGAATATCTCCGTATAGAAAACATACTCCAAAACTATGACGAATTCGCCGGATTGCAGGCCTTTCAGTACCTTGATACTTCTGACATGCAAGCGGTTGAAGAGTTCAAAGCAAAGCATTTTCTGACCGACGAAGACCTTTCCGCAATGGCAGAAATCACGATCCCTTCACCCCGGACCATCCAGGACTATCGCTCAACCTATAATGACATACGCGATTGGCTTCGCAGAGAAAAAAACGCCAAGGATAAGGCGGGCTCGACAATAGACTGGGACGATGTCGTTTTCGAAATTGATCTCTTGAAATCGCAGGAAATCAACCTTGACTACATTCTTGAGTTGCTATTCGAGAATAATAAAAAGAAGAAAGACAAAGACTCTTTAGTTGAAGACTGTCGCAGGCTTATCCGGTCGAGCATTGGCAACCGCGCCAAGGAAGGTTTGCTGGTAGATTTTATACACAACACGAACCTGGACACCATACATGACAAAGCCGCCATTATTGACGCTTTCTTTATATATGCCCAAGCAGAACAACAGCGTGAAGTGAATGAATTAATTGCAAAAGAAAAACTGAATGACGAAGCCGCTCGGCGATACATTTCTGCATCATTGAAACGAGAATACGCAAGCGAAAACGGAACCGAACTTAATGCAATTCTTCCTAAAATGAGCCCGCTTAATCCGCAGTATTTGACAAAGAAGCAATCGGTATTCCAAAAGATTACCCATCTTGTTGATAAATTCAAGGGCGTCGGCGGCAGGATCTGAAGAACTGCTTTCCCCCCTTATGGTTGAGTTGCGAGGTTAGAGAGAAGGTCGGCTGCGGGTACGGGTTTTCCGAAGAAGTAGCCCTGGTAGAGCATGTCGCCACGGGATGCAAGGAAGTCGGCTTGCTGCTCGGTTTCGACGCCTTCGGCAACTATTTCAAGCCCCAGGTTTTGTGCGACGGCGATGATGCTTTCGACTAAGGCTGCGTCGTTGGGTTCGTCGGGCGCATCCTGTACGAAGGACTTGTCGATTTTCAGTTCGCGCAAGGGGAGTTTTTTGAGGTACGCCAGGGAGGAATAGCCGGTACCGAAGTCGTCGATGGAGAAGACAAAGCCGAGGTCGACGAGTTCGTTCATTTTGCGGATTGCCACTTCTGTGTTGGAGAGGAACAGGCCTTCCGTTATTTCCAGCATGATGCGGGACGGGTGGAGCGAGTGTTCGGAGAAAAGGGCGATGATCCAGTCTTTGAAGCCGGGTTTCATAAAGTGGCGCGGGCTTATGTTGACCGAGATTCTGAAATTGTTCTGGGTATCCTTGATTTGGGTCATGGCGATGCAGGCTTTGCGCAGGACCCACTCGCCGATTTTGACTATCAGGTCCGAATCTTCCGCGATGGGGATGAAGGACCCGGGGGCGAGCAGACCGCGCACGGGATGCTGCCAGCGAATGAGGCATTCGGCGCCCACGACGGTGCCGTTTCGGGACACTTGGGGCTGGAGGTACAGCAAAAAGCCGTCTTCCGCGTTTTCTTCGGAAAGTTCCCGTTCCACGGTGAATCGTTCTTTGGCGTTCATGCCCATGCCGCGTTCGAAAAATGCGCACTGGTTTCCGCCGGCGTCTTTTGCGCGATGGAGGGCGGTGCTTGCGCGTGCAAGGGCATAGTGCGGGGTGTCGCGGTTTCCTGTTGCGGTGGCAGACTCTTCCGGAAAGAAGGTGATGCCGATGCTGGCAGTTACGGGAAGGTTTTCTCCGTCTATAAGGAAGGGTTTCAGGAGGGTTTGGCGGAGCCGTTCCGCAGCACTGAGAATTTTCAGGCCGTTCTTTTCCGGGGTGTCGCCTTCCAGCGGCAGAAGAATCGCAAATTCGTCGGCTGCGGTACGGCCGATAAAGTCGATTTCGCGCAGGGCGTTTCGCAGTCTTCTGCCTGATTGCATGATCAGGTTGTCGCCGGCAAGGTTTCCGCGGGCGTCGTTGATTATCTTGAACCGGTCGATATTGACCAGCAGCAGTGCGTCGTGTGCGCTGTACCGCTCCATGTAGGCCAGCCGGTCTGCGATTCTGTCCAGCAGGTGCTGTCTGTTGGGGAGTCCGGTGAGCGGATCGAATATGGAAAGGTGCAGGGCTTTTTTTTCTGCATTGAAGCGGGCGGTGACGTTTTCTTCCAGGACGACGACGCTCTGCAGGGAGCCGCTTTCCATTACCGGAAAGGCGGTAAGGTTGTACACCGCATCGGGGGGATCGGTTTCCGTGCAGATGTAGGAGCATTCGTACTCCTTGCAGATACGGCCGCGGAAAGCCGGTTCGACCAAGTGCGTAAATCCCGAGCGTATGCAGCTGGTGTCGCGCAGAACGTTGAGCCGGGCAAGGCTTTCATTTGTTTCGATTCGCCGGGCGTTCCGGAAGGAGTCGTTGGCGTCGGTCGCCTGGCCTGATGGGTCCAGGATCAGGATGGAGATGGGCGCCTGGTTGAACAGCGCAAACAGCAGGGCTTCGCTTGCGCCGAGCGCCTTGCGGGTAAGGTCCAGCATGATTTTGTTGGTTATTTCGGAATCCAGCCGTTCTACTGCGTTGGCCAAATGGAATCTTTGACGACATAATCGCGCGCGCCGAGCTTCATCATGCGGACGGCAAGATTTTCATCGCCCCGCCCGGTAGAGATAATGAACGGCGGCATCGGGATTCCACGGCGTCCGGCGGTTTCGATCAGTTCCTGCCCGTCCATATCCGGCAGCATGTAGTCGAGTATGAGGATGTACGGCGGTTCGGTCTTGATCAGATCCAGGACACGGGCCCCTGTTTCGGCTCTTTGTGTCTGCCAGCCGTTGTCGAGCAGCTCGGAGGAAACAAGTTCGTAGATGCCGTCATCGTCTTCCGCAATCAGTATGCTTTTGTCGTTCATTCACAAGCCTCAGGTTCGCACAATCTGGAGGAACAGCCCGAGTCGGTGCAGGGTGTCCACAAAATTGGAAAATATAATCGGTTTAGAAACGTACAGGCTGCATCCGAGCTGGTAGCATCGTTCGACTTCGCGCGGATCGTCTGTGGTTGTAAGCATTATAACCGGTATTTCCCGAAGTGCGGGGTCTTCTTTGATACGTTTGAGCGTTTCGACGCCGTCCATGCGCGGCATGTTGATGTCCAAGAGGAGCAAAATGTTCCGGAGCTTGTCTTTCGTTCCCCTGGTTTGTTTTTCCGCGTCGAGATGGGCAAGCAATTTTTCACCATTTATAAACCTGATAATGTCGTTCGTTATGCCCGAATTGCGCAATCCTTCGATAATCAGTTCGGCGTGACCGTCGTCATCTTCTGCGATAAGGATTTTCATTTTATTTTCCGGAATGGCAGGCGGTGTTTTCATAGGCTCTCCGTAAAGGGTTCCGCAGGAAAGGTGACGGTAAAAGCAGAGCCGCCGCCTTCTTGCGATACCAGGGATACCGATCCCCGATGCTTGTCCATGATGCGCTTGATGATGCTCAAGCCCAGGCCTTCGCCCGCAGCCGCGGTGTCCGAAATCCGGTAGAAGACGTCCCAGATTCGGGTTTGATGGCGTTCCGCGATGCCGATTCCATTGTCCTGTATGGTATAGGATGCTTTGCGCTGGTTGTGCGTTCCGCTAATTGCGATATTCGGCGTCCGGTCCGGACTCCGGTATTTGAGCGCATTTCCCAGCAGGTTGGACACAACTTGGGAGACAAGATCGGCGTCTCCGTAGCACGGGGGCAGAGGAGCGACCGAAACCCGGGCATGCAGTTCTTCTATTTCATACGACATCGTATTGATGTATGCAGCGACAAGTGCGTTCATATCCAGTTCCTTGATAGACATTACTATTCGTCCGGTTCTCGATATGCGTAACAGTCCGTTCAGCAGGCTGTACATTTTAGCGGTGTTGGACAGTATAAATTCCACCGAGCGGGGAAGCTTTTCCGCAAGCAGTTCCAGGGCGTTGGCGCGCCGGATGTTGTTTTCTCCGTCCAGATTCATGGCTTCGAGCTCTTGGGCAATCTGGGCGATCTGTTTGCCGAAGCGTGCGCTGAATCCCTGTATGTTAACCAAAGGCGATCGCAGGTCATGCGATGCGACGTACAGGTAGCTTTCCAGTTCGGCATTTTTCCGTTCCAGGAGGGCGTAGGCTTCTTCCAGTTCCCGGATATGCTTTTGGAGTTCCGGATAGTAGCTTTTGCGCAGGGATTTTTCTCCGAGCCCGATTATTTTTTCGCGAAGCTCGTGTACGGTTTCAGAGGGCCCGTTCATACAGCCTCTGTATGAGCTCGCTGTCCAGCGGCATGGGGTTTGTGACGGCGCAGGGGTCGGAAACGGCGTTTTGGGCAAGGAGGGGTATGGTTTCCTTCCTGACGCCGCGGGATGCGAGCCCCGGGGCGATGCCGACGCGTTCGAGAAGGCGGGATATCCAGTCTATGAGGGCTTCTGCAGCCTGCCCGTTTCCGAGCGCTTCGGCCGGGATTCCGGCTGCCCGCGCGACGGCGATGTATTTATCCCGCGCCCGGTCGAAATTGAGTTTTATTGCCGGGGCAAGCAGGAGCGCGATGCATTCTCCATGAGGCAGATCGAGCAGGCCGCCCAGGCTGTGCGCCATGGCGTGGACAACCCCGAGGCTCGCGTTCGAGAAGGCCATGCCTGCCTGCATGCTGGCATACATCAGTGCTTCGCGCGCGTTTTCGTTACGGGCATCCTGTACCGATGCTTCAAGGTTGGCGGCGATAACCCTGACGGCTTCGAGGGCATGGAGGTCGGTTATGGGTGAGCTGGCGGTAGAAACACAGGCTTCGATGGCATGGACAAGCGCGTCTATGCCGGTGCAGGCGGCAAGGTACGGGTTCATTGTTCGGGTAGGAGCGGGGTCTATCAGCGCGACGTCCGGGACGGTTGTCTTGCTGATGATGGCGAATTTCAGGTGCCGCCGGGTGTCGTTTATAATGGCAAACTGGGAAATATCGGCAGACGTTCCTGCGGTTGTGGGGATGCAGATGAGCGGAGGGCCGGGGATGTCGACATTGTCTATGCCTTCAAAGCCGGAAACGCTGCCTCCGTTGGCGGCAAGAATGCCGATTGCCTTGGCGCAGTCCATAGGACTGCCGCCGCCGACGCCGATGATAATGTCGCATTTTTTTGCACGGTAAAAGGCGCATCCGTCCTGAACCTGCTCGTCGCGGGGATTCGGGCTGATGCCGGAAAAGACTTCCGGAGAAAGCCCTGCGTCGGCAAGGCTGGCTCTGAGGGTGTCGACAAGTCCGGTGGCGATAATACCGGGGTCGGTGACAATCAGGGGCCGTTCCGAACCGAAGTTGAGCGCATACCGGTCGCACAGACTGGATGCGCCTTCCCCGAATACGACTTCCGGAACAACGAATTTCCGTAATTCATGCATGCTTTAATAGTAGTGCATGCATGAAGGCACTGGCAAATTCCGGCTTGTGTTATTGCGACGGGCGCTTGTCGTGGATATAGGTGTACCGGGCAAAAAAGTATCTGCCGACACATCTGCTCATAAAAGCCTTGAACTTCCACTTGAGCGCCATTACGGAGATTCTCTTGCCGCGCGAGATGTCGCGGAGGCAGCTTTTGACGACTGCTTCCGGCGATTTGCCGTCGACAACTTTTGTCCGCGCTCCGTTCGAGGCGACCTGGGCGAATTCGGTGTCGACCGGCCCCGGGCAGAGCGAGGACACAAAAATGCCCTTGTCTTTGAGTTCTGCGGAAAGTGCGGTGCTGAAGCTCAGTACATAGGCTTTTGTTGCGGCGTAGACGGCAAAATTCCCCAGGGGGATAAAGGCGGCAAGGCTTGCGACGTTGATAATGAGCGCGCCCGGTTTCATGCGCGGGATACACTCGCCGCACAGGCCGGTGAGCGCGAAGACATTCAGGTCGATCATTTCGAGTTCCCGTTCGAGCGGCGTATCTACGAATGTTCCGTAGGTGCCGAAGCCGGCATTGTTGACCAGCGCGTCGACGGCAATGTCGGCGTCCAGGAGCTTTTTGAAGGCCGAAACGCCGGTGCGGCCGGACAAATCGATGCTGTGGGTTACCGCTTTCATGCGCCCTTCAGATTCGATCAGGAGCGCAGTCTGCGCAAGCCGGTCTTTTCTGCGGGCAAGCAGCCATATTTCATCCGCGTTTCGCGTTCTGGAAAGCTGTACGGCGAATTCCCGGCCCAAGCCGGAACTGGCGCCGGTAACGATTATGATGTTCTTCATGGTATGATTGTACCCGTTTTACGCATTTGTAGCAATTTTTTTGACAGAAAGCGAATATATCCCGTATACTGACCGCTGTGCAAAAAGTAAGACATACCCGTCGTCTACTGCTGTGTGCTTTGCTGCTTGCATCCGTCTTGAGCGGATGTGTGCTGACAGATGACGGATCTCCGCAGGCAGTGCTGTATCGTGGCCTCGTCGATTCCGGCGGGCGGACCGATACCATTGTGCTGGATGGAGCCTGGGCGTTTTGGCCCAATCAGTTTATATATCCGAATATTTCTCCCGACAATTACGACCGGTTTGCACACTTTCCGGAGTCATGGACGTCGTATGTCCCCGAATCGTATCCTGCGTACGGGTACGGTTCCTACGCGGTAACCATAGCCGGGCTGAATCCGGCCCTGGAATATGCCTTCAGTTTTCCCGGCTACAGCTGTGCGGCCCGGTATTTTGTAAATGGACGGGAATTTTATACGCAGGGCGTTCCGGGAAACAACCGGAAGTCTGAACGGCCCGACTGGAAAACAGCGGTTGTTCCGCTGCCCGACACTAATTCGCGCACGGTGACACTGGTGCTTCACTTGTCCAATTTTAACGATATGTATCCTGCATCCTCTTTGCCGATCAAGTTCGGAACCTACGACCGGCTGAACGTTATGCGCTATCGGGACCGGCTTTCCCATATTTTTCCGTTCGGAGCCATTCTGGCCATGGGAGCCTTTTTTATTGCCCTGTTTGTGTTCAATCGGCACGAGCGTTCGTGCTTTTGGCTGGGATTGTGCTGTTTTGTCTTTGCTCTGCGGATTACCTGTTACGAACAGTTTATTCTGCAGGATATTTTTCCCCGGGTTTCGGAGAATCTGATGTTCCGCCTGGGATACCTGACTTTTCCCCTTGGGGAAGCCTGTCTGGCAGGCTTTATTGCCACGCGCTTCCCGTTGCCCGGCGACCGGAAATACTACGCTGCAATCATCGGGGTTTCGGCAGCGTATTGCCTGGTAACGCTCTTTGCTCCCGTTTCCGTGTGTACGGCGCTGCTGGTTCCGTTCCAGGCGTTCACCGCGGTTGCCGCGCTGTTCGTGCTGGCCGTCGTAGTCTGTGCCCTGGCGGCGCGGCGCGACGGAGCGCTGGCCGTGCTTGCGGGGTTTGCCGTCTTTTTACTGTTCGGCGCGCATGACGTACTGGTTGCAAACCGCCTTGTACAGGGCGCCTTTCTTACCCACTTCGGCATGCTCGCGCTGACGGCAGCGATGGGGCTGGTGGTAGTTCGCCATTTTACGCGGGCGTTCAATACGGTGGAACATCTGAGCGCCAGAGTAGAACGCGTTAATGAATCCTTTGCGCGTTTTGTGCCGAATGAATTCCTGCATTTTATGGGTAAGACTTCGATTACCGAACTGTATCCCGGGGAAAGCGTGCGGCGCGACATGTGCGCAATGTATATCAGACTGGGCTACGATCCGGTGGTGTCGGACTCCGTCAACAAGCTGGCACTGCTCGAGCTGATCAACACGATTTTGGGACGCGTTACCCCGATTATCATTGAACACGGCGGATTTGTGGACCGCTTCTTGAACGACGGATTTACGGTTTTGTTTCCGGACGATCCCTGCCGCGCGGTGCGGTGTGCGCTTGCGCTTGAACAGAACATGGCGCAGCATAATACCGAACGGGGCGCCGAGGGGCAGCCCGACATCCGCTTTTCGGCCGGACTTGAACGCGGACCGATTGTGTTGGGGACTATCGGCAGCGAAAACCGGATCGAGCGGGCAGTGCTTTCGAACGTTCTGACGGTTGCCCGCCAGCTTGCCGTGCATGCTGCCTCGCGGGAAATCGGCATTCTGGTCAGTGCAGACGTCGCTGTTCCTCTTGGAGGCCCCGACCCCTGTGCGTGCTTTCTGGTTCCTCATGGAGATCTTAAAATCCGTGGTCTGGACCGGCCGGTGTCGCTGTTCGAAGCAAGGGCTCCGGCATGATCGATAAAACTGTCCCCCGGCTGCTTGCCGGAAGCTTGCCGTTTGTTGCCCTGCTCGGGATTATGGCCGCGCTGATGCTTTCCGATCCGTCGATTCGGCGGGATCGGGTTCGGCA
>SHOL01000228.1 GCA_004294945.1 Treponema sp.
GCGTAAACCCGGTGGACAGGTTGAAAGAGTTGCCTCAGATTGCCCGGCCGAAAGTGCCCGAAGTCTCCACGAAGTCGTTCCGGTACGATGCAATTTTAAAGGATTATGAAACGATCCTGCGACTTGATCCCAATTTTATTTTTGCCTACTACAACATGGCCGAAATATACAGCCTCGAAAAAGATTATCGTGCTGCGATAGACAGTTATACCAAAGCGTTAAAGATTGAACCGCAGTTTGCCGAAGCCTATTTCAACCGGGGGTTGTCACGGCTGTCGATCGGCGAAACTGCGGTCGGGTTGGACGATCTCCGCAAGGCTGGAGAGTTGGGTATCGTGGAATCGTACAGCATCATTAAACGGATGCAGTAAGCGCTATGGGATAAATTCCAGTTTAGCCTCTTGTCCTGCTTTCAACACTACCGATACATACCCGTTTTCGGCTGTTAATTCTTTTCCGTTCTGTTTTACCGTTGTCGCATAACCGGGAATTTTTACCTTGAATGTATTGTCGTTTAGCGCCTTAATGGTTGCAGACGACAATCGGTTGTCGCTCCAGCTTGCAGCCGCTTCGGCACCGCCACGGACACGTAGGCCTTTGAAACTTCCCGTTGGCCACTTGTCTGGCAGGGCAGGCAACAGTTGTATATAGCCGTCTTGACTTTGAATCAGCATTTCAGCAATTCCAGCAGTACCTCCCAGATTACCGTCGATCTGGAACGGCGGATGCGCGCAGAATAGGTTAGCGTACGTTCCAGACCCGCGGTGCATGTTTACTTCACTTCCGGAAGTGGGCTCCAGCAGGCTTTTAAGTAGCTTGAAAGCACGGTTCCCGTCGTACAAGCGTGCCCAGAAATTGATTTTCCATGCACGGGACCATCCGGTTCCGGCATCACCACGGCGTTCCAACGTTTCGCGAGCTGCTGCGGCCAGTTCGGGGGTAGTGTTAGGCGATATCTGATTCGACGGATACAATCCGTAGAGGTGTGAGACATGGCGGTGCTTGGGATCAACCTCCTTATAGTCCTCGAGCCACTCTTGCAAATAACCTTCGGGGCTGATCTGCATGGGAGGAAGTTTCGGCAGTGTTTCGCGGATATTGGTGGTTGTCTCGTCTTCGATACCGAGAATTGCTGCCGCCGACAGTACGTTGGTAAACAGTTCGTTCACGATCTGAACGTCCATGGTCGGGCCCATGCATACAAAAATGCGATCGTCGCTCCCGGGCATGTAAAATGCATTCTCTGGCGATGATGACGGGGCGGTGACGAGCCATCCGTTCCTGGGTTCGGAAATCATGCTGCTGAGGAAGAACTGCGCTGCCCCGGCGAGCGTCGGGTAAACAGTGCGCAGGTATTCCTTATCCTGGGTAAAGGCATAATGCTCCCAAAGATGTTCACAAAGCCACGCTCCTCCCGTGTTGGTCGCTCCCCACGAAGCATGTTCGCCGGGAGCCGTGAACTTCCACGGGTTGCTCATCATGTGAGCCAGCCAGCCGTTGGCCCCGTAAAACGTTTGGGCGGTAGCTTCTCCCGAAGGTACAATCGATTGGGTGAAATCGATCAGGGGTTTATGCAGTTCAGAAAGATTACATACTTCTACCGGCCAGTAGTTCATCTGTACATTGATATTCAGGTGGTAATCGCCGTTCCAGGGCGTCTGCACCTGGTTGGCCCACAAGCCCTGAAGGTTGAGGGGAAGCGAGTTCTCATCGGTTCCGCTGATCATCAGGTAACGGCCATACTGAAAATAGAGTGCGGCAAATGCGGGATCATCGTCTGTCTGGAAACCGGCAAGGCGCTCGTTGGTAGGTGTGGTGTTGTCTTGTTCGCCTAACCAGAGCTCTACACGGTCGAACTTTTCTTTGTAAGCTGCTATATGCGCCTGTTTCATTTTTTCGAACGAACGTTTTTTTGCTTGTTCGAGCAAGCTGTCTACCGTCGACGTGTACTCTTTGTCGAGCATGTCGGTGGAGGTGGAAATGAGGATGACGGCCTCATCGGCATTGGCGATAGCCAGGGTATTGGAGCCCGCGGTCAGTTCCCCGCCTTTGTTCACGATTTGTACCTTGGTAAGGTAGCGGACACCCTTATCGGTATCGTATCCATCGTTGAGCTGCCCTTCCATGATAAGGGTATTCTCTTGCACCGAAAGGGTTGCCCGTTCAGGACGGCTCAGGCTTACTTCAAATGAGACTGACCCTTTCTTATCGGCAGCCACGCGGACAGCCAGCACATCGTCGGCGTGGGACGAGATATACTCGCGCGTATAGGTGGTTTCACCTTTCATAAACACGGTGGATGCCACTGCATCGTTGAGCGAAAGTGTCCTCACGTAATTACCCGCATCTTCCGTTTGTGGGTAGGAGTAGTTTATGTGCAGGTCCCCCAGCATTTGAAAACAGCCGTAGGGTGCATCTTTGCTTTTTCCGCCGGAAGAACCGAGCCCGCCGCACTGGAAATGATCGTACATCATGCGTTGTGCTTCCCCGTTCTTTCCTGTAAGCAGTAACTCCCGGATTTTCGGCAGATAATTGAGTGCTTCGGGGTTCAGCGCTTCAGGGTCTTCGCTGCCCGACCACATAGTAATGTCGTTGAGCACGATAAGTTCTTTGTCAATACCGCCATCCGGCATCATACCGATACGTCCGTTGCCGAGAGGCAGGGTCTCTTCCCACGCCGCGGCAGGCGTGTTAAACCGCAGGGCGAGTTCTTGGGCCGTTTCAGCAGGTGGCGTGCAGGAAAGCAATGCCGCAGCTGCAAGGAGAATGGATAAAATTTTCATCGAATTGTTCATTTAAGTGGTTGATTATTTTACGGTGATGGCATCTTCTGCCGAGTTTTCTGTTCGTATATCTTTCTCCGCATCCCATCCGTTTTCGAAGCGGTTGTTTTCGATAAGAACGTTGCTGACCCGTTCAAAGAAGAACGGATGTTTGTTCCAGTGGAACGGTTCAAACTCGGTATTGTATGTAACGGTGT
>SHOL01000040.1:0-10604 GCA_004294945.1 Treponema sp.
ATCAAGAAGTTCATCGCCGATCAGGACCTGAACGCAGCGCACCGCTACGTGCCGAAGAAACGGCACGAATATGGAAAGAAAATTGCGATCGTCGGCGCGGGTCCCGCGGGACTGTCGTGCGCCTACTACCTCGCGATAGACGGATACAAGGTTACCGTTTTCGAAAAAGAGCAGATGCTCGGCGGCATGCTGACGCTCGGCATCCCCTCGTTCAGGCTTGAAAAAGACGTGATCAATTCGGAAATCGACGTGCTGCGCGAGTTGGGCGTCGAGTTCAAGACCGGCGTCGAAGTCGGCAAGGACGTGACTATCGCGGAGCTCCGGAAACAGGGCTTCAAGGGCTTCTATCTCGCCATCGGCGCGCAGGCAGGCCGCAAGCTCGGCATTGAAGGCGAAGACGCAGAGGGCGTATTCTCGGGCGTGGACTTCATGCGCAGGGTGAACCTCGGCGAAAAGATCGAGCTGCCCGGAAAAGTGATCGTCATCGGCGGCGGAAACGTCGCCATCGACGTCGCGCGCACTGCTGCCCGCGTCGGCTCCACCGGCGTGACGATGTTCTCGCTCGAAAGCCGCGCGGAAATGCCCGCATCCCCCGACGAAATCGTCGAGGCGGAAGAGGAAAAAATCGGCATCGACAACGGCTGGGGCCCGGTCCGGATCGTAGTCGAAAACGGCAAGGTTACAGGGGTCGAGTTCCGCAAGTGCGTGTCGGTGTTCGACGAAAACCGCAAGTTCAGTCCGAAATTCGACGACAAGACGACGAAGATCGTCGAGGCGGACTACGTGATCGCTTCGATCGGTCAGGCAATCGACTGGGGCAAGCTGCTTGAGGGAACGAAGGTCGAGCTCAAGCCGAACAAGGGACCGGTTGCGGACGCCCTTACATACCAGACAGCCGAAAGCGATATTTTCGTGGGCGGCGATGTGTTCACCGGTCCCCGCTTCGCGATCGACGCGATCGCTGCAGGCAAGGAAGGCGCGATTTCGCTCCACCGCTACGTGCAGAACGGCCAGAGCCTCGTGATGGGACGGCTGAAGCGCAACTACATTCCGCTCAACAAGGACAACGTGGACTTCGACGGCTACGACAATGTTCCGCGCCAGAAAGCAGCTGGCGCAGCTGGCGCGGCGGCCGCGGCGGATGCGGCGAAATCGTTCCGCGATACGCGCGGCACCTTTACCCCGGACCAGATCAAGACCGAAGCGTCCCGCTGCCTCGCGTGCGGAGCGACCTACGCGGACGAAAACATGTGCGTGGGCTGCGGTCTGTGTACGACCGTATGCAAATTCGAGGCGATTTCTCTGGTGCGAAAATACGACGAGGCAGGAGTGGACTTCCGCGAGCTCAAGCCGCACATTGTTAAAAACGTGCTCAAGCGCAAGGTCAGGATCGCGGCAAGAAATATCACCCGGCCGATCGACAACCTGATCCACGGCGGCGCCCCCGTGCAGGAGTAAAAGAACGACGAAACGGAAAACCCGGTACGGTTTTCCGTTTCGTCTTTGTAAATCCCTTCGGGATTTACATTTACATTACGGAAGGTTTCGAAAAGCTGAAGCTTTTCGAAACCGGACAAGGAACTGATTATGCATGAACTGGGAGTGGTCATCGAAGTCGTCAAGACGGTAGAAGAATTCGCGAAAGAGAACGAAGTTTCCGCAATCGATACGGTGACCCTCCAGATCGGGGAATTGTCTGCGATGATTCCCCGGTTTATAGAAGAGTGCTGGCCCTGCGCCGTCGACGGCACCTCGCTCGAGCAGACGAAGCTTTCCATAGAAATTATACGGGCAAACGCCCGCTGCACCGCCTGCGGCAAAATCTATCCCCTGCTGGAGCACAAGGACTCCTGTCCCGGCTGCGGAGGACTCAGGAAGGAAATCCTGAACGGGCGGGAGTTTATGATTAAGGAAATACGTGCACAGTAGCGCCGCTCGTTTACATGCTGTAGTGCGTATTTCAGGTTGCGGGCAGGGTATCCGGGACGTATACTGTATGTAAGTTATGATGTATATCCAGCTTGTACTCAATTTAAGTCTGCTCGTATCCATTTCAATCATATCGGGTTTTATTGACGCACAGATGGGACGCAATTCCATCGTACGACAGGTGATGCAAGGGCTCCTGTTCGCTGCTGCTGCCTGTGTCGGCATACTAGAACCGCTGCAGCTGTGGCCTGGAGTAATTTTCGACGGCAGGTCGATTGTTATCAGCCTGGCAGCCCTTTTCTTCGGACCGCTTGCAGGAATCATTGCAGTACTACCGCCACTTGCCCTGCGTATCTGGATCGGCGGTCCGGGCCTGGGTATGGGAATTCTGGTTATCCTGAGCGCTGCGGCTACCGGCCTGGGATTCAGAAAACTGTACAAAATACCCGATGAAATCCCCGGTTGGCGCAGAATGTACCTCTTTGGACTGATTGTTCATGCCGAAATGGTACTGTTTATGTTCATCGCACTGCCTGCAAGCGTCAGAGAGACTACCATCCGGAACATGGCCTTACCGACAATCCTTTTGTACCCCTTTGCGACCCTTCTTGCCGGAAAAATTCTGAACGACCAACTGATGCTCAGAATCCAGGTTGACGAGATAAATGAAAGCGAAAAGCTGTTCCGCGAGGCGCTCGAATTTCTTCCGGTCCCGGTTGCGACTATGCGTTCCGATGGTTCGATTCCGTTTATCAACTATGCATTCACCGAAACCTACGGCTATACGATCCATGACATTCCGGATTACGCTACCTGGCTGGAAAAGGCGTATCCGGACGAAGAATATCGGAAGAACGGTATGCGTATTTGGGAAGAGGATCTCAGAAAAGCGATAACGAACAAAGCGCCCACGCCCACAAGAATATACCTTATGCGTCGAAAGGACGGCCTGGTTCGGCAGGTAAGCATCCGCGCCCGTCCGTTCGGCTACCGGTATCTCACAGTATTTCTCGACATGACCGACCGGCAGCATCTGGAAAAAGAGCTGCGTAAAAAGGTGATAGAGCTCGCGCATACACAGGAAGTCACGATCACCAGTATGGCAATTATCGCCGACTTCCGGGACAATGAGACCGGCGGGCACATACAGCGCACCAAAGAATTCGTCCGGTGCATCCTTGACGGAATGGGCGACCAGTGCCCCTTCAATTCCGACGTCTGCGAACGAATCTACCGCTCCGCTCCCCTCCACGATATCGGAAAGGTCGCCATACCGGACAGCATCCTTTTGAAACCCGGAAAACTTACCGAAGAAGAAATGGCGCTGATGAAAAAGCATCCCGAATTCGGCAGCCAGGCAATCAGAAAAGCACAGGAAAGCATCGAAGAAAACGAATTTCTCAACATTGCTGCCGAGATCGCTGAATTCCATCACGAACGATGGGACGGAACCGGGTATCCGCACGGAATTACCGGAGAAACCATTCCGCTGCCAGCCCGGATCATGGCCATTGCCGATGTCTACGATGCCTGCATTTCCCGGCGGCCGTACAAGGAACCCATTCCACATGATGAAGTTGTTCGCATTATCGCCAGGGGAGCAGGAACGCATTTTGATCCGGCCCTGGTAAAAATATTCCTTGACCGCCACGATATGTTCAGAAATATTTCGTGTAAGTATGCAGATTGACAGTTTGCGAACGCACAACAAAAAGTAGTTTTTTCCTGTCACACTTCCGGACCACCTTATTTGGCAAGAAGTTCGGCCCCTAATATGATACACTGATATTGGAGTATACAGATAATGAACAATGCATTACGTTCGACAGCGAGCGTTTTATGTTTTTCCTTCTATATAACAGCAGCTTGGGCATCATCGCCGACCGCCACGCTTTCTGCGCCAGCCGCCACGCTTTCTGCGCCACCGGCCCCTTCTGCGCCACCGGCTCTTTCTGCGTCGCCGGCAGACACCCGTCCGATTGTCGCCCTTGCCCTTGCCGGCGGCGGCGCCTGGGGTCTATCACACATCGGCGTCATAAAGGTGCTCGAAGAAGCCGGCATCCCGGTAGACATCGTCGCCGGAACGAGCATGGGCGCCATAATCGGTGGGCTCTACTCGACCGGCTACAATTCGTCCGAATTGGATTCCATTGCTCGAGCAACCGATTGGGACGATCTGCTTTTTGAAGGCCGGCCAACGGGAACAGAGTCGTACCAGGAACGCATGGACGGAGCCAAGTACCTCGGACCCATCCACTACACCATGGACGGCATCTCCATGAACGGAGGCATCATTCCCGGGCACAAAATTGTCCGATACATGGACATTCTAACCCTTCACATTCCGGCATCCTGCGACTTCGACCAGCTGCCCCGCAAATTCCGTGCTGTAGCAACAGATGTTACAACTGGAGAAAAAGTGATATTCCGCGAAGGATCGCTCGTCGGAGCGATGCGCGCAAGCATGAGCATCCCTGGCGTCTTTTCTCCCTGGGAAGAAAACGGCCGGTTATATGTTGACGGCTTCGTCGTCGACAACCTTCCAATCACCGTTGCCCGGAGCCTTGAACCGGATATCGTAATCGCGGTGAACCTCGTCGACGAAACTCCTTTCGACCCGGAATCGCTCAACAGAACGCCAATCTCCCCGCTTTCGCGATCCTTGGCAATTCTGCTCGACTCGAACATCGCACCGCAGCTGTCCTCGGCTGACCTGGTAATCACCGTAAACATGGCCGGCTATTTGCAAACGGACTACAACAAGGTTTCCGAGCTCATCGATCTCGGCGAACAATATGCCCGCAAGCATGCGGATGCCGTGGACCGAATCGCGCAACGTACTGCCGCCCGTGATCTTCAGGACACGCAGCACAACACCCGAATTGCACAAGAACTTCCGGTTCGCGTTACCGGACTGGGAGAGCGGGAGCGAAACGCCTTTATCCAGAAATTCGAAGCAGCCCGATCCGACCAACGCGATCCGCTCGCCTTGCAGAAAGCTTTCGAAGACATCGACCGGTCGCGGTCCTACGGCGCAATCCGCGTACGGCGCAGTCCGGGCGGCGACGGTGTTATTGCCGTCGATTTCCAGCGAAAAAAAGTTGAACGAAACAGTGTCAGGCTCGGATTCACCTACGAAACCACATTCTCGTCCGCAATCACCAACAACATCAATCTGGTACCCTCCTTTGTGTTTTCCAATGTAACCACAAGCGGCTCGCGTCTGACCATAGATGCGGAAGTGCTCGACGCTCCCGGCATCGAAATCCGCTTTTCGCAGCCCATCGTCCACGGCATTTCGCTTCGGGCTTTCACCGGCTACCAGCGCGACTTTACCACGCGGCTCACCACAACCTCCGTCGGCTACCAGTATGAAACCGGACTTTTGTCCAGCGGAATAGAAGCGGCGGCGGCAGTATCTCCGGGAGTCGAAGTAACTGCCGGCTGGAAGTACGAAAGAATAGACACGGAATTTCAAACTGATACACCTGCGGGAACGCCGGTTCAACGAGCATCGTTTGGTTTCGCGCGTCTAGCGATCAACCTTCTCGATTCCTCTATCTTCCCGATGTCCGGCCTCGATATCGCCGTCGACTATCATGCGTCCATCCCCCAGATTGGTTCGGAACGTTTTTTTCACCGCATATCCTCCAGCGGGAGCACATTTCTGTCACTGGGAACACCGTTTTCAGTCGCCCTGTTGTGGAAAGCCGGCACCGATTTCAGCATGAATGCAGACGAAGGAGCCGCAGCTCCCGCCTTTTACAAGCCGGACCTATCAGGCCGAAGAATGTTCGCAGGCCCCTTAAGCGAACAGGATAGAACCGGCAGCCATGTAGCGGCACTGGGTGTGGAATTAAAAAACAATATCAACTGGGGTGCGAAAGGAATAAATTTTCCGGTGTTCATTCTTGCACAGGCTTCGACGGGAGCTGTCATCCACGACCGGGAACACTTTGCACTGCCAGCCAATCTCTTTTCAAGCGAAGCAAGCATCGGTGCAGGCGTACGCTTGAGCGAAGCATTCGGCTTTTCACTGCGGATGGGCAGCCACCGGACCAGCGGCGGAACCTTTCGTCCGTTTATTGCCCTTGATGTAGGCGCAATCGGATACTAGACCGGGCCGATTTCAAAAAGCCGGTTACTTTTGAAATCGGCTTTTAAAGACTATTGCACAGGGCAAACTGCCCTAAAGGAGACATTCATGGAATCTATAATTGAAAACTGGCACGCTAAAACTCTTGGAGAAGCTGCATGCGCCGCCCTGCAAAAAAACGGCTTCAACGCTCGATACGTTGCCACTGGAAAAGAAGCGCTCGCCCTGATCGAACCCTTGGTTAAAAAAGGGTGCAGCGTTGGAATCGGCGGATCGATGACTGTAAAAAAAATCGGCATAGCAGCCAGGCTTGAAGAACTGGGAGCTGTCCTGCTTGACCATTCCAAACCGGGTCTTTCGCAAGATGAAAAAATGGACGTAATGCGCGCCCAGCTCACCAGCGATCTTTTTATTTCGGGAACCAATGCGGTCACGCTCGACGGAGAACTGATGAATGTGGACGGAAACGGCAACCGGGTCGCGGCACTGACGTTCGGACCAAAAAAAACAGTTGTTGTCGTTGGAGTCAATAAAATCGTCAAAAACCTGGCAGAGGCGGAAGAGCGAATTATGCAGTATGCAGCCCCAATGAACAACAAACGGCTCGATCTGCCCAATCCGTGTACAAAAACCGGAGTCTGCATGGATTGCCGGAACGACCGGAGGATATGCAGAGTCTATTCGGTGCTGAAGCGACGACCGTCGCGCAGCGATTTTACGGTTATCATCGTGGGCGAACCGGCCGGATACTAATCCCGCCGGATAGTAATCCGGCCGCAGAGCAAGCCGGCCGCAGAGCAAGCCGGCCGGAAAATCGTGCGGCCGGTTACTCTGAGGTTTTCATCGCGACATCGAGCCGGGGATACGGCACTGTAACGTTTTCCGTACGGAACCGTTCCGTCACATCGATCATCATCGAATTCTTGAGTGCCAGGAAATTTTCTTTTTTACCCCAGACACCCAGCATGATTTCGATTGCCGAAGGCGCCAGGGTATCGAAAATCAGTATCGGTGCAGGTTCTTGCAAGGCAAATTCGTTATTCTTGGCGATATCAAGAAGCAGCTCGCGCACTGCCCGAAGGTCGGTACCGTACGACACGCTGACCCGGAGATCAAATCGGCGGTTATCGAAATGAGACATGTTTACCAGATTGGTTTTAATAATTGTTTCGTTCGGGATACGGATAAGCTGATTGTCCGGAGTACGCAGCCTGATTGATAGCAGACTGATGCTTTCCACAACACCGGAAACAGAATCAACCCGCAATAGGTCGCCGATTCGAAACGCGCGTTCAGTCATTACGAAAAAACCGGAGATGATATTCGAAACGGAAGTTTGAGCGGCAAAACCTGCTGCGACACCAAGAATACCTGCAGCGCCAAGCACGGCAGAAAGATCGACGCCGAGACGATTGAAAACGGTCATCAACGCAACGACCACTCCGGTATAGCTCGTTGCCCGGCCGATAATAAACCGAAGCTGCGGACTCGCTTGTGTACCGGCAATTTTCAGAATAAGCGCGCGTACGATCCTGAAAACAACAAGAATAACAATTACGGTAAGGACAAGTGCGGCCAGATCGACAAGCCGGCGTTCCGGCCCCGAACCTGAAAGTGACTCGAGTACTGTTTGTAAGGTGGATTTCATACTATCACTATACTCGATTCCCGAAGGGATGCAAACCGGTCCGGTACACCGTTTTCCGTCTCCGGTCAGAAACTGCCGTCCGGAGCAGGAACGCCCCTTGAGGCTCGTCCTGCTGCGTCGGTATACTTGTACACATGAAAAACAGCAAAACAATACTCATTTTCCAGAGCATAGCAGTCGGCCTCTTGACCGGACTTGTAGTACTTCTTTTCAGGCTCGGACTGAACCGGGGCGAAGCTTTCCGAAGCATGGTGTATGCCAGTCTTGGTACAACCGCAGGCGCACCACAGATTCTCCTGATCATTGCCCTCGCGGGCATCCTGACCCTACTCGGTTTGGCGCTTGGTCTTCTGAGTGCCAGGTATCCGATGATTAAGGGAAGCGGCATCCCTCAGATCAAGGGAGAGCTGCTCGGAAAAATGAATCACTCGTGGTTTCCAGAATTACCGCTCAAGATGGTTTCGGGAATTGCGGCGATCGGCGCAGGACTGTCTCTTGGCCGGGAAGGCCCGTCGGTGCAAATGGGAGCTTATGCAGGCAAGGCCTTTTCATACATTCGCACCGTGTTTGGCAAAACCGGCGAACCATCTGCAGTGGAGAGGCGGTATCTGTTCATAAGCGGAGCTTCGGCAGGATTGGCGGCGGCATTCAACGCGCCGCTTGCAGGTGTTCTGTTCGCACTTGAAGAACTGCACAAGCATTTTTCGCCGCTTCTTCTGGCGTGTGTCATGGGAGCCTGCCTGGCAGGAGACCTCGTTTCCGGTACAATCTTCGGTCTGAAACCCGCATTCAGTTTTCCTGCGATAGCACCCCTGTCTTTTTCCCTCTTTCCCTGGCTTGTCGCGCTCGGCATGATAACAGCGATCGGCGGCGATCTTTTTAAGCGATCTCTGTACGCAGCGCAGGACCTCTATAAAAAAACGCCGATTCCCGACTGGACAAGGCCGGTCATTCCGATGCTCGCATCAATCCCCGTCGGATTGTTTCTGTTTGATGCAAGCGGCGGCGGACACCAACTGATCGAACAGCTCGCACACGGGCAGTATACAATCGGTGCGCTTGCTCTTCTGTTCACCGTAAAACTGCTATTTACGGCACTTTGCTACGGTGCGGGGACAGCGGGAGGAATCTTTCTGCCCCTTCTCGCCTGCGGCGCGCTTCTGGGTACGTTTGTCGGGACTCTTCTGTGCTCTGCGGGACTTTGCACTGAAATCGAAATTGTCAATTTTCTGATTCTCGGGATGGCCGCCTGTTTTACGGCAGTCGTTCGGGCACCGGTCACCGGCGCAGTCCTGATTTTGGAAATGAGCGGAAATCTTTCGCATCTGGGCTCCCTGGTGCTGGTCTGCCTTTCTGCGCAAATCACGGCAGAACTGTTGCGGTCAAGGCCGGTATACGATGCGCTGCTGAGGCGGCAGCTGGATGCGCAGCAGGACAAAAAATCCAGCTCTCCAGAGTTTCCTGACAGGCAAAGGATCTAATCTACACGTTTTTTCGGCACTTCAGGCAGACACCGGAAAGGGTGAGCATGTGGGAGCGAACCGCAATGCCAAGACTGCGCTCGTACCCGGAAACCAGACTGTCCAGGGCGCAGGAACCAAGATCGATGAACCCGTGGCAACGTTCGCAATGGAACCAGTGTCTGCACTGCCGGTCTGCAGCGCTGTAGTACCGCTCGGTTCCATGCGCTTCACAGTGGAGAATGAAGGAGGAAGCGTATCCATGATTCTCCAGATAACGCAGGGTCCGGTACACCGTAACCTGGTCTGCACCTTCAGGCAGGCTGCGCAGCACGCCCGAAGCGCTCAAAGGTTCGCAAGCCCCGGATAGAATTTCAAGAACCGCTGCCCGTGCTTTGGTCACACACTGCCTCCTGAATCGTTACTGCCTCCTGAATCGTTACTGCTTCCGGAATCGTTATCGCCTCCGGAATCGTTACCGTCGCGGGAACCGGCAGCCGAGCCGGATCGCTTGCGGGCGCGGAGAACAAGTATCCGGACAGCTGCCGACACAAGAAAAACTATACCTGCAATAACTACAACGAGCGCGCCTGCAGGAACATCGAGCGTCCAGCTGAGGGCAATGCCCGTACCGGTAAACAGCAGCGAAAACAGCGTTCCGAACACCATCATTCCGGCAACGCTTTTAGAAATGTATCCGGCCGTTCCGGAAGGAAGAGTAAGCATGGCGATAACCATGACGATACCGACGAAGGTTTGCAGCAGAACCACCGAAACAGCCGTAACCGCCAGCAGTACAAAAAAAACAACCCCGGTTCGAACGCCGCGCACTCGCGCGAATTCTTCATCGAAAGAAGAAGCGGTGATTTGCGGATAAAACCGCCAGGCAAGAAATACCACCACTGCGTCGAGTGCGGCAAGCATCGCCAGGTCGCGTCCGGACAGAAGCAGAATATTTCCAAAAAGATAGCTTGAGGGGTCTGTGTACCCCGGCGTTTTCGCCATAAAAAGAACCCCAACGCTCATCCCGATAGCCCAAATTGCATTGATCACCGTATCTTCTCTCTGCTTTGCCCGAAGAGAGACTGCCCCAATAATCAGGGCAGCTAGAAGAGCGAATACAACCGCTCCGGTCATCGGGGTAATCCAGGAAACACGGCCTGTCGCCGACAAAAACAGGGACATGCCGATTCCACCAAGAACAGCGTGGGATATTGCGCCGGCAAGGCTTGCGATACGCTTGACGGTAACCACAGCCCCCAGAACACCGAAAAGAACCGAGGAAAGGAACCCTGCAGCGAGCGCATTCCGTAAAAAACCGAACGAGGGATCGGCCAACGCTTCAAGAAAATTCATGAGTTTTCTGCCTCCCCGCAGCACACATCCGGAACCTCGATATCGTGGCGCACCCGGGCTGCGCTACCTCCATACAAATCGTGCGGAGCGTCTGCCGCCGGCTCGGTTCGGTGGC
>SHOL01000040.1:10614-16850 GCA_004294945.1 Treponema sp.
GGCGTACAACCGAACAGCCGCGCACCCCGCCGGCAACGCAGAAGGCGACATCGGTGAGGGAAGAAACAAAGGCTGAATCGTGGGTGACGATCAAAATCGTCGTGGAACCTTTCAGGGTGCCGAGCGTGTCGAACAGGCGTTTTTCGCTTTCAACATCCATATTCGCCGTCGGTTCGTCCAGAACGAGCAGCGACGGACGCGAGGCGAGCGCACGGGCAACCAGTACCCTTCTTCGCTGTCCGCCGGACAAGGCTGAATAGGAGCGATCGGCAAGACCGGCAATATCAGCTTTTTCCATCGCTTCCTGAACCGCTTGGGCGTCTTCCTTGCCAAAAAATCTGGATGACGGTCGAAGCCGTCCCATGCGAACGACGGAGCGAACTGTTACCGGGAAACCGGAATCATACCCGGCATTCTGTGGTACATAACCGATCCGTTCCATGCCCCTTCCGGGCGAGTTCCCGAACAGACTGATGCGGCCCGACACCGGTTTTTCCAGACCAAGCAGCAGCTTGAGGACCGTTGTCTTGCCCGAGCCATTCGAACCGACCAAGGCGGCGAATTCATTTTGATGTATATGGAAACTGACATTGGACAATACGGGAATACTCTCGTATGAAAAACTCACCGAATCGAAACGAACGGCTACCGGACCGTTCCTGGTATGCATATCGCTCACAGAGGATCCTCCGCCAAAAGGATACGTCCAAAAAGCGCTGCTTCATGGACATATCACTATAGGTGAAGAACACAGATAATGCAAGTCGTTTGCAAAAAAGAGTCCAGCGGGTTTTCTGCAGCTTCAGGGCTCCTCGAAACTTTCAGTTTTGTACTGGAGTTCCTGCAGTGACTTCCACAAGGGCATCAGCGACCAGACGCGTAATGCTGGAATCGTAGTCGCTGCGGGATGCGTCCAGCAGTGCCGGACGAACGGCCGGATTCCGGCTTGCTTTCATGCTGACAACATACTGGCGGATCAGGGACTTGTCGCGAACGGTATTTCCCCCGCTCCGTTCCAGATTGTTATAGGTCATCAGGCGGTCGGAAAGAAAGCGGGCAGCTTCCTCGGAGCCGTTGATGCCAAGCGCAACGATGGCAGCAAGCGTTTCGTCGTTCGATGCTTCACTGCGCTTGTCCATCCCGATCATCTCGATCAGCATCGGCACTGTTTCGGGAGACCTGTCGCCGAGCGACGAAAGGCACTGAATGACGGTAGTGCGGAACCGCGCGGCGGCACGCTGATCGGCAAGGTCGGAAGAGACGCGGTCCAGCCCGATTCTGAGGGCCTTGCGCAAGAGGGCGAGTTTGCGTGCAACAGGAGCTTTCGAGGCAAACGCCGCTTCGACTGCCATCTGCTTCACGGAGATATCGGGATTCGAACCCAGTATATTCGTCAGGCTGTCGGTCGGATCGTCGACCATCGTTGCAACGGCTTGCTTCGCTGTATCCTTGACTTTTGATACGGTAGAATACCAGCCGATCGATGCAAGAAATACCGGTTCAAATCCGACAGGTTCTTTCATCATCCACAGGCTGGTCACCAAGCCGAGAGCAACTGTTTCCTGCGCGCGGCTGTTTGAGGCGACAGGAGCAAGGTTGATAGAGGCGAGATCCAGTGCAAGGCGCGGGGCATATTCGGTTGCCTGAATTTGTCCGAGCGTCACAGCGGAAGCCGCTTTCAGGGCAGGATCGCGCGCGTCGAGATATGCCTGCCAGACTGCCTCGAAGGCTTCGCCGATTTCAAGACTGCCAAGTTCGCGAACGATCATGAGCGCAAGTTTGTTTTTGGCGGCAACCTGCTGCGGGGTACCCAAAGAGAGCTGGCTTCGGGTCAGCTCGTCGAGAGCCTGAATCATAAAGGGGGCAAAGGCGCGGTCGTGCATTTCCACGATTTTGGTCATGGTGTCCACGCGTTGTTCATCGTTCTGCGCAGAACGATATATCTGTTCCCAGACGGCGATGTCTTCGCTTTGTGCGAACAAGCCGGAAACCGTACAAAGCGCCATAGCGGCAAGGACCGCAAAAAAAGGGCGGCGGGGTTGTGTAAGCCCGACTGCCGAAAAAGTCGAAGTATTCATTTACCTGTTTTCTCCCGTAACAGAATTCAAAGGCTCGACCGGTACAAGACGCAAAAACCTGAGCCAGCTGGTGTGTCTGGTTTCGACTACTCGTCCGCGGCGGTCAAGATAAGTGATTGTTGTCCGGTTTCCATTGTCGTCGTACGCGCATGTTGTAGACGACAGCAGGGCGCCCGAAGGCGATACGCGGTCTTCGCGAACCGGAAGAGTTCCATCGTACACGAAAACAAGGGATCCTGTCAGCCGGTTGGAACGGTCGAATTCGTCTTCGCGCACAATCAGACCGCCGGAAATGGTTCGTTCGAACCGCTTTACCGGGGTACCGGAAGCATCCTTGACGAGCATTCGGGAAAGCACTCCGTCTGTGTACTCATAGACCGTGGATACAGAGTCGCCGGACTGTGGGGTTACAGTCCAGAGTATCTTGCGTCCGGCTTTATCCCATTCATACCGTTCGACGGTTTTCACGGTACCGTTCGGCAGCGTGACTGTTTCCTTGACGAGGTTCCCGTTAGCATATTCGCGCAGCGTCCGGCTCACCGTTTTTCCGGCGCCGTCTGTCTGTTCGAGCACCTGTGTGGAAGCGTCCGGCGTAGAAGCGTCCGGTGTGCTGTAGACGGTTTTTTTGACGGGAAGTGTTTCGCCGGAGTATTCGGTTTCGGAAACCGGAATGCCATCTGATGTATACTCGTAGACGATTCTGGCGGTAAGCCGGCCTTCGCGTGACATGATTCCAGTTTCTTCGGGAAGCCAGAAAATTTCCTCGCGGAATTGCACTTCAGGCAACCCGGACGCAGGCTCGCTGGATTCAGGAGCCGCGGGATTCAGGGAAGTCGCCGGAGCCGAAGGACCTGCCGGACCTGCCGGACTTGCCGGACTTGCCGGAGCCGCTGTCGGTTCAACGCGTGCGTCCGCTTCTGCGGATACGTGTGCGGATACTTCTGCGGGCGACCGTGCGGGCGCAGATGCGCACGAAGCTGTATACCCGAAAAGAACGGCAAGCAGCAGAAATCCGAATATAGTCCGGAAACCGGAGCTGAAATATGAATGCACAGAAATCCCCCCCATTAATTCTGAAGCGGACCGACAAAAAACTGCAGTTTTTCGAGAGGCCCTGAAAATTCATGAACTTCTGGCAATATCCTTAACGGTTCGCCCTTCCAATGTCAACAGAGCGCAACAAACAACTACGAGGACGACATGGCGTGGGATGGAATCGGCGGATGCGGCAGTCTTCACCGGGAGGAGAGCCAGTTTCCCGGCATATTGGAGCCAATTTCCAAAAGTCGGGTGCTTTTGGAAATTGGCTCACTGCAGGTTTTCCGCATTGCGGAACAGAATGTACTGTTCGTCGTCGAGCGGCCAGTCCCAACAGCCGGTATAATGGACCAGCGAGCCGCCGAGTCCAGTTTTGAATGTATACAAGCCGTACATTGAATGATTCGGATCCCCGTTCGGAGGCACGCCCATTAAATCGTACGTTTCGCAGCCCTGCGATTTCAGCCACCGGATCGCTTCCAGCTGAATGCCGTAGTTTGGCATGCACTCCCGCATTACTGTAGATGATCCGGCATACATATAGTAGCCGTGTTTTCCGTACGCCGCGATGATGCAGCCGGCGAGCGGAATGCCATCCTTTTCTGCGGAAATCACCGCAAATCGCGGAACGAGCCCGCCGGCACCAGCACGCCCGCCAGCAAAACTGCACGACAGCAGAGAGAAAAAATACTCCGGTTCATCAAAATAGAACCCTTTGCGCTCGGCAGTTTCACGATACAGGCGGTACCATTCGGGCAGCCATTCAGCCCCCCGCACCCGAAACTCGGCCCCGCTCTTCAAAGCGCGGCGAATTGAATTCCGGGTAGTTTGTCGCATTCGGGAAAGAATCTCGTCCTCCGTACTGCGCAGATCCAGAATTACCGTATCTGGGCACAGGTGGTCCCGGGGCGCCTTGCGAAGCGCGCGGTATTCAGTACCGAAATTCATTCTGAGTTCCCGTATCTGCGCACGCGGAGCGCCCTTCCACTGACCGCTCGAAGACCAGGACTCCCTGTCTGTATACGGCGAATCGAACGCGGTATCGTAGCGTATACACGCAATCCCGCCTTCCAAAAGCGGAGCAAGCGCAAGCGACAACTGTTCCAGAAAAGAGCCCCGCTCTCCTTCCTCCAGCTCGACTTCCGGACCGCGGGGCACATAGGCGTAGCGCATACCTGCCGGACCTTCGCGGATCAACACCAAAAGCGGAAACACCCCCACCGGATCGCACACTGCTCCACTCGGATCGCATCCCGCTATGCCCGGTTCTGGATGCACCGTGAACATCCGGGCGTCTATACCCCGCAGAGACTGGAATCGGGCCCAAAACGGAGACTGAAAAAGAGAAAAAGCCGCAGTATCGCAGTGCGGTGTATCGCAGCCAGAGGAGAGAACAAGTTTCATTGTGTATATCCGGAAAAAATGACGGGCACTACTACAAGCTTCAGGACGTACCGGCTAAAGGCATTCCGCGGGAAGCAACCCGTATATCGTCTACTACCACGTAGCACGAAGGATCGGCCGACCGGGTCAGTGCAAGAATTTTACTGACATCCCGACGTTTCGCCTGCACATACAGCAGCGTAACCGCTCCGTCCCGGCCTTCGCCTGCAAAAGTGGTTACGCGGAACCCTGCATTGCGGACAATGCACGCAAGCTCGTCGCCCTTGGACGTAAACACACGAATAGCCTGATCTCCGATTTTCAGAAGATTTTCAAGCGACATACCGGTAAACGTTCCAGTTGCAAAACCGCCGGCATACGCGAGCGCAGTCAACGGATCGCTCAAATCTGAAAGCACGCTCGACACCGCATATACCCAGATCAGGGATTCGAGAAACGCGACAAGCATCGCAACAGGTTTTTTCCCGCGGATAATCATTGCATGGCGAAGCGTACTGAGCGAAACATCGCAAATGCGCGCCACAAAAACAATCAGAGCTACAATAAGCCGGGCTGAGGTAAACAAGAACATACCCTCAAAAAAAGTTGTTTGCCCGGCACACGGACATCGTACCGGACAACAGACACATACTACTCATGAACCCGAAAAGAGACAAGACGACCTGTGTGCACCCGCGCCACGACTGCCAAAATTCCGCACCCCTTTTCTATGGAGCACCTATAGTAGACGCTTTTCTCCTTCGAGCGAACGGACATGTGTCGCATCCTGCGTCACCTCGAGCGTCCCCGCATACCTTCCCGACGAATCGCGCACCGCGAAATATGTAATATGCACAAACGCTCCGCGCGCTTCCAGCCAGAATTCGGCCCGATCCCGCGAACCGTCCCTGAACGAACGAAGAATCTCCTCCACCGTCGCAACACTCTTTGGCGGATGGCAGTTCTGCACAAGCCGGCCGATCACCGCAGGGCTCCGGGGAAAAATACGGTGCGGCGGGTCCGAATAGAATTTCACCCGGTCGTCCGCGCCAATAAACGCCACATCAATCGGCAAAAGCTTGAATATCGCTTCAAGCTCATCGACCCTCAGCGAGCCCGTCGGAGACATAAAAACAAAGGATGAAGGTCCAGCGCCATCAGCATCGAAAGAAACTCGGGGATTCACGACAGATCCGGGTTCGGCATCCGGCCCGGGAAGCGCGCGGAGCGCGACCGGGTACAGGACATAGCGTTCGCGCCAGGCAAGTGCGCCGGCAAGCAGAAAAAACTCGCCGAATTTCTTCCAGAACGCGCTTTCACCTTCCGGTCCGCCTGTGCTGCCGGCAAGTTCCCGCTGCAGTGCGAGCACGTCATCCTGGAGCGCCCACATAAGCTTGACGCAGGCATGATCGTTCGAAGCAGCCTCAAAACGGGCAAAAAGGCCATTTTGCAGATCCTCGTAGTGGTCCCGGAGAGCTGTCATTCTGCCGATCTCCTGAGCCAGCGCTGCAAGCGGGATATGCCCATTTCGCACGGAAACCGACAGAGCCTGAAGCTTTTCAATCGCTGCCTGAACCTCGCGGGTTCCTTCTTCTGCCGCGGATACCGGATGTCCGGCCGGATACTCCGGAAAACCCGTGCGTTCAAGACCGCGAGCGGCTGCCCGAAGAAAACGCGAAACGGGAACTTTCCAGGCATTCATATCGTTCGTACCGGAAAGAGACGCGTGAAGGACAG
>SHOL01000229.1 GCA_004294945.1 Treponema sp.
GGGATAAAAGAGCTCTTCGCCTTCAAAACCGCCGTGAAGCTCCAGATGCTCGGGGAGATCGGACTTCACATCTGTGAATTCGCGCAAGGTG
Source organism: Treponema sp. (assembly GCA_004294945.1). Lineage (GTDB taxonomy): Bacteria > Spirochaetota > Spirochaetia > Treponematales > Treponemataceae > Teretinema. Next base: position 92 of record SHOL01000229.1, read on the forward strand.
GCAAGGTTTTCCGCAAGCCTGGCGATTCGTTTTTCGTCCCAAATGACTTCCTTTGCAGGATAGAGAACGAGGCTCTCGAGGGCTTCGACGGAGCTTTGGTCGCCGGGATTGAAGGATTTGATTGCTTCGATGGTGTTGAAATCGAATACAATGCGGTGCGCAAGCTCGTCGCCGCTCATGAAGATGTCAAAGACTTCGCCGCGCAGGGCGAACTCGCCGTGGACGGTTACGCGGGGTACGCGGGTGTAGCCCCAGGAGGCAAGTTTTTCGGCAAGGCCTGCAGGGTCGAAGCGAGCGCCTTTTTTGAGCCTGGTCAGGAGGGAGGCAAAATAGTCGGGAGGCGGTACGGGGGTCAGGAAGGCGCGCTGGGTGGCAACGAGGATGCGCTGAGTCTGGGACACGAGGCCGGAAAGCCGGGCTGCGCGCTGGCCAAATACGGCAGCTCCGGGAGGTGCCGGACGGTACGCTATGGTTCCCCACCAGGGCAGGATGTCGCAGTCCAGATGCGAAAGGTCGAGGTCCGCCAATAGCGGTTCTATTTCCTTTTCGGACGGGACAACCAGTACGAGGGTGCCGGGAAAGGCGTTGAGGTATTCGGAGAGGAAAAAACCGTGCAGGCCGCCCTGCAGGCCTTCAATTTCGTAGGGCCAGGAATGCTCCTGTATGCGCGAAAGCACACCGGACATGGCCTGCCATCGGTGTATCGACTGTTCGAGGATCTGGATGCTCATAACGGAAGGGATAATATCACTAATGACGGAAGTAAAAAAGACCGATATACTGGAAAAAGGAGTCTTTCAGGTGAAACACCCGTTACTCATTGCGTCAATTTTGCTTCTTTTTTCTCCGATGCTCGCGGCGGACGTGCCGGTATCTTTTTCCGGGGCCGACGTTTCCATACGTTTTGTAGACAGGACCGTGTATTATCCCGGTAATTCGCCGTCGGAGCCGGTGCTGGTGCAGATTACCGTTGCGAACAACGGCAGTTCGACGGTTCGCTTCAAGCTGGCCGACGACCATTTTTTCAGTCTGGATTTCCAGGCGGTGAATACCCGCAACCAGAGTCTTGAGCATACCGAAAGCTGGATACGCAAGCGGAGCACGAACCGGCAGATTTATTTCCGTGAAATCAGTATAGAGCCGGGAGAGGCGTATTCCTTCACCGAAAATGTCAAGGACTATCTGACTATTGCCTCGCCGGGCATGTATATTCTGGAATGCAGTTTTTATCCGGAACTCAAGCGGGTTTCGGATACCAGCGAGCCGTTTGTCCGTTCGAACCGGCTGACGCTCGAAGTGAAGCCGTCTCCGGGGCCGGCAGCGGTCAGGATTCTGCCGATTTCGCCGGTGACTGCCGAGGTGCTTCAGCCCAAGCCCATTCCGCCGGATCAGGTTGTCACGTACCTGTTGACGGCACGGCAAAAGTCGCTGTGGGAGCAGTTCTTCCTGTATCTTGATCTTGAACAGATGATTACCCGCGATCCGACCAGAAGCAAGCGGTTCAGGTCCGAATCCGAAAATGGCCGAGTGGTGATGATCGAGAACTACAAGAACGAGTTGCGGCAGTCGACAACCGACAAGGATATTTCGACTATCCCGGTTGAATTCCGTATTGAGCGAACAACGTATACAGAAACACAGGGGACGGTAACCGTTCTGGAATGGTTCGATTACCGCACCTTCCGCGAAAAGAAACGGTTTACCTACTATCTGGCTTCGCGTGACGGAATTTGGCGCGTGTACGACTACACGGTAGACAATCTCGGAACAGAATAACGGAAGCGTAACACATGAAAGCTCTTTTGATCGCCGAAACCGATACTACCGAAACCGCGCTTGTGCGGCGGATATCCCCCTGGGGCTTCGATTGCATCCGCTACCGCTCTGCGCTGAAGGCGCTGGACAATATTCCGGAAATTGCGCCGGACGCGGTTTTTATCAGTGCGGTCGATTTTCCCCGGCACTGGAAGACGCTGGTACAATTTATCAGAGCCGACGCTTCCCGAAACGAAAGTGTTATTGTGCTGCTGATTAACGAGCGTTTTACGGCGGAGGACGCGGACAAGGCGGTGTATATCGGGGTGCAGGCTATAATCGGGGAAGCAATGGACAGCGAGACGGATGAGCGCCGGCTTGCGGATGTTTTTTCGCGCTACCGCGCGCTTCCTTCCGAAGCGGCTCAGAGCGTGGAAGCGCCTGATTCCGAGCGGGTTACCTTTCTGTTTACCAATCCGCTGAACGGGATGATTGTAACCGGAAAAGTAGAGCGTCTTTCCATGACCGGTTTGCGGTTCAGGCCGGATGTGCCGTCCGGAACGGCCGAGCTTGAATCCGGAGAAATACTGGAACAGTGTTCGCTGAAGGTGGACAAGGCAATTATGCATGTCCGCTGCCAGATACGGAAAAATGCAAATTCGCTTCTGCTTGATTTTTTGAATCCCGGAGAACGCGCAGTCTCGGTTATTTCGTCGTTTATTGGCGGAATAGCATAACGCCGACAAGCACTGTCAGCAGGATGGCGGGAACTACATACATCCAGAGGGGGAGCGGGTCGCCCGAGCTCTGGCTGTTTCTTTTTTTCAGGGGCTTAAAGGCAGGCACTGTTCCGTAGACTGCGTATCCGCACACGGGGCAGCCCCTGGAAAAGCGTTTCGAGTCTGCAGTATATCCGCAGGCGGCGCACTTGACGGACGCAAAAAAACGACCGCAGTGATGGCAGAGGCGGTCGTTCTGTTTTACTTCTGCGTTGCAGTACTGGCAGTAAAATTTGGGCTTTTTATCCACGAATCTCAGGAACCCGATGCAGCACAGCCTGCACAGC
>SHOL01000041.1 GCA_004294945.1 Treponema sp.
CAAAGGCAGTCGCGCTTTCCAGTACATCCCGATACGCATCCCAGTTTTCCCGGGTTGCGCTTCCGGATGCCAGAATCGAAAGATATTCGCTCAGACGCTGTATACGAATCGATCCGCTTTGAATGAGCTCCATGTTTCCCCCTTACTGACCGGTGAGCTTTTCGCAAAAGCTTGTAGAGTTGTTGCAAATGCAACAGCAAAGACATGCTGAATGTCGTATGCTAAAATTATCATAACATGATCAAGGAGATACAGTATGTCAATGTTTTGTTTTCAATGCGAACAGACTGCCGGCGGAAAAGCCTGCACAGTGAACGGTGTATGCGGCAAGAAGGAAAACACCGCAAATCTGCAGGACAAAATGACGGGCAAACTCGTCGCGCTCGCCAAACTGGTGCTCGAGAAGGGCGCCGACAAGCGCAGCGACGAGCTCATGATAGACGGCCTCTTTACCGGCATTACCAACGTAAGCTTCGACGACGGCCGCATCGCTGCCCTGGAAAGGGAGTTCGATGCGTATATCGCCTCCAGAGCCGAAGGAAAACGCTATGCAGAGCTCGACCTCGGCACCATCTGGAATGGTCCTGACGAAGACGTACGGAGTTTGAAGAGCCTGCTTCTTTTCGGAATGAGAGGCATGGCCGCCTACGCCCATCACGCCGCGGCGCTCGGGAAGACCGACCGCTCGGTCAACGATTTCTTCTATAAAGGAATGGCGGCGCTCGACAAGAATCTGTCAGTGCCGGAACTCCTTGATCTCAACATGGAATTCGGCGGCGTCAACCTGAAGTGCATGGAGCTTCTGGACGCTGCCAACACCGGAACCTACGGAACACCCGAACCGACCACGGTAACCACGAATGTTGCGCCCGGTCCGTTTATCGTCGTTTCGGGGCACGACCTCCACGACCTCGCCGAGCTGCTCGAGCAGGTGAAGGGAACCGGCGTGAGCGTGTATACCCACGGCGAAATGCTCCCGTGCCACGCATACCCGGAGCTCAAGAAGCACCCGGAGCTCAAGGGCAACTTCGGAACCGCCTGGCAAAACCAGCAGAAGGAATTCGACAACGTTCCCGGAGCCTTCCTCTTTACGACCAACTGCCTGATGCCCGTCAAGGCGAGCTACGCAGACCGCGTGTTCACCACCTCGGTCGTCGCGTATCCCGAACTCGTCCACATTCCGTCGGTCAACGGGAAGAAAGACTTCGGCCCCGTCATCAAGAAAGCGCTTGAACTCGGCGGCTTCAAGCAGGAAATGAAGATGACCGGCATCAACGGCGGCTCGACGCTGACCTGCGGATTCGGACACGGCACGGTATTGTCGGTCGCGGACAAGGTTATCGACGCGGTCAAGGCCGGTGCGATCAAGCACTTCTTCCTGGTCGGCGGCTGCGACGGCGCCAAGCCCGGACGCAACTACTACACCGACTTCGTGCGCCAGAGCCCGAAGGATACGGTCATCCTGACGCTCGCCTGCGGAAAGTTCCGCTTTAACGACCTCGACCTCGGCACGATCGGAGGGCTCCCGAGAATCATGGACATGGGCCAGTGCAACGACGCATACAGCGCCATCCGCGTAGCCCTCGCCCTTGCCGACGCGTTCAAGTGCGGCGTCAACGAGCTCCCGCTCACTCTCGTGCTTTCCTGGTACGAGCAGAAGGCGGTGTGCATCCTCCTGACCCTGCTCTCGCTCGGCATCAAGAACATTTACCTCGGCCCGACCCTTCCTGCGTTCGTCTCTTCGAACGTGCTCAAGGTGCTTGTCGAGAAGTGGAATGTCACCCCGATCTCGACGCCCGAGGCCGATCTCAAGAAGATACTCGGCTGATTGAAACCTTAAAATGCAGAAAACCGGGCAGACAGTCTGCCCGGTTTTTTTTACGCTGCGGGCTCCGGGAGCACCTCCACTCCGTGTGCGTTTTGTTAAAAATCTCCAGGAAGTTTGCCTACACATACTTTTTTGGGTATACTGATACTGCGGTACTCCGGGAACATCGATTCCATCCGGGGTTCCGGGGAGCAGACATCCGTGACCCATACATCCCTGCAGCGAGTCAAGTCATCCTGGCTCAAAGAGTTTTTCCGCATCCGCATGATACTGATCGCCGCTTCGGTCTTTGCGATTGCGTTGGTAACACTGACTATTGTTTTTCTTGCCGAACATCAGGAATATGAAAGAAATCTTGTGGTAAACCAGCTGGGAATGCAGCGAATGTATTCGCAAAAGATTGCCCTGGAAGCAAACCGGCTCGGAAGCGTTTTCGACGCAATCGATTCACCCTCCCGCGTACAGGATCTTGATCTGCTCGATGCCAAGGTGCTGACAATCAAAACGGATCTGACCCGTTCGCTCGAAATTTTCGGAGAGACTCTTGAACGCATTGGTACCGGATGTCTGAGCTTCGACGGTGTCGAAATATGCGTGTTCAAGCCGGACGACCGGGAAGCCAGGGAAGTAATCGCGGCTGTCGATACCATCTGGCAACCGTTCCGGAAAGCCTCGGAAACCGTGCTTGAACGCGCAACGAAAGACCAGGAGTTCAGGAAGGCGCTTATTCTGATAAACGAGAACAGCGCTCCGCTGGTAGAACAGTCGATGCGCCTTTCCGAGCTCGCCATCAAGCGTTTTGCCGAAGAATACCGGAACACGCGTTCTCTTGCGATCGCGCTCACGGTGTGCCTTGCCCTGCTGTGCGCCTGGATTGTTGTCGGAACCTACCGCTATATTATCGAGCCGTACACCGTGTTCTACCGGGGAATCACCTCCCTTGGCGAAAAATTCAATCCCGCGGTGAATGCAGATCCCGCCCCGGTTCAAGCCCGGAAAAGCCGTTTGATGGACGAAGTAAACGAGACGTTCTCCATCATGCAAGATATGATCAATATTGTCGGTACCATCTACGAAGGGAAGTCGTTCAGGGAAACGCTGCACCGTATTTTTGTTCTTTTTAGAAACCGCATTCCGTACAACTATATCGGGGTGGCGACGTTTACGGGGTATCAGGGCAAGATGCTGCAGGCGTCCTGGGGCGAATCGGACGGCAGTTTTCCGGGACTTCCCGCACGGCTGGAAGGCGTAACCGTAGATATTTCGATAACGAGCCTCGGAGAAATCATCCAGTCCGGACAGCCGCGAATTATCAACGATCTGCCTGCCTACAGTACGCGCCGACCGCTTCACGATTACACCCGCATTATTCTGGACGAAGGCGTTCGCTCATCCATCACGCTGCCGCTGTCTGTCAACGGTAAACCGCTGGGCTTTCTTTTCTTTTCCAGCGCGCAGACGCATGTCTATACGGAAGTTCACCTCCAGTTTCTCAGGAACATCCGCAACGCGCTCGCGCTGTCGTTCGAAAAAGATATTTTCGTGGACGATCTTGTGTACTCCAGTACGCTTGCGCTCGCCAAGATGGCAGAAGCGAAGGACGAGGACACTGCGGTGCACCTTGACCGCATGAAAGAATATTCCGTGCTGCTGGCAAAACGGCTGAAGCATCACGGGGTGTATGCCAACCGGTTGAGCGCGGAGTTTATTCATTCAATAGAAAAGTTCAGTCCCATGCACGATATCGGCAAGGTTGGCATTCGCGACGATGTTTTGAGAAAACCCGGCAAGCTTGATCCGGAGGAAATGGCGCACATGCGGACGCATGCAAGCTACGGAGCGAACGTCCTGCGCGAAGCGGAACAAAACATCGCCCGGAGCGGGCGCACGCTGTTCGCGATGGGAATCAGAATCGCCGCATACCACCACGAAAAGTGGGACGGCTCGGGCTACCCCGTCGGCCTTGCGGGGGAAAAAATTCCGCTTGAGGCCAGAATCGTTGCGGTCGCGGATGTGTTCGACGCGCTCACCACGCGCCGTCCGTACAAGGAACCGTTCACCTTTGAAGATTCGATCGACATTCTAAAACAAGGGCGCGGCGCGCATTTTGATCCGGCGATCATTGACGTATTCTTTGCAGACCTTTCGATTTTCCGGGAATACTATGATCGCTTCAAGCAAGAAATGAAACACGACTACTGAGCATGCGGCGTGCGGCCCTGCGCGGCGACGTGCGGAGGCGGGTTGCGCGCGAGCGACCCCGCGCGTGCGGCAGCGGGTTCCAGCGTGCGACGCGCGCCCGCTTACCAGCTGATAACCTTCACCGGACAAGAGTGCACGCATTTTCCGCAGGAAATACAGTCGTTCTTACGAATGCTTCGCTTACCGTCCTCCAGTATATCGATAGCATGTACGGGGCATACCGTCTGGCATTTTCCGCAGGCTATGCATCCGGAAGGCTCTACGCGGTACGTGCGCAGCGATTTTTTTGCGGTCAGGCTGAGTATGGTGCCAAAGGGACACATCAGATTATGCCACACCGCCTCTTCAAAAAAGAGGGTTACCACAAAACTGAGTACCGTGATCAGTGCAAGCACTGGCACCGGCAACTGACTCCGCCGGGTGATGATCATAACGGCGACGAACAGCGCAAGAGGCAGAAAACGCAGCAGGTATATCTTTTTCGTCCAGGAAATCTGTATCCGCTTAAGACCGGTTTTCTTATAAAACCAGGCAACAGGACGGAACAGAGTATTCATTGGACACGCCCATCCGCAATACACCCTGCCGACAAACGGAGAGGCAAGAACTCCTACTGCAAAAACCGCAAACCACATCTGGAGCATTCCCGCAACAAGCAGCACAATTCCCGCAACCAGAAAAAAAAACTGCACAGCTGCCCGAAGAACTGAGCCGGCAGTTATTGAACGCTTTTTCGACATACCGCAACCTCCCTAGAAATAGTACGCTAAACGCGCATTAAATCCGTCATTTTCGTCATATTGCCCGAACTGACCAGATTCCCCGATAAAAAACCAGGCTCCGACAGACATTTCGAATCCACCGCCCGGATAACAGGTAATCGACGGCTTGATCATTGCGTCTTCGCTTTTAATGTTATAGATGCCAAAAATCTCCGTCTTCAGCGTCTCGCGGAAAAAACTACGCTGCACCATACCCGTTACGGTTTCCAGGCTTTCTTCCCGGGAAATCGAATCCTCGTAGTCAAGGATGATATCCTGTATCCATTGCACCGAAAGCGTCGCTCCCAAAAGAGACACATCAGCGCCAATCATATAGTTCACGGCATTTTTTTCTTTCCATCCAGAACTCAACTGCAGTACAGTACCGGAAAAGCGTTTATTGAACGACACGGCACTCTCGGCGCGGAGAATTACCGGACCTGCCGGCACAGAAAAAGCGGTACCGAGAATTCCGACTCTATAATATTCTGGTAGTATGGTCAAAGACGAGAGCCCCACTCCCGGAACAACTGTTTTGTCTGCAACCGTTGCAATCGGGGTATCGTTCCAGTACCAGCCGCCCATCACCTGGACATCAAGAAGAGAACCAAGCCATGAATACCGGGAAAAAAACTCGCTGTTTTCCAGAGACGCCTCGGGAATTGAAGGAGCCTGCATTGTGAGCGGAACCGGGAACGCCGGGGATGCCGTCCAGATCGATCCGGACTGCGGCATCACTGATGGGGTGAATACCGGAATCCAGACGAATTCCAGCTTGTGCGCTCCCTGATACAAGTCAAATTTAGCTCCGGATACACCAATTCTCAAATCATCGATATCCGCAGTCAAAAAACTGGACAAATCGAGAGGACTGACCACATCGGTGATAAAAACGCCGTCTGCCTTTCCCCACAGAATCTTCTGCAATCCTGCCCTGAAATCAAAAAAATCCCCATACCACCCGGCATACAGTTCCTTGAAATCACCTGAAACTACAGTACTATCCTGAATCCTGAACGAGAGTGCGGAATACAGGTACGCAGAATCCGTTTCAGCTTCGAGTCCGAGAAACAACTGCTGCTCATTGATAAACACAGCTCCGTCATCTGCCTGAACTGCAAACCGGTTTCGCAGAGAACCCGAAACATCTGCCGAAATGTCGGCAAAAAGCCCGGGAAACTGCACCAGCATAGCGGTTAACGCAAAAAAACAATACCGTATTTGTTTCATTTGACACCTCTAGTCAGCGCACGTTCCGTAAAAGCGTCCTCAGAAACATCCTGATCAATTTTAACATTTCCAAACGCCATTGTAGTCCGGTGATTCTTTTGCACATTCTTCATTTCTGTCCTGGTGATGAGTTCATACCCTGCCTGTGTTTTTGTTTCCAGAACCGAAAGCACCTTTAAAAGATTCCCTTTGCTGTCGAAAAACTCGCGCTTCAATCCCATAGTCCGTTCTTTCGAGATCCAGCTCACGGTTTTTGAATACTGTCCTCCCTTCTCCTTTGGAACGCTTTCAATAACCCAGCACTCTTCGTCGCCAACTGTTTCAGATCCGGTCACCGTATGCGTATCGCGGTCCGGATGACGGACGCCCAGATCGTCATAGCTGAAATCGGACCCCATAAAGGAATCTCCTTTTCCGTCTGAACTGATGCGGCGAACGCGCTTGAGAGCCGGAAGATAAATCCATTGATCATCGCTCTTTCCGTTTTCTGCATAACTCCAGTTCATAAACGCAGTTCCCTTGACATCGGCGGGCGCGGCAAACTCCATTATTTTTTTGTCTACCCCCGGAAAACTGGCCGAAATCTGGACAAGCTCACGCGTGCGTTCTTTCCCCTTCGAATCGATCAAGGTCATCGTCAATTCTGCCGACATCGAAACCGGCTCCGGCCGATTGAACACGTCACGCATAATCGTATCTGCCGTTTCGTCGGCCCACACACCCTGCACCAAAACAACCGCGAAACCGGCAGCAGCCAGAATCATACGCGCTCCAGAAAAGGCCAGACTCTGTTTCTTTTTCATACCATCTCCTCTACTCTTACTGATGTATATACGGGCACCGATAAATACTCACCGACTTTTTCGAAGTACCTTACAGTTACAAAACTGGTTCGTGTTCTTCCTGCACATGCGACTTTCCGGCATATAGTTTTCTCAGAAGAATAAACATACACGTAACAGTCGCACCAAAAGCCACCAGCATGTTCAGCGACACCAGCGCACCGACCTGCCGGTTTGGCGGAAACGCGGAGAACAGCAGCACCAGAAACCCGGAAATAACGATCATCGCATTCAAAAAAACTGCTTTCCCGGTAATAGCCATTGCATACCATGCAGCATGTGATTCATCTCCCGAATCTTTCAGCGCATGGGTGTAGTGGTTGATCAGGTGGATAGCGTAATCGATTCCGATACCGACTGCGATACTCGAAATAAGCGCGGTAGAAATCGTTAAGGGAATGCCAAGCAAACCCATAATGCCAAAATTGACAGCCATCGACAAAAGCACCGGTATAGAAGCCAACATCCCGAGCAACATGTTTCTGAACATACAAGTAACAAGCACCAGCACAATCAGCACAGAGACCCCCAAACTTTGAAGCTGACCGGTCAAGATCAATTCAGAAAAAACAAGGCTCTTGTAGCCGGAACCGGCAAAATGCATTTGCACACCAAGGTCCTCGAATCTGCCGCTATAGTTTTTTGCAATTTCCAGAACCGCAGAAATAGTTTTACTGTCGTCGCCCTTGATCTGAACCGTTACGTTCAAGCTGCGAAAATCCGTATCTGTTACCTTCCACAGGTTCTCGGGATCGCCGGACATTTCGTACAGAAGAATATATTGTGCAACAAGTTCCGGTGAATCGGGCATTGTTCTGAACGCAGGATTATCTCCGTTCATCGCATAATGCAGCTGTTCAAGATACGTAGTCAGCGAAAAACTGTCGCCAACAGAAGGATGAGCCGCCAACGAATCCTGCATGTCGGCCGTCAGACGAAGCAGATCGGGATTCTTGAAGGCATCATCGCTTTCCGAGTCGAGAATAATATTTATAGTGGACGTTCCGCCAAAACGGGAATTGACGAACGCATCGGTTTTTACAATCGGACTGTCTTTTTCAAAATTCGAAAGAAAGCTCGCATTTATCCATACTCTGGATATTCCGAACAGAGAAAGCACAACCACAACAGCGGTAGATACAGAGATCAGCCGGGCATGCCGCTGTACAAACCGTGTGAAAGAAGCGGCAAAAGACGTTGCATTGGTTCTTGTTGCATCTTTCACTCTCTTGTTCTGGCCTGCCGCTATCCCGGTGAGCATGGACACCGCAGGAACCAGAATCATCGTAAGCAGCCAAGAAGACGCAACCCCGAACGCAGTAAAAAGCCCGAAATATTTTACCGGATAAACACTGGAAGTCAGCAGAGAAATAAAACCGGCAATCGTCGTCAAAGCGGCGAACAGAGAAGGTGTTCCGACGGACGCAATGGCAGTTCCGACTATTTCTCTACGGTCAAGATCAGGCTGTTCCCGGGCAAAGTGATGTATTGAATTATATACATGAATCGCGTATGCAACACCGATTGCCACGAGCATAACCGGTATCATAATGCTGACCGAATACACCGGAATACCCGCCAGAGTCATGAGACTGAATGACCAAATAACACTTGCCGCTACTATAAAAACAGTCGTAAACATCTTGATAAAACTCTTCAAGACGAGCATCAAAACAAGCGCAATTACAACAAGTACAAGCGGACCCATCAACAGCATGTCTTTCGGCCCCAGCTCGGCAAGCGTTCCTTCCACAATCGGACGCCCTGCGACATATACTTTTTCAGGTCCTTCAAAAGACGCAGCGATGTTTGTAACCTGTCGGTACAAGTCTTGAGAAAAACCTGTTGCAGGCAATTCAGCTACGATAAGTGCACTCGTCCCGTCGGCAGAAATCAAACGGCCGTTTACCATCGGGTTTTCCCGTACTAACTCCCCAATCCGGAAAGCCTCTGCCTCATCGGCTGGAGGATCGGTATAGAACGGCATAACCTCAAGCCCCTCATCCGACCCAACAATATTGTCTCCGGTATACAGCGACTGGATGCGCACCCCGGCAAGTTCTGGAATGTCTCGCAGAGCGTTCCCGATCGCGGTAATCTTGCCAAGACTTCCCGGATTGAATACAGAATCAGGATGTTCAATTGCAATAAGAATCCCGTCCCGGATACCGAAACGTTCTTCAGCTTCCTTGCTGTAGACAAACGCCGGATGATCCGCTGGCATATACTCATTCAAGTCCGTTTCCATACGGAAATTTTCCCGTACGGGAATCACCGCTGCACACGTCAGCAAGACCACCAGAACAATACTGATCACAGGATGATTCAGCACCGGCTTAAAAAATCGTTTCACACAAATTCTCCTTCTGTGCACCAAAGTGCAACTGATTCTACTACCATGCAATAACAGTTACGGACTCACTCCTGGAGACCTCTACATGATTACGCTAGTTATCGTTAACTAACCTCTTAGCCTCAAAAAACCCGGAAGCACACCCCTCGCACCCGCCCCATCCGGCACCGGCGATCCTTATGCAAACATAGCTGCAGCCTTTTTCAGAAATTCTTCGACCTGAGTAACCAAACTGACGCCGCCCGCGCGTGAAGCTTCGACCCGCCAGGAAGAAACCAGCAGCCTGAAACCGCCGACCAGCAGCAATCCCGCAACGTAGGGATCAACGTCCTGCTTCAACAGCAGCAGTGAACGGGCCTGGGCAATCAATTCCCGGATATCCTGCATCGTCGCCGCCATTACCTCTTGCACCCGATTCAGCAGCTCCGCATCGTTTCTGAACAACTCGTCCGGAAACAGAATAATAGCCAACGCCGGAAACCGCTCGAACTGCCGCGCCTGATTAATAAAAAACCGGAACAGCCGGGCAACCGGATCGCCCTGGCCAGTAACGGACTGCTCCCAGGCCTCTTTGCGAATAGCAACCAACATGTCGATAATACCGGAAAGAATTTCCCGCTTGGACGTGAAGTGCCGATATATCGCCGGTTCGGAAATCCCGATCGCCTGCGCCACATTCCGAATGGTCAATTCCTGCACACCCTTTTCGGCCGCCAACGTAAGCGCAACCGTAATAATTTCTTCCTGCCGCGCGCTTTTTTCCTGCACATCCACCTCGCACTCTAAGGTTAGTTATCGTTTACTAACCTACGGTATTCAAAAAAAAAAGTCAATGGCACACAAACGTTTTTTTCAGGAAAACCTCAAGACCGAGGCAGACCGCCAAACGACGGGCGAACTCTTGCGCACCGAATATTCGGTGCGCCCGCTTCGGAGCCCCCTCAAACGAAGGCGCCAGGAACGGCGACGACGATCCGTCCGCTGGCAATCCGGCTTCCCCGGATTGCCAGAGTCTCATCCATCGCTGGCCCGGCCAGCTCACCAGTCCAGCAGTCTCCGCTGGCCTTGCAGCGAGCGGAGTTCGGTCGCGTCCATGCTCATTTCCAGGGTGCCCAGGTAGGTTCCCGCGTCGTCGTAGATCGGCTTGTACGAAATAAAGATGAACTTGCCGCCCATTTCAATCCAGAAATCGGCTTTGTCCTTCTCCTTGTTCTTGAAGGCTTCAAGGATTTTTTCCACAATGGCGACGCTCTTCGGCGGATGGCAGTTTGACACGTCGCGCCCGATGATTCCCGGACTGCGCGGAAATACCCGGTGCGGCGAATCGGAATAGTAGCGGACCTTGTCGTTCGCATCGACAAAGGACACGTCGCAGGGAAGAGACTTCAAGATGCGGTCGAGCACGTCGAGCGGGAGGCTGCCGGTGGCGAGCGGGATGTCGGTGTGCGGACCGGGAACAACCGGGGGCGAAGGCTCAGCAGGCGCATAGATGCCGGCACCGCTGCCGTCGTCGCCCGTTTCGTACACGGGATTGTACGCGTCGGACGGTGCCCGGCCCCAGGAAGCGGTCGAGCCGGAAGCAGTCGCGCCGGAAGCGGCCGCACCTTGAGCCTTTGCCAGGAGCGGAAGCGCGGGATCCCAGGCCGAACCGGGCTTCACCCAGGCAAAGCCGATCGCCGGCTCGCCCTGATAGACTGCTGCCCAGTCGGCATCCGAAAGACGCTTGAGCGCGTTCGGGAAAAGGATGCGCTCTTCCATAAAAATCATCGTTTTAATTTTACGGGCAAGATCGCGCGCGAGCGAACGGGCTTTTTTGGAGTCCATGCGCTCGACCGCCTCTAAAATATCGCGGAACGCCGCGCGGATTTCATCGTGCTTTCCCCACATAACCTTGGACGGGCCTGTAAACCCGGTTTTTTCCAGGAAGGGGAACAGCTGATTTTCCTTGCGTTCGTAGTGGGTAATAATCGGTTTGAGATTCTCGGCAGAGCGCCTGATTTTTTCCACATTCCCGAACGAGGCAAACATTAGAGCCGTGGAACGCTTTTTAGCTTCCCGGTTTTCGGCCATGTACGTGTGCACAGGGTGTCCGCTCATTTTTTCGGGTTTTTCTCCCCGCTCAAGACCGGCCCTGAAAACGTCCGCATGCACTTCGCACAACCGCTGCACTTCCGCTACGGGCATGCCGCCTTCGATCAGCGACTGTTCGAGCGACGCAACCTCTGCGGCATCCGCGCCCTTGATCAAATCGTGAAAGGACTTCTTCACGGCTGCAGGACTTTCGCCTGCAGCCAGCCGTTCGATAATTACCTTGAGCCGTTCGGCCCGCGCAGCTTTGTCGGCGTCCGCCGCTTTGCCGGCGCCGGTATTTGTCAGAAATTCACTCATCCGCTCCTCCGTTTTTCAAGGGTTGTGCTCCCATAAAGTATAGGGTGCAGCACACCTTGGCGTAAAGAAAAAAAAGGAGGAGCGGGGCTGGCAGACAGAAAGGGCCTTCGCGATCTCACAATGCGGTACAGCTGGCGAAGCCGCGTCTGATCGAAAGTCGGTTCGAATCGCCGCGAGCGGCGAGTCGAACCGACGCGAAAACTAAAAAGCGCTTTCCGGGATTCGTTGAGAACGCGCCTCAGATACTTTCGTTCTGTATTCGTTGTCGAAGGTCCAGGATTTTCTTTTCGATCGTCTGCGCGGTTTCGATAAAAGCCTGATCGTCCTTGCCGCTCGGATCGTCGAGCCCCCAATCCTCGCGGTGGCGGCAGGGGAGCATCGGACAGTCGACGTTGCAGCCCATCGTGACCACAATGTCGACTCGGGGAATGTCCGCCAGGAGTTTGGAATGCTGGTCAAGTTCCATGTCGATGCCGTACAGGCTTTTCATGATGCGCACCGCATCCTGGTTAATGCGCGGCTTTGTTTCGGTGCCCGCCGAAAAACTTTCGAACGCGTCGGAAGCGAGTTTTTTGCCGAGGGCTTCGGCCATCTGGCTGCGGCAGGAATTGTGTACGCAGACGAAGGCGACTTTAGGCGTGCTCATGGGTAAACCATCCTTTGGTGTTATTGGCGATTCGGACAAGGGTCAGCATAACCGGCACTTCGACCAGCACTCCGACTATTGTGGCGAGTACGACGGGACTCGAAGCGCCGAACAGGGAGACCGCGACGGCGACGGCAAGCTCGAAAAAGTTCGAAGCGCCGATCATGCCCGCAGGAGCCGCAATGTCGAACGGCAGCTTCAAGGCACGGCTTGCCAGATACGCAATAAAGAAAATCAGAAAGGTCTGGATGACCAGCGGTACGGCGATCAGGGCAATGTGCAGCGGCTTTTCGAGAATCACTTTTCCCTGGATCGAGAAGATAATGACCAGAGTAAGCAGAAGGCCGATAATCGTAACCGCGTTGAACTTTGGCAGGAAGGTTCCCGTAAAATACGCTTCGCCTTTTTTTCGCACCAGAAGGGTTCTGGTAAGAATGCCGGCTGCAAGGGGGATGACGACGAACAGGACAACCGACAGAAGAAGCGTGTCCCACGGAATCGACACGCCGCCGACGCCAAGCAGGAATGCAACGATCGGGGTAAAAGCGACCAGTATAATCAGGTCGTTGGTCGCGACCTGTACCACCGTGTATGCAGGATTTCCCTTTGTCAGGTGGCTCCACACAAACACCATGGCAGTGCACGGCGCGGCGCCGAGCAGTATCGCGCCGGAAAGATAATCACGGGCGAATTCTGCCGGGATCAGGTTTTTGAACACGACGAAAAAAAAGAACCAGGCAATGGCATACATCGTGAAGGGTTTTATTAGCCAGTTCACCACCCAGGTAACGTACAGGCCGCGGGGATTGTTGCGGACGTTCCGGATGCTCCGGAAATCAACCTTGAGCATCATGGGATAGATCATCAGCCAGATGAGAACGGCAATCGGGATCGACACATTCGCGTATTCGAAGCGGCCGAGAAATTCGGGGATGCCGGGCAGGAAATTGCCGATGAGCACGCCTGCTGCCATGCACAAAAGCACCCACACGCTCAGGTAGTGCTCGAAAAAGCCAATGTCTGTTTTCTCGCGCGCGCGGCTCATACAGGCTCCTTCAGTTTTGCGAGGTGCGCCTTCGCTTCATTCCTGGCAAGCACCTTACCGTACGAGACGACCTTTTCGTCGATCACGAGGGCGGGGGTGCTCATTACGCCGTACGCGGCGATTTCTGCAAAGTCGCGCACATGGCCCACCGGAAGGTCAAGACCAAGTTCGCCAAGTGCGTCGACCACCGATTTTTCCAGGGCATTGCATTTTGCGCAGCCGGAGCCGAGTACCTTGATGCGGACTGCTTCGCTTTTTGCAAAACTCGCCGAGGCAAGGCTTTCGACAGCAGAACCGCCCGCCGACACAGCCGAATCGCCGCCTGCTTGCCCGGCGCTTGTTGCAGATCCGCAGCAGCTGCCTTTTTTAGAACCGAAACCGAATAGTGCCATTTTTTCCCCCTATGGTGCCCTTATATAAGTGCAAACTGGAACGCGTTAAACGCGTAGCCGACCAGAATAATCCCTGCAGTGCAGATAGCGATAAACGCGGCGAGCAGGCGCGGCTTGATCGCTTTGCGCAGCATGATGAGCGATGGCAGCGAAAGCGTCGTGACCGCCATCATAAAACTCAGGACCGTCCCGAGCGACGCGCCTTTGGCGAGCAACGCCTCGGCAACGGGAATGGTGCCGAATATGTCTGCGTACATCGGAATGCCGACGAGCGTGGCCAGAACAACGGCGAACGGATTGCGGCTGCCCAGAATCGAGGTTACCCAGGATTCCGGTATCCAGTTGTGGATAGCGGCGCCGATGCCAACGCCTACAAGAATGTACGGAAACACTTTGCGGAACGTAGACGACATGTGCTCCCGGGCAAAACCGAGCCGGTCCCGCACAGTCAGCTTTTGTTCGGCAATATCAACCGCGCGCGCGTTGCGCACAAAATCCTCCAGGTACGATTCCATGCCGAGCTTTTCGATCAGGGTACCACCCGCAACAGCCACTACAAGGCCCAGCAGTACATACGCAACCGCAACCTTCGGCCCGAAAATGCTCATGAGCAGTACAAGACTGCCCAGATCCACCATGGGCGAAGAAATCAGGAACGAGAACGTAACCCCAAGCGGCAGCCCTGCGCCGGTAAAGCCGATGAACAACGGAATCGAGGAACAGGAACAGAACGGCGTCACCGTCCCCAAAAGCGCCGCCATCGCGTTCGCCCAGATTCCGCGAAAACGACCCATGATTTTCCGGCTCCGTTCGGGCGGAAAAAAGCTCTGGATATACGAAATGGCAAAAATCAGCGAACACAGCAGAATCGTTATCTTGATAACGTCGTACAGGAAAAACTGGAGGCTTCCACCCCAGCGCCCTGCCGTGTCGATGCCGACCGCTGAAAGACCCGCACCGACCAAACCATTGAGCCACCGCATGCCCAACATTTCGTGCTGCAAAAAATCGAAGATCACTGAGAACATCGCACACATCCTTTCGCGGAATTTCCCGCGCAGAGCAAACTGTCTATCGTATTCCTGAACGCGCCGAGCGTCGCGCAGTCAAGCGAGTAGTAAGTCCATTTTCCGTCCTTCCGCGAAACAACAAGCGAACATTCCGAAAGCACCTTCATGTGGTGCGAAAGCGTCGGCTGCGTAACAGACAAATCCTCCAGCAGCGTGCACGCGCACGCTTCGCCGGCAAGCAGCAACCGGACGATTTTCAGGCGGGTTTCCTCGCCGAGCGCACGGCACACCAGAGCGACGTCCGGATCAGAAAGCGTAGTGTCGGGGTTTATATTGATACTCATCTATGCGAACATACCACATCATATAGACGCACGTCAATATATTTTGCTAAAAAAAAGCGCGGCCCAAAAATGACCGCGCCAATCGATAAGCTCACGCATGAGCGGCTGCGAAGTGCGAACCGGAGGTTCGCGGAGAGTTCGCGCCCCGCTCAGCTTTGTGCCTCAATCTTATTTCTTGACGATTTTCTCCATAATCGTGTTCTTGTCGAGCTTCTTCGTACAGAAGAACCAATCGTAGCACTTCAGGGAGCCGTCGGTTGTTTCCATGCGCTCTTTAGCGACGCCGCAGGAACCGGCTGTCGGAACGATGACGTCGTCGCCGGGCTGCCAATCGGCGGGAGTTGCGATCGAGAACGCGTCTGCAGTCTGCAGCGCAATAACCACGCGCAGAAGCTCCTGGAAATTGCGGCCCATGCTTAACGGATAGTAGATGACGGTGCGGATGATGCCTTTCGGGTCGATCACGAACACTGCGCGAACGGCTTTGGTATTCGACTCGCCGGGAGAGATCATGCCGTATTTGTGCGCGACTTCCATTGTAATGTCTTCGATGAGCGGGAACTTGACTTCCACGTTCTTCATGCCCTTGTATTCAATCTTGTCCTTGATCGTGCGAAGCCAGGCGATATGGCTGTAGAGTCCGTCGACGGAAAGCCCCACGAGCTTGCAGTTGTATTTTTCGAAATCTTTTTCCATGCTCGCGAACGTCATGAACTCCGAGGTGCATACCGGCGTAAAATCCGCTGGATGGCTGAACAGGATAACCCAGCTTCCCGCGTACTGATCCGGAAAATTGATCTCGCCCTGAGTGGTTACCGCCTTGAACGAAGGCGCCTTTTCGCCGATGCGGGGCATACCCGACGCAACAGTTCCGTTTTCCATTCTTTCCTCCACTTGATTTAAAAAAATTTTTCTTCCTACCAACGGTATACTGTTAGTGTAGTACAACATTTATTAAAATGAAAGTGCGAGCGCCACGAAGTGGCAAAAACAACGTTTTTGTGGCAAGTATCACAGACTTCGATTCTCGATTTCCGTATAATCGCAATTATGGATACACTCATTCTGTATATCGTCGTTCTCGTTTTGTTCGGCGTCTCGCTCGCCAAAGACCGGGCCAAAACCATGCAGGCGCTCAAGAAGGGCCTCAAGGCGGTCGAGGGCATCCTGCCGCAGTTTATCACGGTGCTCATTCTGATCGCGGTGCTGCTCGCGGTCTTCAACGCGGAAACCATCAGCCGCTTTATCGGCTCGGGCTCAGGCGCGCTCGGAGTGCTGCTCGCGGGCCTTCTCGGCTCGGTTACCCTGATTCCCGGCTTCGTCGCCTTTCCGCTCGCCGGAGAGCTCCTGCGCAACGGCGCCGGCGTCCTCCAGATTGCGACTTTCGTCTCGAGTCTGATGATGGTCGGCATCGTCACCCTTCCGATGGAAATAAGCTTTTTCGGCAAACGGGCGGCGCTCGCGCGGAACTTCGCAGCCCTTATCTTTTCGTTCGCGGCGGCCTTCTTTGTCGCCTGGGCGGTGGGTCTATGAAAACTG
>SHOL01000042.1:0-7788 GCA_004294945.1 Treponema sp.
CAGGTTATGTTGCGCACGGGCAGGTTATGTTGCGCACGGGCAGGTTATGTTGCGCGCGGGCAGGTTATGTTGCGCACGGGCAGGTTATGTTGCGCACGGGCAGTTTGCGCCTGCGCAACCGTATAGCAATGCCGCCGGGAGGTTTTTTCATGGCATATCGTAGAGTTTCCAAGGGCTTGCCCGGCAAGGTTGATTTTCTCACACTTGTTGTACTGCTCGGCCCTGCACTTATTCTGTTTACGGCTTTCGTTGTCATTCCGGTGTTCGAAGCGGCGGTATTCAGTCTGTATAAGTGGAACGGCCTCGGTCCGATGAAGGACTTCCGCGGTTTGGCAAATTACCTGCAGTTCGTAAAAGATTCGATCGTGCACAAGGCTCTTGGCCACAATCTGATTATTGCAGTGGTCTCCCTTGCGGGCGAGCTTCCTCTGGCAATGGCTCTTGCACTGATCGTAAGCGACCGCAAATTCAAGGGTGCTGTTTTTTTCCGCACGTTTTTCTTTTTACCGTACATGCTCTCCGAAGTAATTACCGGAGTTCTGTGGCAGTTCATCTATCATCCGCAATATGGTTTGGTGAAAAGTTTCTTTACCTTTTTTCTTCCGGACGCACAGGCTCCTGCACTCATGGGAAACACCTCGACAGTGCTGTGGGCAATTCTGGTGGTAATTATCTGGAAATATTTCGGCCTGCACATGACAATTTACATCGCAGGTCTTCAGGATATTCCCCAGGAACAAATCGAAGCCGCCAGAATCGACGGCGCATCGAAGAGCCAGACGTTCTGGTCGATTATTCTCCCGGGTATGCGCACCTCGGTGCAGCTTTCGGTATTTTTTTCAATGATCGGCTCTTTCCAACTGTTCGACCTTGTTTGGGCAATGGGGAAGGGCGATCCAGTAAACGCCGGCGAAACAATTGTAACCTACATGTACAAAGTCGGCCTGACCCGGTTCAACATCGGTTACGGCAGCACGATCGCCGTCTGCATCTTCCTGATCTGTCTGGTCTTTAGCATTCTGTACCAGCGTGTGCTGGCAAGGGAGAACTGATGAAATCGATGACAAAAGAAAACTGCCTGTTCAATTTGTTCCGTTATGCGATCTGCGCGATTGTTTTTTGTATAATCGCAGTTCCCCTCTATATTTCTGTGATGGGCGGTTTCAAGAGTGTCGGCCAGCTGCGCGCCTTTCCGATGGCCCTCCCCAATCCTTTTGTAACAACCCAGTATACAGACATGCTTATCGGAAAAAGCGGCTTTTTCTGGAGGGAACTCGGCAATAGTCTCGCCATCGGAGCCGGTACCGTCGCCGTAGTTTTGTGCACAGCCACCTTGGCAGGTTTCGCCCTTGCCCGGATCAAGTTTCGCCTGAATGCTGCAATCTACACGTACTTCTGGCTCGGACTCCTGTTTCCGCTTGCAGTGGCGATACTTCCGCTGTATGTACAGCTCCGAAAATTCGGCTTGCTTGATACGCATCTGGGCGTCGTTCTCCCGCAGGCCGCCTTCGGCTTGCCGATGATGATCATGCTGCTGCGCGGCTTTATCAAGCAGATTCCGATGGAGCTCGAAGAAGCAGCCACCGTCGACGGCTACGGCCGGTTCGGCTTTTTGTTCCGTATTGTCTTGCCCCTGTCAACACCAATTCTTGCGACCGTCAGCGTCCTCACATTCGTTTCGAGCTGGAACAATTTTTTTACACCGCTGCTGGTGTTCAACACGCAGAGCAAGTTTACGCTACCGATGGGCGTCATGGACTTCATGGGCGAGCACGCTGCTGACTGGAACCTGATCCTGGCCTTTCTGACGCTTGCAATGATTCCCGCAATCATAATCTATGTTTTGTGCCAGAAGTACATTGTGTCCGGCCTTACTGGAGGTGCAGTCAAAGGATAACGACTGAAACGGGAATGATCTACGAAAGTACCGTGGCGCTCGTAGCCTTTTTTCCTTGTTAACAACCCTGCAGCTCTGTACAGAATCCTCTTTTTTTTTGATAATGAGCGCTATGGCAGAAGCAAAACGGGGTCGCGGACGTCCCCCAAAAAAAGTAGAATCAGGAACTGACGCCCCATCAGGGGCTGCACATATATCCGCAAGTGTTAGCGCTCGAAAACCCGCAGGCCGTTCCTGTTTTGCCCGTCTTTCCGGTATCCCCGGGTCCTTCTCCTTGTCGTTAACCGACTGGAAGGGAAATGCTGTTCAGCCAGACTATCGTGCATTTGCCGGTAAAGAACGAGAGTTCTTTCGGACCTTTTCGGCAGAGCTTGCCCGCTCGCGTTCGTTCGTGCGCTGGGATGCTACGGACATCGCGGGGCAAAGTGCTGCAATCCTTCAACCTTCCGCAGCCCTCCTGACTCTGGCCGCTTCGATCGGCATCCTGCTCAATAGCGATTCGGACCTGCTTGAACTTGTCCCCGGCGACTTTTTCTGCACAGTAACACTTCCTGATCCTACCGCACCGCGGATACAAATCTCATTTGCGTTAGTCGATCCCTCCACCGGTGAAACCCGCTCTCCATCATCCGGCACCCTTGTGCCGCTTGCCTCTTCCCTGCTTCTGGACGGCCGCTCGATATACAGTGTCCAGGATCTTGGCCCCTGGAGCACCGAATTCCGGTACAGCGCAGAGACCGTCGAACGGGAAAATCTGGAAGCCTGGCTTTCCCTGTGTCGTTCCCTTGTCCCCACAATCCGTATTGCCGCCAACGGCTGGACAGTAAAGCAGGGGCGCCCGGTAAGCGCCCGGCCTGCACTTCTTTTTTCCGAAATAGACGAATACGGCTATGTGCACATCCGCCCCATGGCCTGGCTTGAAGGCTATCCCCCCGGCTTTTTCGAAGACCAGGAAATCGTCGAAACCGTCCGCCTCGATTACGAATCGTCAGTCGTCCGCGTTTCGGAAATACTGTTTCCTGAAACACCCGCCGACATCTTTCGGACAATGCTTTCACGCGTCAAGGGCAGCGATTCTTCCGTGTACGAAGAAGAAGGCCGGTTCGTCATAGCCGGTCCGTTCGCACGCGCATTCCTTGAAGAGCACATGAGCGACCTTCTGCAAAACTTCGTCTTGCTGCAAGCAAAAGTCCTGGAAAAATATCGACTCCGCATCGGACGGCCCAAGCTGCGCCTGTCGCTTGGCACGGGCGTCGACTGGTTTGCAGGCACGGGCGAAGTGGAGTTTTCAGGCGAATCGCTTCCGTTCGGCGTCTTTATGAACCAATACCGAAAAAACGGCTTTATCACGCTTTCCGACGGCAGCAAAGCCTGGCCCGAAAGCGATACTGTCGAGCGCTTCAGCCGTCTGGTATCCAAAATGAAGGGAGCGGAGGACGCGATAAGCGTTTCGTTGTTCGATATTGCGGCGCTTCGGGCTATTGACGGTATCGACGCGGCCGGCGAAGGCTGGCACAATACAGACTCTTTTCTCCGCGGTTTCAACGATCTGTCACAGCGCAAAACCGATACGACCGTACCGGACGGAACGCTCAGGCCGTATCAAGCGTACGGCGTTCAGTGGCTTGAATACCTGCGGGAACACGGCTTTGGCGCATGCCTCGCGGACGATATGGGCTTGGGCAAAACAGTCCAGATTATCGTCGCGCTCAGGAACGCTTATGCTTCCGGGATGCAGGGAAACTCTCTCGTCCTCGTACCTCGCTCCCTCATGTTCAACTGGCGGTCCGAATTCATCCGCTTTGCGCCGCTCATCCCCGTGCATGTGCATTACGGAATCGGCCGCGACAGCGCAGCCGTCAAGAAGCTTACAAACACCGTCATCCTCTCCAGCTACGCCACAATTCGTAACGATATCAAAGACTTTTCGGGCATAGAATTCGCGTATGTCGTACTCGACGAAGCCCAAAACGTCAAAAACAGTGAAACCCGCACCTCAGCAGCCGTTCGTACACTGAAAGCAAAACATCGCGTCGCGATGAGCGGCACCCCGGTTGAAAACAGCCTCGCCGATCTGTACAGCCTGTTCAAATTCCTGAATCCATCTCTTTTTGGCAGCGAAGCAGAATTTATGAGCCGGTATCTCCGACCGATCCAGGACGGACAGGACGAAAACGCCCTCAAAGACCTCAAGCTCAGGCTGTATCCATTCATGCTTCGCCGCGTCAAAAAAGACGTGCTCGCCGACCTCCCTGCCAAGACAGAACAGACAGCGCTTATCGAACTCTCGCCCGACCACCTCGCCCTCTACCGCCAGCGTTCGGCCGAACTCAAGGCGCGGCTAGCCGGTGCGATCGATGCGCAGGGAATCCAGAAAAGCTCCTTTCTTATATTGCAAGCGCTCGGCGAACTCAGGCGCTTTGCTGGAATGCCCGACTCCGAATCCGGCTTTTCCGGCGTATCGGCCAAGCGCGAGTATATTCGCGACATGGTTGCCGGAGTAATCGCCGAAGGGCACAAGTGCCTAATTTTTACCAACTTTCTCGACTCGGTCGAACAGGTTTCCGACGACCTTGCCGAGGCTGGAATTCCGAATCTCGTCATGACCGGCGCGACAGTCAACCGTCAGGCGCTTGTACAGCAGTTTCAGACCGATCCGTCAATCGGCGCGTTCATCATGACACTGAAAACAGGAGGCGTGGGGCTCAACCTGACCGCCGCAGACTACGTGTTTATCCTCGATCCCTGGTGGAACCGGGCCGCCGAAGATCAGGCGATCGACCGGACTCACCGTATCGGGCAGACAAATCCGGTCTTCTGCTACCGCATGATCGCCAAGGATACTATAGAAGAAAAAATTCTCGAACTGCAGACGCGCAAGGCGGGAATCGCAGAAGCCCTGCTCTCGTCCGATTCGGGCGCCGTGCGCGGCCTTTCCGAAGATGATATCGAATATTTACTGGGATAAAACATGGCAAAAAAGAAAAAGGAACCAATCCGAATCGAGCTCAAAACCCCCTTTCCTTCGAAGCAGCTGCACACGTTGCTCAAGACGCTTCCCGATGTTCTGGATACATCATTTACGGTAGAGCAACTAAAAAATATATGGGTGACCTTCACCGGCACAGCGCCCGAACCAACAAAAAAGAAAGCCGATCTCTCCGCGCTCGTCGCTTCGCTCCTCTCGTTTGAAACCGCCGAAGACTGGGCTGCCTTTTTTTCCAGGCTCCCCGACTATCTTTTGGACATGATGTACGAAGGAGCTTTTTACGATTCGCTCCTTATCTCCCGGTTCGAAAAAAAGCATGGAATCATGCTTCTTGCAAAACGGAAGACCTCTTACTACTACGCCCCGGTTCTGAACGATGACGTACGCATTCACTGTTTTGTTCTGGACAGTCACGATTCTGTACGCCTGGCGATGCCGTTCAAAATACTGTTCAACCTCCTCCTGGAGCCTCCCGCGGCAGTACAGTATACCCCCATACAGGAAGAACCCTTTCCGGTCTGGACGAACAGCGAGCTCCGGAGCGAAAACATCGCACTCGCGCTTGAAAATATTCCGCCGTTCAACGTATACACCCGTGGAGAACGCGTCCGCGGTTCCCTCAAAAAAGCGGAGCTCAATGCGCTCAGGTCCCGGATCGGCATCGATTTTCTTCCCCTTTCCGGAAAGAAAGGGCCCGATCCCGTGGCACTCCTGGATCGCTTTGTCTGCGCCTTTTACGCCGACAAGCCGCAGCGGCCAAAAGACGTTGACGAATGGATCAAAGACGCTGTTTCACGGTTTTTCCTGGACATCAAACTTATTCAGAAGTACGAACGGACGCCAGATCCGCTAACCGGGGCGAGCTTCGAACACTATGCCTTGTGCGAGCACTTGTCGTGCGAACCCGGAAACCGTCTTCGAAACGAATTCCATGAA
Organism: Treponema sp.; assembly: GCA_004294945.1. Lineage (GTDB taxonomy): Bacteria > Spirochaetota > Spirochaetia > Treponematales > Treponemataceae > Teretinema. Next base: position 5,823 of record SHOL01000042.1, read on the forward strand.
CCCTTGAGCCGGCAAACTTTTCGGTCGCTTTTGCTCTCCATTGCCGAAAAGCCCGAGTGGTACGACATCGAGTCACTGGTATTGAGTCTGGAAATCAGGAATTTCGAACGGTCCTACTGGCCCCTCAGAATTGAATCAGCGTATGTCTATTACAAGGCTGTTGAATTACGAATGCCCGAATTCAGGGTCGTAACCACATACTCGGACCGCCTATCAGTTGCCGGACCTGTGCGCCGGTATACAGTGCATTATCCCCTGTTTCGCGCATACTTTTATTTGATGGCTGTTTTCGGTCTGGTTGAAATTTCGGAGCGTGAAAACCCGGTAAAAACGGTTAAGACGCAAAAAGAACGGCCGGTATCGAACTACGACACCGTTTTTGCCGTGCGAGTGACGCCGTTTGGGCGCTGGTGCCTCGGGCTCGACAGTGAAAAGCCGGCGAATGAAAAGCGAACCTTTGAAGCCATCGCCGACCGCGAACTTTTAATGGTGACCTTTCGCGGGAAATCACTTGAGCGCAAACTCTATTTGGAAGCAATCGGCGAAGCGGTGGGTGAGGAGCGGTATCGGATTACTGCTTCTTCGTTTTCGCACGGGTGCGTAACGATGAGCGATATCGATCGGCGGATAGAGTCGTTCCAGCGCCTTATTGAGCCGGATCCGTCGCCAAAATGGAAGACGTTCTTCTCATCGGTCAAAAAGCGCGCGCAGTTTTTCATGGTATCAGAATCGGCGCTGGTTATCGATCTGGGCGATAACGGGAGTGAATTCCGCACGATACTTGCGCGCGATCCCGGACTTGCCTCCTGCGTCCTCCGGGTGGAAGGCAACCGGATAGCAGTTCTTTCCAGCAAGTTCGACCGCTTTTGCAAGCTGATCGAATCCTGGGGCTATCCGGGAAAATGAAGGGGAAGTACTGACAGAGGGCGCCTCAACACTTCAGGTTCTTTTATGGGTCCTTTCAGTCCGCCTGAGTTTCTCCCATCACTTCCACAGTTCAGTCAGGCACTCGGCAACCGAGTCGGCTGCCCGCTGGTGGGCGGGATAGCCGGGATGGTCGCGCGAGCCTTCCTCTCCCGAAAGCATTGCCGGCAAGCGCAGGTATGACACGCTGCCGTCGCCCGCCGCCTTCCGGCTTTCGATCGCCTGCAGTATGTATCGCTCCATTTCAAAGCCGAGCATCCCGTACGCCCACACGATGAGCGCGTCCGGATTCTTCTCCCGAACGAGCGCAAGAAAGCGTTCCGCCGCGTGCGTAAATTTCGCCGCATCGTCTGCGTTGAGCGAGCCGTCGGGATTCAGACGCTGCTTGTATACCGTGCCGGTTTCCGGGTCTGTCCAGGCAGGATTCCTGAACGAACCTGAGTCGTTTGTGCCGAGATTGATCACCACCGCGTCTGCCGGTTCCTTAGAAAAATCGTAGGGCGCGCCAGCCCGGATGCGTCCGGCCTCAGAAGCGCGGCGGCTTTTTATGCAGGGATGACCCGATTCAAGTCGACCAGACAACATCGGGCCGCATAGTTCTGCGTAATGGAGCGGGAGCGCATGCCGGATATCGTTGTCCCAGGCGCAGTAGACGCCCCAGCCGCTCTGGCTGACGAAGCGGAAGTCGGCATCGAGCCGTTCTGCCGCCATGTACGCCCAGGTGTTGGCGCACGTAAACCACATCGATATCCAGTCCATCTCGCCTTTTGCGCCGATAGTCCCTTCTCCCGAAGTTATGCTGTCTCCGACGAACTCGATCATTCTTTTTTTCCGGGGCACAGAAACGAAAACCTCGTCCGCCCGTACTGCTTCCGCCGGCGCTGCGCCCGTCGTCTCGACCCGGACTGTGCGCATGACGAGCGAATGAGCTGGATCGTCTCCCATCGCCTGCGTGTCCTTGAGCACCCGAATGCTCTGCGCTTTCGACGCATTCATTCCGCGCGCAAGGCAGTACCAGCGCCTGCCTTTTTCCAGGATAAAG
>SHOL01000042.1:7798-12113 GCA_004294945.1 Treponema sp.
GATAAAGCGGGCGATCCATGCACCGTTCACGAACACGCTTACCCAGCTTTCATACGTCTCGTAGTCCGACTCGAGCTCGATCCAGGCGGCCGAAAAATACCCCGCAAACTCGACACCGCTGCCGGTCCAGAACACCTCGAGCGCCCCGTCCTCCAAAAAAACGGGCACCCTGCCGAACGTCTTCAGCCCGGGAACATCCCTGACGCGCACTTCAACATATTCCATTCCGTAACTATGCAGCACAACGCGATACCGCACAAGAACTTTTTACTCTGGACCTATATCGATCCCGCTTGAAGCACGTGCTTCGATCTTCCCAGGGCGGAGGAACCGCTGTGCACGCCTCAACAACTTCGATCCTCGATCACCGTGCATGCACGTACCCCGCCCAGGACCGGCTGTCCTGCCGGTGACCGGCTTTCTATGCTCCGCATCGGCTGATCCGGTGCTGAAAACCGCGCTGGCAAATCAGTTTTCTTCGTCTCTGTTCCACTTCAAAATCGATCCGGTAACTTCGCCGATGTCGGGAGCCGGTTCGCTTCGAGCGGAGCTCGCACTCTGTCCGTTCCACCGATATTTTTTTACGGCATCGCAATCCGAGATGATTTCCATGCGTTCATAGATGGCGAATAAAATGATAATCGGCGGAATTATCAGCGCGCTGAGTACAAATCCGATTCCGCCGCCGATTATTGCGCCGAAGAACATCATCACCGAGCCATCGCCGTTGAAGTAGCCGATGGTTTTTCCGGTTTTATACCCGAGGTATACTCCAATCAGGATGAGTGCCCATGCCGACAACGTCGCTACATATACTGTCTTCCTATATGATCCAGCGTAAAATGGAATGCGCACTCTTCGTATCAGCATTTATGGTAAATCCCTGGAATTCTTGCTTCGGTACACCTGTTCCAATTCGAACAGAATTTGCTTTTCTGCTAGAATATGAGTATGCTTTGGCTAACATTTATGGAGGTTAGTATGGCAAAAATTACGCTTGGCGGTTCTCCCATAGAAACCTGCGGGACTCTTCCTGCTGTCGGTGCAAAGGCTCCGGATTTCGTGCTGACGCGCGAGGATCTTTCCGACGTTTCGCTGAAGGATTTCGCAGGAAAGAAGAAGATCTTGAATATCGTGCCGAGTCTCGACACCGGTGTGTGCGCGGCGAGCGCGCGAAGGTTCGACCACGAGATTGCAAAACTCGACGATGCAGTACTCCTGATGGTTTCCAATGATCTGCCCTTCGCGATCAGCCGGTTCTGCAAGGCAGAGGGTCTTTCGAATATTATTTCCCTCTCTCAACTTCGTGACCGGAAATTCGGCCGCGACTGGGGGGTGGAAATAACTACTGGCCCGCTTGCCGGGTTGCTCTCTCGTGCGGTCGTCGTGCTCGACGCTGACAACACCGTGCTCTACACGGAGCAGGTTCCCGAGATCAAGCAGGAACCCGATTACGCGAAAGCTCTGGAGGCGGTCAAAAAATAAGCGGAATCGAGAATCAAACCCGCTTGGTCTTGCAGGTTCTGCGGACGGCCGGAAGGGCCGGACGCGGAACGTGCACCAGGGTAATCGAGCTTTCGAACCCGCTGCGCCCATGATGTTCGGTCCTGAATCTTATTCTGCGCGTCCGGTACCGTTCGTCTTGATTCCCCGCGTATAGCCGTGGTATACCGGTCGTTCGGGGCGCTCTTTGGCAGGCGGTTCTCTCGGTTCCCCTTTCCATCGGCGCAGGCATCGGTACGGGCGCAATCGTCGGATTCGTCCTGCTGCTCGTGTTCAGGCGTCATTACGCCACTATCCGCGCAACCGAAAAAGCGCTGATCCTCTTGGTGTGCGCGACGCTGCTCGTGCAGGTCGGTGACTCTTTTCATTTTGCCGCGCTTCTGGGCATTATAACCATCGGTTTTGTCCTCCTCGAACATTTCGAAGAAGTCGCCCGCGAGCTTGCGTCAAAGCTTTCCAAGATTTGGGTATTTGCCGAAATCATACTCTTCGTCATGATCGGCTTTTCGCTTGAACCCTCGGCCGCCTTTGAGGCGGGCTTTCGCGGCCTTCTCGCGATTTCAGGCGGCCTCGTTTTCCGATCGCTCGGCGTGTGGGTCGCGACTGCCTTTTCCCCGCTCACCGTGCGCGAACGCCTGTTTTGCGCCATCGCCTACCTTCCGAAAGCGACCGTCCAGGCAGCTCTCGGCGGCGTCGCCCTGTCCCGGGGGATTCTCCAAGGCCAGACCATTCTTGCAATCGCCGTACTCGCGATCCTCTTCACCGCGCCGCTCGGACTTCTGGGCATCCGCTTTTTCGGAAACCGCCTGCTCGAAGCCGACGGCGACGAAGCCTTTCCGCTCGGACAATAAGACGCTATTTCGGGCATCGAGCGCCACGATGCGCGTGAGCTTTCCGCTCGCATGCGCTCGGGCGTATCGCCAAGCGCCTTCGATCCTCGATCCGGCGTGCTTTGTCGGTTTTTGTGATATATGTCACATTCTCTGCCGGCGGAATTGCGTAAAGTAGAAGCAAACCTGCTGTGCGGAGGCATTACTATGAAACTGGATGTGATACGAGAACTGAACGCGGACCATGCGCGCCTTGCATCGACGCTCGGCGTGCTGAGCGGCCGCCCTGAACTGGACGCGGAAGCCGTCCGCCTGCTCAAGGATGTGCGCGCCCAGCTGACCGCGCATCTCGAGCGGGAGGACAGGAAGCTCTACCCGGAAATGCGCGCTGCTGCTGAGAAGAACGAAGGGTTGCGCGAAATGTTGAAAGTTATGGGTCTCGAAATGAACGAGATCTCCGCCAAAGCGGTCGCCCTGATCGACGGCTGGATTGCCGGCAAGGGCGCCGGCCGCTTCGCGGAAGATTTCGCGTTCCTGCATGCGCTCCTGAAGGACCGCATACAGCGCGAAGAAAACAAGCTGTACGCCAAATATCTCAAGCTGTAGACTGCTCAGGGCTCCTGGCCGAAGCGCTCTCCCTCTTCCGCATCGGTCCGTGCCTTGTTGTCGGCGTACAGGTTGAATGGCTCCATCGGATTGTCGAGCCCTTCCGCCAGTTTGGGCACAGACAGAAGGAGCGTATCCTCGATAAAGGGAATCTTGAGCGAGTATTCCTCGGTATCACGGCCGTCGAAGAACTCGACGCGCACCCGCATCTTTTGTCCTTTGACCGAAACCTTGTCGCGGTCACCTTTCATGTATTCGACGGCTTCGCCTCCGTTGACCGAGACGGTCATGCCGCGTATCGCCTGCCAGGATCCCGCCGGATCGGCCTTGTTGTCTATCAGTACGGTATGCGTGCGCCCGGTCACGAGAAACAGCGCGAGCAGCCCGATGTACGCAACGCCTATGGCGGCGCGGAGCGCGAGTGTTTTTGTTCCGCCGTGCTTCTGTTCGCCTTTCATGCTTCTTCTCCTTCGGATCTCAGAAGTGCCCGCGCTTTTTCGGCTTCACGCCTGGATCTCCATGCGTGAATGACCAGCGACAGCGCGATAACGCCGTAGCCGATGAACTGCCTGAAGTATTCGCCGATGTTTGCGGAGCCGAACAGGTTTTGTCCCGCCATCGGCACGACGATGTACATCAGGTGGAGGAGCAGAACGCCTGCGAAGACGTTGGGGATGCTCGCCTTGGTGAGCGAAGCCCCTCCGACGAGGATAGCGGCTGCCGCGAAGAAGCCGGTCTGGTCGTGGGCGTTGTAGGTATTCATGTTGCCCATGTTCTGCAGGAAGATGATCTGGCCGAAGCAGGCAAGCACCGTCGAGATGACGATCGACAGAATTCTGGTCTTTTCGACCGGTATGCCGGCGGCGTTCGACACATGCTGGTTTTGGCCGACGGCGCGCATGTCCTGTCCCAGTTTGGTTTTCTTGAACCAGACGATGAACACGCACAGCACGACGATAATCGCGTACGAGAGCATCGGAAGCCTGACGCCGGCGATTTTTACCAGACAGGCGTTGTCCAGCACCTGCCGGACCGGCTCGAGGTTGAGCGTGTTGCGCACGCCGAATCCGCGCGACAGGGCGATTGCCCGGTTGTGGAGCGGGATGACCGAACCGAAAAGGTAGAGCACCACGAACTGGTAGATGCCGTTGAAGAAAAATCCGAGGATGTAGCTCGTTACCATTTCCCGGCCGCGGGCATGGTTCAGGATGGAGCCCGCTATCCAGCCCAGAAGGATGGAGACGGGAAGGCCGAGCAGGGCGGCGAAGCCGAGTCCCTGCATGCCGCCGATGCCCCAGTCCATGGCGAAGATAAGTCCGATCTGGCCTGCCATGGCGCCGAGCACCATGCCGAAGTTGATGCCCATTCCCGCCATG
>SHOL01000042.1:12123-16361 GCA_004294945.1 Treponema sp.
CCCGCCATGATGGGGAGGATCAGCGAGAAGACAAGGAATGCGTTCCGGCCGATACGGGTCATCAAGTCGTCGATGATATGCACCGGCGAGAGGCCCGAAAGGGGAATCGACGCGATGGTAATCGCGAGGAAAATGACCGCGACGAGATTGTCTGCGATAAAGCTTTTGAGTACGAACTGTTTTTTCATCGCGTCACCTTCGATTTGCGCGTCAGCGCATAGAGAATCATGCCGTTCGAGAGAACGATGCGGATAACCTCGGACATGTCGGTCTGCAGGAGACTGTTGATGACCGAAGGCGTCATCGTAAGGATTCCCTGAAAGAGAATCGTTCCGACGACCACCTGTACGATGGATGCCTTGTTTATGGATGCGCCGCCGATCAGGATGGCCGCGACGGCTGGAAATGCCATGTAGAGGGGGGCGGTGTACAGCTGGATAAAGCCGAAGCTCTGCTGATACAGGAGGATGCCGACGGCGCCGAAGACGGTCGACATGACGACGCTGGTCGTACGCATTTTGTTGATGTCGATGCCGCTTGCCCGCGCGAAGTCGGGATTCGAGCCTACCGCGGTCATTGCAGTACCCGTCTTGCTGCGCAGGAAAAGCCACATGACGGCGCAGCTTGCCGCTACGAACAGGATGAGCCCGGTCGGAAACACGAAGTTTTCGCTCAGCCTGACTGCGAGGAAGTCGCTCAGCTGCCGGTTCCAGTAGCCGTCGAGGGTGATCGTGGTGCGCAGCCCCTTGCCTTCGTAGCCCCAGACCATGTTCTTGCTGGAGTAGGGCAGAATGAGCCACATGATCGACATGAACATGACGGCGGCGAAACCGACGTACATCGCGATGGTCATTTCCTCGCCCTTGACCCGGTTCAGGAGCTTGGCGTAGAGCCAGCCGAGAACAACCGCGAAGGGGACGGAGAGGGCGATTGCGCCGAAGAGGCCGGCCCAGCCGGTAAGGCCGAACTGCACCGCCATCGTGGAGCCGAGAAGCCCGGCGATGACGCCGAGCGAAAGGCCGAAGTTGAGTCCGCAGCCGGACTGGATCATCGGTACCATCGCGAGCACGAGCAGTGCGTTCATGCCGAACCGGTTGATGATGTCCGACAGGGACGACGCGATGCTTACCTTGACGAACGGGGCGAGTATGAACAGAACCGCGAGAAACAGTGCGATAATGATTCTGGGCCAGCCGAAGTCGGCGGCCGCTTCCTTGATCCGCTTGTGCATATCAGTGGTGTTCATCAGTTCTCCTTGATCCGGTTTTTGCCGGATTCGCGCAAGCCCGCCATGCTGAGAGCGAATTCCGCCTGCGACGCGGACGGGTCCAGCACGTCAGCCACCGCTCCCTGCGAAACGATTGCGATGCGGTCGCATACCGAGCGGAGTTCTTCGAGTTCGCTCGAAACCATTACGATGGTGACGCCGAGCTCCCGGTTGTATTTTCTGAGCACGTCGAGCACGATCGCCTTTGCTCCGACGTCGATGCCCCGTGTCGGCTCGGAAACGAACAGCAGTTCGGGCTCCAGGCAGAACGCCTTGGCAAGGCATATCTTTTGCTGGTTTCCGCCGGACAGCTCCTTCGCCGCCTGCTTTGAACCGGTGCACTTTATTTCGAGCATGTCGATGTATGTGTTGGCAAGCTCTTTCATCGCCTTTTCGTCGCGCAATCGTACGAGGCCGCCGAGGAAGGATTTGAGAAAGCGGTTCTGTGACTGCATCGCGGTAAAAGCGATGTTCCATTCGAGCGTTTCGTCCAGAAGGAGACCCACGCCGCGGCGGTCTTCCGACACGAAGGCGATGCCTTCGGCAAGCGCCGTCCTGGGGTTTCCGCGGGGCAGCGTCTTTCCCTTGAAGAGCACTTCGCCGCCCGCCGGATACAGGCTCATGATGCCGTTCGGAATGCCGAGCTCGCCCTGGCCTGCCAGTCCGCCGATGCCGAAAATCTCGCCCTGCCGGACGTCGAACGAAACGTTCCTGACCACTTCTCCGGGCATGTCGACCCACAGGTTCTTGACCGACAGTAACGGCTCGCCGAAGACACGGTTGTCCTGACTCTTCTCAGGCGGAGCCATGTCGCGGCCGACCATTGAAACGGCAATTTCTTCGACCGTGGTCTCCCCGACCGGCACGTCGCGTACCGATTTGCCGTCGCGCAGCGTCACGACGCGGTCGCACATCCCGGTTATCTCGTGGAGGCGGTGGGAAATGAAGATTACTCCGATGCCGGTCGCGGCGAGCCGCTTGACCGCATCGAGGAGGATTTCCGCCTCGGATTCGGTCAGTACGGCCGTAGGCTCGTCGAGCACGAGTATCCTGACTTTTTCGCGGTCGATCTCGCGGGCGATTTCCGTAAACTGTTTATGTCCGATGGGCATTTCGGCGATCTTCATCTCGGGATCAATCTCGATGCCGAGGCGGGAAATCGCGGTTTTGGCCCTGGTATGCATGGTTGCGCGGTCGAGCGTCGAAAGTCGCGGACCGAAAATATCCGCGATTATACCGCCTTTGGCGATTTCGCGGTTCAGCATGATGTTTTCCGTCGCAGAAAAGCCGGGTATCAGGGAGAACTCCTGATGGACCATGCCGATACCGGCGTCGAGGGCGTCGAAGGGCCCGGAGAAGCGGACTTCCCTGCCGTCGACCAGAATCTTTCCGCCGTATCCGCCTGTTTCCCGGATGACGGGCATGCCGAACAGAATGCTCATAAGTGTCGTTTTTCCGGCGCCGTTTTCTCCGACCAGGCCGAGTATTTCTCCCGCGCGCAGATCGAATGTCACGTTCTCGAGAACGACGGTTCCGGAAAAGTCTTTGGTAATGCCTTCAAGGCGCAATAGGGGGGTATCGTTTGACATACTATCCTGAGGGCATCCAAAAAAAACCGGTTGATTTTTTTTCGATGCCTTGGAAAATCCTTGCAGGATTTTCCATTACATTATGGTTGCCATCAAAAAAACTGAAGTTTTTTGATGGCACTAATAAAAAGCGGACTCATCCGCCGGAAGCCCGAACAGGCCTGCGGTTTTCGGATCCGTCCGCTGGATTGGAAGGAACGCCGCACGGCATTCCATTGAATCGGCGCGCCCGGACACACGCACGTCTTCCGGGGCGCCCGTCTCATTACTTCTGGAACTTGATGTTGTAGTATTTCTCGGGAACGGTCAGACCCGTCGTATCGAGATAACCCTGTCCCATAATATACGTATCCATGTAGACGAGGGTGTGGTTTTTTGCACGTACGCCCGTGTTCGCGTCGATGTAGCTTCCGCCGTTCCACTTGGCGCCGGGAGTGAACTCGCCGAGAGCCTTGTAGAGGTCGCTCATGCTGCCTTTGGCTGCAGTGCCTTCGGCAACGCGCTTGGCGTATTCTCCGAGACCGGCAGTCACGGTGAAGCCGTAGGAGTATGCCCAGGTTCCGAACTTGCCGGGGCCGGCTTTCGCAACGACGGTGGACTCGACTTTCTTGAGAATGGCCGGGAAGTTGCCCGCTTCAGCGGACAGATCGATACCGAACGCTCCCGGATAGCCCATGAGGGGCGAGGGGAGGTCGGCTTCAACGAACATACCGCCGTATGCGGCGATCTGCTTCAGCAGCGGCTCGGTGTGCGCGTCGTTGGTGCAGAAGAAGGCGGTATCTTTGCCGTACTTCTGAACCCACTGGGGCACTTTTTCCAGGATGAACTGCTGCGCGCCGGCGACGCCGACGTCGCTGGTCGGATCGGGAGCGGTTTCAAACGCGAAGGTCAGGCCGAGGTCCTTGCAGGCTTCTTCCATGATCTGGCGGCGGAGTCCCAGGGATTCGTAGGACATGTGGCGGGGGAACGAAATGTGGACGAAGGTCTTCGCGCCCATCTGCTTGGCTGCCCAGATGATCGTGTAGCCGCGGGAGATAAAGTCGGCGTTGACCGCGAGATCGGCCGAGGCCTGAATGACCAGCGGGTCTTCATGCGCTTCGCCGGCAAAGCACAGAATGTCGGCTCTCTTTTCCTTGACGCGCTTGAACGCTTCGGCGGTACCGGGAACAGCCTGGTTGACGACGATGGCTTTCATTGCCGGGTCGTCGGCAAGCGCGACAATCTGGGAAATCGTAGTTTCCTGCTGGGACATAAAGTCGTCGGGATACGTAATGTGCTGAATCATGCCGCCGTCTTTTACGGCTCCGTATCTTTTGATCAGTTCTTCCGCGCCGCGGAGGTCGTCCTCGGACTGGGAAACGGTGCCGGTAACGACGCCGATG
>SHOL01000230.1 GCA_004294945.1 Treponema sp.
GTTGTTGAACTCCAAGAGCTTCTTGCAAAAGTAACCGACTTTTGCAAGAAGCTCATCTGATTCGCGGTTTAAAAAAATTCCTCAGAATAAAGTGTAGACAGGACAATGATCATGAATTTCTCCAAACTGAATCCTTTTTACGTGTACCGCGGACTGCCCCGTCCCGTATATGCGCTTTTCGCTGCAACGGTGATAAACGGCGCCGGCATATTCGTTTATCCTTTTCTTACGCTTTTTTTGACGCAGAAGCTTGGTTATTCCGTTGCGGAAGCCGGTCTTTTTATGTTTATTTCGTCGCTGCTCTACGTTCCAGGCTCTATTATCGGGGGGAAGATCAGCGACGCCCGGGGACGAAAAGTCGTTCTCATTGTTTCGCAGTCTCTGGCCAGCTTGCTGTTTCTGATCTGCGGCTTTCTGGGCGATTCTCCCGCAGTGCCGTTTTTGATTATGGGGAATCTGTTGTTCGACGGCGCAGCCGATCCGGCGCGGGGTGCAATGCAGACAGACATCACCAATCCCGAAAACCGTCAGCGCTCATTCGCATTGACCTATCTTGGGCACAACCTGGGTTATTCGATTGGCCCGGTTCTTGGCGGCTTTCTCTTTTATCGTGCTACCGACTGGCTTTTTTTTGGCAATGCGCTGATGGGGTTTCTCTCCATGGTGTGTATTGCAGTCAGCGTCAAGGAAACGCGTCCAACGCGTGAAGAAATGGATGAAAGCATGGCGTCGGACCGAAGTGACAAGGCTGTCGAAGGCTCGTTTTTTTTCGCGCTTCGGGGACGGTCCTCTCTTTTGGTGTTCGGTCTGTTGATTACCGTATACGGCTTTGCGTATGGCCAAACCCTGTTCAGTCTGCCGTTGTCCGCAGTTGAAATGTTCGGCGAACGCGGGCCTGCGGTCTTCGGCTCGCTCATGTCGCTCAATGCGATTACCGTCATTCTTCTCAATGCTCCGGCGGTCTCGATTTCCCGCAGATTCCGCACCCTTGCAAACGTCGCCTTTGCCGGAATCCTGTATACAATAGGTTTTGCGGGCTTCGTGTGTGCACGGTCGTTCCTGGCTTTTTACGCGTGTACTTTTATCTGGACGCTTGGCGAAATTGTTGATGCAGTGAACACCTGGTATTACATTGCGAACAACACGCCGATGAGCCACCGCGGACGGTTCAACGCGGTGTTTCCGTTCGTAACCGGTGCGGGAAGGGCGGTTGCTCCGTATTTCGGTGGTCTTCTGATCCAGCGCTTCAGCCTTGCCGTTTTGTGGACAGTGTCAGCCGCCTCGACCGCCTTCGCCGGCGCCCTGATCGGCCTCAGGTCCCGGAAAGAGAAAAACTGACGCGCGTATCCTGATGTCCGGCGGAAGGCGGCCTTCTGCATTACAGACGCGCCGCGATGCGGTCGATGAACTGCCAGCTGTCCAACACTTCCTTCGCTGCCGGAGACGCTATCTTTGCAAGATCTCCGGTCATGATTCCGTCTTCGATGCACCCGAGAGTCGCCTCTTCAAGGCGTTTTGCGAATGCTGCCAGTTCCGGAGTGCCGTCGAGTTCGGCGCGCTTTGCCAGGGCCCCCGTCCAGGCGAAAATGAGCGCGACCGGATTAGTCGAGGTTTTTTCACCTTTCAGGTATTTATAGTAGTGTCTCTGCACGGTTCCGTGCGCGGCTTCATATTCGAACACGCCGTCAGGAGACACCAGCACGCTGGTCATCATTGCGAGGCTTCCCGAAGCCGATGCTACCATGTCGCTCATCACGTCTCCGTCGTAGTTTTTGCATGCCCACAGGAATCCGCCCTTTGACTGCATTACGCGGGCAACTGCGTCGTCGATAAGCGTATAGAAATATTCGATACCGGCTTGTTCAAACCGGGTTTTATATTCCGAATCATAAATCTGCTGGAAGATATCCTTGAATCTGCCGTCGTAGGTCTTGGAAATAGTATCCTTTGTGGCAAACCAGACATCGATTTTCTCGGAAAGTCCATAGTAGAAGCAGGCTCGCGCGAAGCTTTCGATCGAAGCATCAAGATTGTGTATCCCCTGCAGGACTCCAGACCCTTTCATATCCATGATCGTCTTGCGTAGTACCGTTCCGTCCGCGCCTGTGAATACGAGTTCCGCCTTTCCCGGGCCGGGCACTGCTAGTTCGCAGTTTTTGTATACGTCGCCGTAGGCATGGCGTCCCAGCACAAGCGGTTTTTCCCAGCAGGAAACAGAGCCTTTCACGTTATGCACAATGATGGGTTTTCTGAACACCGTTCCGTCGAGTTCAGCCCTGATAATTCCGTTCGGGCTCGGGGTCAGCTGCTTCAGCTTGTATTCTTCCATGCGTGCGGCATTCGACGTGATCGTTGCGCACTTGACGCCGACTCCAAGCCGCTTGATAGCTTCGGAAGCTTCATAGGTAATGCGGTCGTCCGTATCGTCGCGGGCTTTCAGTCCAAGATCGAAATACTCAACCTTGAGGTCGATATACGGTTCAAGAAGCTTTTCCTTGATCACTCCCCACAGAACCCTCGTCATTTCGTCGCCGTCAAGTTCGGCAATCGCATGTTTCATCGAAATTTTGGACATGTATGCATTTCCTTTGCGTTGTGCGCGCTGTAGCGGTAATGCATTGATTTTACCTGAAATACAGCGGCTATGCAATATTTGACACTGACTCTGCCGGCGCATCATACTTGTATGTACCATGGTAAAAAAAAGGGACTGCATATACAACTCCTGCTTCCGCTGATTGTCTGTTATGTGTGTGTTGTGATTGCTCTTTCCAGCTTCGGCTATTATTCAATACACAAAGATATCGTGAACACGCTG
>SHOL01000231.1 GCA_004294945.1 Treponema sp.
CCCTGAAATGTCGCGTAACTGCGTCAGCCTGGAAAAGAGCACCGACAGTAGTCTCTCGTTCTCCGTTGTGTTGACGATGTTGAAAGCCGTTTCAGTTTCATCCATAGCTGTTTCAATATCGTTTCGGTTTGTCAGGAACGGCAAAGAAAACAGCTCCTTTCTTCCGGCGGGAGAAAGAATGTTCAGCGAGTTTAGGATATAACCGAATCCGCTGATTTGCTGTATGGCTTGTTTTATAGTCAAGATTCCTGGTTGTTGTCCGTTGGATGAATTATTCTTTTGATATCATATACCGGCACATTCAGTGCTTTGTTCATTTCCCGTTGAAGCGAGTCGGGATCGAGCCAAAAGCCGCTGGGCGATAATGGATTTACCGTCACGGCAATGAGCTTGCTTCGTACGACACTCTTCATCGAATTTCCACTTTTCAGGAATGCGTTGAATTCTTTTTGCGAGACAAATAATTTTGTGAAATCGCTCACCATCAGTTCAACATTCCTGTTCTGTAACCGCAGTATTGAAAGCAGCTTATCGCTTACGGCTCCCGGTACGTATATTCGCGTACCAAACCGGAAAATATCCTTTTCCCTTTTATCGAGAAGGAATACCGAGGGTATTTGCAAATCGTGCACACGGCCATCGGCGTCTATCGCCCACATACCGCCTTTTAACGGTTGCAGTTCCCGAACAAGTTTCCCCTCAACGCACGGCAATTCGATCAGCTGCTGCACAAAGCGCGTTTCGCGCACCAACTGCGGGATGTTTGCCGAAAGTGACGCTCCCGTGGAAAGAATCATTGCCTCGGTAACAACAGGTGAGGCAAGACTCAGGCGCGACAGTGCACCGTCCACGATTGTGGTTTGAACGCCAAAATGGGCCATTCCATCGATAAGCTTCTTCATTCCTGCGGTGTCCGGTGGTCCGGAAAGGACAACTTTTCCCGGTAATTTGACACGTGCCGTTATCAATCTGCCTAATGCCGTTCGTACGTCGCCAACCTCCAAAATCTCCGATACAATTCTCCGTTCGGAATAGTGTTTCTCGGAGGTCACAAAAATCATTCCCTCGAACAGCGTTATTTCCGGCTTGGGTGTTAGCGTAACGCTGTCGGTGCGTTCTCCGTCTACACCGATCGAGGTCACTGCCACTTGCACGTTCTTCCTCTTCAGGCGATTTAGGACGTAGTTCAACGTTTCGGTTTTTCCCGTGTTTTTTTCGAGTCCTACGATCGAAACGCTGCGGTGGGATAATATGTCGTCGATAAAGGGCACTTCAGTGTCCGTTCCGTTTAAACCTGTTCAAGTCTTTGGGTTCCAGCGATAATTGCCGTCCCGAAAGTAACGCTGCCACACCTTCTTTTTTCTGTTTGGCGCATTCGGGGCAATGGCAATCTTCCTTGTAGTCTTCCGGCTCGGTGTACGCACTGATAACACCTTCGTAGTTGCGCACAATGACACGGTTGGGCGATTGCGAAATCATGTATGTGGGCATCACGGGGACCTTCCCTCCTCCGCCGGGTGCATCCACCACAAAGGTGGGTACGAGGTAACCGGAAGTATGCCCCCGCAGGTTTTCAATGATTTCAATGCCTTTTGAAATCGGCGTGCGGAAGTGGCCGATTCCTTTTGACTGGTCGCAAATATAGATGTAATATGGCCGTACACGAATGCGCCCCAGGCCGTGTACGAGTTCACGCATGACGTAAGTACAGTCGTTGATGCCGCGCAGCAGTACGGTTTGGTTGCCGAGGGGTACCCCGGCAGCAGAAAGCTTGTTGCAGGCTTCGGTGGCTTCAGGCGTGATTTCGTTGGGGTGGTTGAAATGTGTGTTGAGCCATATGGGATGGTATTTTTTTATCATCTCGCAGAGCTCATCCGTGATACGTTGCGGCATGACCACAGGCACGCGGGTTCCGAAACGAATGATTTCGACATGCGGAATGTCGCGCAAGCGCCTGAGGATATATTCTATCCTGTCGTCGCTCATCAATAGCGCGTCACCGCCAGAAAGGAGTACGTCGCGGATTTCCGGGGTCCTGGCAATGTAGTTGATGCAATTATCGATACGTTCGATGGGCGCGCCGGCATCCTTTTGCCCGGCAAATCGGCGGCGGGTGCAATGGCGGCAGTACATGGCACACATATCGGTGATGAGAAAAAGTACACGGTCGGGATACCGATGCGTGAGTCCGGGCACGGGAGAGTCGCCGTCTTCATGCAGGGGGTCGTCGAGGTCGCCACGGGAGATGTGCAGCTCATTAATAGTAGGAATCGCCTGCTTGCGGATGGGGCAATGCGGATCTTCCCTGTTTATCAAACTCAGGTAATAAGGCGTGATGGCCATCCGCAGTGTTTTTAGCGATTCGCGTACCCCTTCCTCTTCTTCCCGTGTCAGGCGGATATGTTGTTTCAGGGCTTCAAGTGATTCAATGCGGTTCTTCACTTGCCATTTCCAATCGTTCCATTGTTCGTCGGGAACGTGAGAAAAAAATTGGCGGATTGAAGTGCTCATGTTATTTATGATTTGCGTTATGCTTTGAGCGTTGGGCAAAGAGTAGAGAGCGGAGTATCCTTCACCCTTTGCTCATAGTTCTGCTAATTAGGCGTATAATTCCGTAAAGATATTCCGCAGTTTTTCCGACTCCCGGAGAAGTTGAAGCGTGATTTCGGCGTGTCCGCGGGTGTAACCGTTGCCCACGATCATCGTCACGTCACTGCCCACACCTTCGGCTCCGAGAGCCGCTTTCGTGAAACTGGTTGCCATAGAGAAGAAATAGATAATTCCGTCGTTTTTGGTACAGAGGATT
>SHOL01000232.1 GCA_004294945.1 Treponema sp.
GTTTTCACCGCTCAGGGTTTCCGGAAGCCCCAGCTTCCGGAAGACCCAGCTTCCGGAAAATAGACCCGTCAGTTTCCCTTATGTGCCGCTTGTACTGCCGCAGCCGCTTGGGCGGGTGTCTTTGTTCCGGCAAGAATCGCCTGAACCGAATCGTTCAGCACGCCTCCCGCTGCAGGCGAAAGCCCCTGATCCAGGTACAGCTGGAAAAAAGTGCACGAATCAACAAGCGCCTTGACCATCTTTGCATTCGGATCCACCAGGCCAACTTCCGCGCCCTTTGTCGTAACCATTGTTCCATTCGTCTGCGCAATGATAATCTGTGTTTCTTTTTTGGTAAGGAACTTCATAAACTCGATGGCAACATCGGGAGCATTCTTTCCAAAGGCATATCCACCGCCGCCGCCCATCACCTCCGACGCCTTACCCTTTCCGCCCTTAACAGCGGGGAAAGTCGCAGCAGCAAGCTTATCGCCGATGCCAACCTTGCTCGTCGAGTTATCCTTTTCCACATTCGGAGCCCACTGGCCCATCAGTTCCATCGCAGCCTGCCCGTTCCCCATAAGAGCAGCCTGATCGCTGTAGGTTGCACCAAGGAACCCTTCCTGGAACGGCTTGAGCGCCGCAAGATCCGCAAGCATCTGACCGGCCCTCACAAAAGTTTCTTCTTCAAATCCTTTCGCATTCTTGCCGCTGAACGTATCCTGGAACAACTGCGGTCCGCCAAGACGGAGAGCAAGATAAGCCCAGTAGTACATCGTCGGCCACTTGTCGCCGCCGGCAATTGCAATCGGCGTGATTCCCGCCGCCTTCAGTTTCTTGACCAGTACAATAAAATCGTCCCAGTCGGTCGGGAACGAATTATAGCCGACCTTGGCGAGCAGTTCCTTGTTGTACCAGAAGGTAACGCAGCCGGCATCTACCGGAATCGCATGAACCTTATCGTGTACCATGTACGGCTTCCAGACACCCTCGCCCATCGAATCGCCCCAGGCAGTACCCTTCACGAACGATGTAATATCTCGAGTCAAGCCTGCATTCGCATACTCGGCAAGCACACCGCCGCCCCAGGTCTGAAAAATATCCGGTGGCGTTCCCGACTGCATCACAGTCGTCAGTTTCGTTTTAAAAGCCTCATTTTCCAGCACCGTAATCTCGATTTCAACACCCGGATTCTGCTGCATAAACTCATCGGCAAAACCCTGGAACATTACACGGTCGTTCGCTGCCGTACCGATATGCCACCAGCTGAATTTTTTCGTTGCCGCACTACCGCCGACATCTTTTTTACCGCCAGCTGTCACCGCCACAGGAACCAGAAGGGCAAGCGCCGCCGCGAGCGCAACCATTTTACTGCTTTTTCGCATCTTTTCCCCCTTTTTACGCACTTACGCACACCCCTTTATCAGGGCATGCTTTACTGTATGAGGGTTTTTGCTATAAGTCAAGTTTTTTCGTTGTATATCTATTTTTACAATTATACAAATGATTTGTTTTTATTATCAACTAATTAAACTCAGTATATACAGTGTTTTTACTAACCTGCGAACAACAGTAACGAACTTTTTCGTTACATACTGTTTTTCAATGTTCGGGTTTTAACCATACACCGCCGTATTCCGGATTCATTTTAGATTGAATATGACATGGCCACAACGAGCGAACGAGGGACGCGGTTCGCGCGCGCCGGAGACAGCTACATGCACAAAAAAAAACTTCTGCGCCCCTCGCTGCTCCAGCGCGCGCGGGCGAAAGCTCCAACAGCGGGCGGCTTCGATCAGACGTGCTATACTTGTATCCATGAACGGAACAGACAACATCCAGGCGATTCGACGGCTCGAAGCAGTACAAATATCGGACGCAGGACTTTTTGTTCTTGCAGTTCATGCGTTCGCAGAAGCTACAATCAGGCGAACCATCAGCGCGACTACCGAAGAATACCGCGATGCAAACTTTGCATACCTCGTCAACGAATATCGCAGGTATCTGCTCGAACAAAACGCAGGAGTCTATCACCGAGACCTTGATGTATTGCGCCATTTGTCCAACACTCATCACAAAACAAACCGAGTTCGGCACGAATTCGAAAGTCTCGATCCGGAAGAAATCCGGATTGCAACCCAGCATCTGGTCAGTTTTTGCTCGCTTGCAGGACTTCCCGTAGAAAAAGAACTCGGCAGGCTTAAACAAGCGCTCGACGTCTGGAACGAGCGAAAAACTCTGGGCGAACTGGAAAGTGAAAACTGCGCGCTCAGGCAGAATTATGAAAAAATCCGGACAGACCATCTCGAGCTGTTACAAAAATACGACGAACTCAGCCGCCACAGGGACGAAAAGGAACATCTGCTCAGAGCGCTCTCCCGGGCTGAAAAATCCCTTGCCGACGAAGAAAAAAGCAGTTCAAAAAAAGCCGAACGGATTGAAGAACTCCGGAAAGAACGGGGAAAACTGAAAAATGAGCTTCATGAAAAAAACCGGGAAATCGAATCTCTGAAAGAAGCAGAAAAAAAGCTTGAACAATTCAAGGAATTGCTCGTACATGCACAAACTCGCATGGATTATGAACGTATGGTTGTCCGTCTCACCGCAGAACAGACAGCAGTTCTGTCGCAGATTGCGCTCGACAAAGACTTCCTCATAAAGGGAACAGCAGGAACAGGCAAGACACTCGTCCTGCTCAAGGCTATCGAAAAAGCAAAAGGACGCGGAACAGGAAAAGCAAATGCACAAAACGAACTGGGTTTGCAGGAAATTTCCGGTTCGGTTGCCCTGCTCACCTATACCAATACGCTCGTCAAATACGACC
>SHOL01000043.1 GCA_004294945.1 Treponema sp.
ACTCCTGGACGCCCTGAAATCACTTGCCCGCCTCGGCCCCCGCTTTGTCGCCATTACCAGCGCCCCGGCAGGCGTCCGGTCCGCCGGCAACACCAAGTCCCCCGGCGGGAACACCAAGGCCCTCGGCGGGAACACCAAGTCCCTCGCCGGGAGCGCTGCCGATCGCACCGGTGTTGCTCTGTACGACGCCGCTGCAGACCGTGCGCTCTTTATTACCCACGCGCGGCTCGGTTCAAGCTATCCCGGTACCGGCGACCTGTTCGCCGCCGAGCTCTTGGGCCGCCTCGTTTCGGGCGAATCGTTCTTCGCCGCCGGCAGACGCACCGTTTCCCGCGTCAGGCGTTCCATCGCCGCATCCTGCTCCGCAGGCGGGGATCCGCGCGCCGGCTTGCGGAAACTCTAGAGGGTAATCGAGAATCGAAGCCGGTAGCGTCCGGACGGAAGTTCGTCGAACCCGCGCCCCTCGCGCAGCTTCAGGCATCGATATACGTTCTTCGACTGTCAGTCTGTTCCCAGAAGTCCGTTCACCATGCTGTCCACGTCGTCCTGGTCCAAGTCCGCCCGACGTTCGTAGGCGAGTTCGTGATTTGTTGCCTTGAGCTTGCGCAGCAGGCCGTAGATAGTTACCAGAAGAATCTTGTTGCCCGCAATCGGGTGGTCGCACAGGATGGCAGTAATGTCCGTTCGTTTCATCCTGATGGTAACCGTTTTCCCCTGGCTTGTAACAGTCGCGGTTCGTTTAATGTTCAGAAAAAAACCGGCCTCGCCGAACACATCGCCGGCGCCAAGGGAACACATAAACACGTCGCGTCCATTGTCCTGGCGCACGCTCACCGCAACAGTGCCTTCCATAATTCCGAAAAAATGCTGGTCGAGTTCCCCCTCCCGCACAATCGGCTCCTCAGGATCGTACTCCGCGATCTCGCACAGGCTCATCAAAGTTGAATGGGCCTCTTAACTCATAAAATTGCGGAAAGCATGCTTTTCAGGCAATCGCATTTCGTTTTGAATCATTCTCGAGCAAATCCATAATAATCGCCGATAACGACGTAGAATCGTCGAAATCGAACAGGCAGCCTCGACCGTCGGCAAGCATTTCCCGTGCATACCAAAAAGGTGTTGACACAATCGGTTTTTGCGCTCCCATCGTATAGATCAGTGTACCGGAAGAAATCTGTTTTTCCGCTCTGTACGGGATAACATAGATATCGCACATCAATAAATATGTAAATAATTCTTCATTGCTCACAAACCTGTCGATGAAGATAACATGTTTTTCCAGCTCCAATTGCTTAACCAACCGGATCAGCGAATGGCGGTACTACTCGCCTTCGTGCCGTACCACATGCGGATGCGTTGCTCCCAAAACCAGATAGACAACTTCAGGATGACTCTCGATCACCTTCGAGAGTGCCTTGATCACAACCTCGATCGATTTATTATGAGAGAGCAATCCGAACGTCAAAAGAACTTTTTTGCCGTCGAATCCGAAGGATCATCCAGAATCGTATGAAATGTAGTAATGACCGGAATTCGCAATCGTCGCAGCAGCTGAATCACATGCTGTCCATCCGGACCGCCGAAGATACCGAATTCATGTTGCAGGATAATTGCATCAAACTCATTGGTATTCAGATAATATGCGGCGTTAATGTACGAGGCGATTTCATTTTGTTCGATTTGCAGCCCGACATCGTCAGGATAATCATAGCGAGCAATACCATCGTTTATTGCAATCACTACCATCAAAACACCTGCCGCCTTTAATCCTTCATTCAGATCGTGGGTAAAGGTTGCGATTCCGCATTTTCTCGGTGGATAATTTCCAATAAGGGCGATTTTCTTCATAGAGCAGTCTCCTGTTGTGTCATTACCATCGAATTCATCGTAATAGTCGTTGACTTGCACAAGAGAGCGATTTAGCAGACACAGGCGAGTGGTAGAAAGAGTTCTCTACCGAACAGTTTTTTACTGGTTCAGTATAGTACCCATGAGCCAAGAGTACATGTGCGCCTGATTCCCGGCACACTGCTTGCGATACCAAAGATATCCTGATAATAACCGGCGAAGGTCTTTGTATCGGACCGGATTTTTCTCCATGGACATCTAAAGTTACTTTTTTAAACTTTCCGAGTGTTCAAAGAGCCTCAATCCATAAAACGATTTCTTCCTCTTTCGCTGAACCGGAACCTTTTACCCGGTCAACCCGGTAGGTAATCGTTTTATCGGAATTGATCGTAAGTGTTGCATATACCCGGATACAGCGGGATTCCTTTTCTCCGAGGTGCATGTCTACAGACTGTTTCGAATTGTCCTGGGAAAACTTGAAATCGCGCGATGCATTATCGCCGGCAAGGTATCCTGCTTCGTACCGGCTTGCTTCAGGCCACGAATAGACCGACTCCGGCTATCCTGCAATAGTATACGTAAACCCGGTGCAGGAAAGAGTAAGGTAATTTGCAACGATCTCGGCTTCAAAGAGCTCGTCGTTGAACGTGCGGAAGTGCACGAATGTTCCGCTTTCATGCGGCGGCAATACCGTCAATTGTGTGGGAGCCCTCAATTCTATCCGGTTCCCTGAGTCCGAGTCCGAATATCCAAAATTACCCCCGGATACTGTAATCGGCTGATCCGTATTGTTGGTGAATTCTATTATCGTCGCAGAAGGATACTCTTCTTCCGGATACACATCGATTTCGTGTTTCGAGAAAAAACTACACTTCGGGAGCAAGACGAGCACACAGAGAATAAAAGCTAATTGACAGAAACGTATTGCTGTTTTCATCGCAGTTATAAACCGTATCTCCTTTTTACCATAAAAGCGTCAAGATCCGAAATTTCAACATTCATGGGGATCTGTTGACCGGCAAACAATCCTTGTCTGGTCTTCCAAGATCTGGAACAGAGCAGCAGTCGAATTACACCTTGCTTTCGCCGTTTCGCGTTTAAAAAGCAAAAACCCGATCCTTTCGGACCGGGTTTCCTAACGGCCTTTCGACCATCGCTCCCCCGTGGTGATTCGAACACCAGACCCAGTGGTTAACAGCCACTTGCTCTGCCGACTGAGCTACAGGGGAATGTCGAGGAGCGCTTGCGCATTCCTGACGTTCGATACAGTATCGCAAAGCTAAAAAAATGTCAACACACTGCAAGAAAAAACTGATGCCTGAATACATTGCCCCTTCATAATCCGCACTGTATTTCAGGAATCAAGCTATATTGAATGACTTACCGAGTTATTCGATTTCGGCCGCTTCCCTGACGCGGGTGCGGACTTCGGCAATGACTCCTTCGTACTGCTGTTCCAGGCCGCGTAAGGCGCGGGAAAGGGTGTTCATGTATTCGGGTTCCTGGCGCGGATCGAGCGGAATGTTTTGGCCGTAGCGCTTGGCGAGTTCCTGCTGCTTTGCCTTGAGCCGGGGCATGAACTGCTGTTCGATTGCTTTTTCGGTGCGCTCCCGGTCGGCGCGGTACTGGCCAAAGAGGGAAGCAACCTGGCCAAAGAGTTCTGTCATGCCGGAACCGGGAAGCAGCGCGTCAAGGCCAGCGCCGATCCTGTGTGCACGGTCGATGTCCGCTTCTGCCTGAGGGAGCCTGAGAGCCGCAAGAAGGTTGGTGATCGCTCCTTCCGAAGCCGCTTTACGCGCGCTCCCCCTGGCTTCGGCTATCGAGTCTGCAAGGGCGGAGGTATCTCCCGTATCCATGAATTCTCCCGCTGCTTTTTTGCCTTTGTTGGACCATTCGCGGAGTTCGGCGCCTTCCTTGTCGCTTTTGATATCGGCCGTTTTTTCGAGCGCCAGTTCGAGCGCGGATTTGATTTCTCCCATCGGTTTCTCCTTCGAAGTTACCTACATAATATACAACCATCGCCGGTCAGGAGGCAATCGACGCCGATGTCGTGGGCTTCGGTCGGGACGTTGCTGACTATCTGGAAGCGGTGGCAGGTGCCGACAAGGGTTATGTGGTCGCGATTTTCGGGGTATCGGACGAACAGTTCGCGAAGGAAGCGGTCGTAGTAGCCTTTGCCCCGTCCGAGTCTTGCTCCGGCTCGGGAGAAGGCGAGTCCGGGCACCAGCACGACGAGGGGGAGGCGCAGCGGTACGGTTTCGGTCAATCCTGTTCGTTCGGGAGCAAATATAATCGGAAGGTCGATTTTGGGCTCGCGTATGCCGTACGCTCCGGCAACGAGCTGGGTAGTGTCGATCTTCGCGGTGTGTACGGCGGGTGGCCTGTGAGTTGATGAGGGGGTTGCGTCGGCTGCGTCGGCTGCGTCGGCTGCGATGGTGTGAAAGACGAGGGCGTTGCCTGTTGTGCGGGGGACGGCGACGGCTATGCCGCGGGAGAGCGCCTGTTCGATGAGAGGTATGGTGTCGATTTCACCATCCTGGGAGAGGAAAGCGAACAAGGTTCGGGTTTCGGTAGTTAAGATAGAAGGCTCTATACCTACCGGTAGGTATACTCCTCTCGATAGTTCGTTGAGCTTTCTTTTCATGATCCGTCTCAGTTCATTTTTCATTGTTGTTTCTCCGGATGCAGCGTTACATGCCGCCTTTTTCGAGGAGCTCCCGGTACTGTTCCTTCAAAATGACGATGCAGTCATTGAGATTTGCGGTGCCACGCACGATGTCTTCGGCCAGGGCGTGACAGTTCGGTGCGCCGCAGCAGCCGCAGTCGAGTCCGGGCAGTTTTTCGTAGATTTTTTCCATTTCGTCCATCATCGCAATAGCCGTGCGGAAATCGGGGTCCAGGAGGAGGGCTGGCCGTGCCGGATATTCTTCTATTCTCAGGCACTGTCCGCAATCAAGAGTTCGGGCTGAATCGCCAAGCAGCCCCGGGATGCCGTCGGAACCCGGTTCGATCGGGGTGTTTTCCGCGTCGCGAAGGTTTTCCGCGTCGCGAAGGTGTTGCGCGTCGCTGTGGTGTTGCCCGGCACGTTCGCCGAGCCGCCGCTCGCGTTCTCTAATATTGTACTTTGCAATAGCGGGATTGATTGCCGTTAGCGGTCCGCCGACACAACCTTCGGCGCAGGACATAAGTTCAAGGAAATCGAGCTCCTCCAGTTTTCCGTTTTCGATTTCTTCAAGAATTTTGATGCACTGGTCCATGCCGTCCACGGCAAGATAGCGGAATTCCGTTCCGTTCACGGTTGCTTCGGCTTCTCCGCCCGCACGGCCCCATGCGATTTCTCTGGCACGTGCTGCCGGCTGGTCGTCGCGGAGGGGGAGGGCGTTTTCGGGAGTATCGGCCGGCGTTGCGGAAATTTTTTGCAGGGCTTGCAGGAGGGGAAGATGGACGTCTTTCATGCTGAAGACTCCATCGACCGAGCTTGGTTCGTTGCCCAGAGGCGCAAGCGCTTCGGTAATTTTCCCCGAGCACGGCGAGATAAAAAAACAGCCGACAGAAAGCGGCTTGCGTGCCGATTTAGTATCTGCGCTGTGCTGTGCGCCCGCAGAAACTAGTGCGCCCGAACGACTTTTTGTTGTCCCGGCTTCCGCGAGGAACTGAGCGATTTCCTCGCGGGCCAGACGACCGGCAAGTTCCATTGGAGCGATTATCGGAACGATGTGCTCAAGGAGCGTCGGAAACCGTATCTGGATAAACTTTATGATCGTCGGACAGCTTGAGGAAATAATTGGACGCGGGATTTCCGGGTGCCGTTTGCGGTCTAGCAGCAGCTGGACTTCACGCGCGATAGGTCCGGTTGCGCGCGATACCGGGAATACGGCGTCGAAGCCGCATTCAAGGAGAGCCCGGTGAATTGCGTTGATGCTGTATTCGCCGGAAAACTGTCCGTACAGGCTGGGTGCGGGGAGGGCGACTTTGATGTCGAAGGATGCGAAGATTCCGCCGGTGTCGAATTCGGCAAGCGCGTCGACTCTCGCTTTTTTTGCATGGTTCGGGCAGCGTCTGATGCATTTTCCACAGTCAATACACCGTTCTTCCATAATACGGGCTTTGCCGCCTCGTACCCTGATCGCTTCCGTCGGACAGGTGGTTACGCACAATGTGCAGCCCTTGCATGCTTCCTCGTCGAGTAGTACGGAATGGTATCGGTTTGGAATGTCCACGGTCAGAACGCCTCCGGGACATGAATTTTCATGGTGACTTTTGTGCCCTTGTCCGGGCCGGTTTCAATAGTCATTTCGTCGGAATTCCGCTTCATGTTGGGCAAACCCATGCCGGCGCCGAAGCCGAGTTCGCGCACCAGGTCCGGGGCGCTCGACCAGCCGTCCTGCATTGCCTGAGCAAGATCGGGTATGCCCGGGCCGTGATCGGTCATTTCGATGGTGATCAGATTCGGTTCGATGGTAATGTCGGCCTCGCCGCCGCCTGCATGCACGACCATATTGATCTCGGCTTCGTACATTGCGACAGCGGTGCGTTTTATTACTGATGCAGGAATGCCGAGACGCTGGAGTGTTTTCTTCATTTCTGCGGAGGCGTTTCCCGCCCGTGAAAAGTCGTCGCCCGGAACCTCGTAGTGGTATTTCATCCCGCCGTCCGGATCCGTCAGTCTATTTTCCGCACTCCGCCCTGTCTGACGCCTGCTTCGTACAGTTTGCCGCAGGCGAGGAAGAGCGGGAGCCGGGTGCACATAAGAACGATGTCATTCTCCTTTGCCATGTCGATCATGTCCTGGGACGGCTTTTTGCCGCGTACAAAGCAGATTGCCTGTATGTCCATGAGATTTGCGGTTCTGATCACCTGTATGTTGATAAGCCCGGTCATGAGAAGGACCTGATCCTTTACAAAGGCCATGACGTCGCTCATAAGGTCGGCACCGCAGGCTGAAAGAATGGTCACGTCGGAACGTTCGGTTCCAGGGACGACTTCTGCCTCGATCGCGTGTTGTACTTCTTGGATTGTCATACACACAGAATACCACGGATTTCGCCGTGCCGTAAAGAAAATGTAGTTCTAGCGAAGCGCCTTCTGTTGTAGCAACAGGTCGAGCACCGTGAGCGCAGCCATCGCTTCGATCACCGGCACGATGCGCGGGCACAGGCACACGTCGTGCCGTCCGCGCACTTCGATATCGCAGTCGCGGCCGTCGGTGTCGATTGTCTGTTGCTGTATGGAGATGGACGACACCGGCTTTACGGCTGCGCGGAAGACAACGTCGGCTCCGGTAGAAAGCCCGCCCAAAATGCCGCCGGCGTGGTTCGTCAGGAAGTCGGGTTTCCCCGATAACGGGGCTCCCGGTTCAGCACCGCCGGCCGTTGCGGTGCCGCTTCTCATCGCGTCGTTGTGCTCGCTGCCGGTCATGCGCGCGGCTGCGAAGCCCGCACCGAATTCGATGCCCTTGATGGCGCCGACGGAAAGCACTGCGCGGGCGAGGAGGGCGTCGAGCTTGTCGAAGACCGGCTCGCCGAGTCCTGCGGGAAGCCCCGATATTCTGCAGCTTATGATGCCGCCACCCGAATCTCCGGCCGCTTTCAGTTCTATGATGCGCGCGAGCATTTTGTCCGCAGCTGCTCCGTCGCAGGCGCGCATGGCGTTCTGCTCGATTGCCCCTTCGTCGAAGGTTTCGCACGGTATGCCGACCGCTTCGCTTGTCCAGGCCCGCACGGCAATGCCTTCGCGCTCGAGCACGGCTTTGGCGATCGCGCCCGCCGCCACGCGGCCGATGGTTTCGCGGCCTGAGGACCGCCCGCCGCCGCGGTAGTCGCGGACGCCGTACTTCGCGCGGAACGGATAGTCGGCGTGGCCCGGCCGGTATTTGAACGCGATGTCGCCGTAGTCTTCCGACTTCTGGTTCGTATTTCGTACGACAATAGCAATGGGGGTTCCGGTGGTTTTTCCCTCGAACACGCCCGAAAGGATTTCGCACGAGTCATCTTCCTTTCTGCTCGTCATCGCAGGATTAAGCCGTCCGCCGCGGAGATCGGGCGTTCCGTCGCTCGCGGCCGCGTGCGCGCCGGGCCTGCGCCGGTCGAGCTCTTTCTGGACGACCGCTTCATCGAGCGGAATGCCCGCCGGGCATCCGTCGATGGTCACGCCGAGCGCGGTTCCATGGCTTTCGCCGAACGTCGTAATCCTGAAAAGCGTTCCGAAGGTATTGCCTGCCACCTGGTGCCTATTCTCCCTTTTCCCGCTTCTTGCGGGTTTCTTCGGCCTTGCGGCTGATACGGTTCCATACCGACGACAGCCCCATTGCCTTCTTGGCAAGATTGAGCGTTTCCCGGGCTTCCTCGCGCATGCGCAAGGTGCCGTTGTAAATGATTTCGTCGACAAGTCCCGACTGTTTTTCATAATGGGACCGGCGTTCACGGATCGGCTCCAGGAAAACGTTGAGCGACCGGGCAAGCTTCTGCTTCACCTCGACATCGCCGACTTTCCCCGCAAGGTAACGCGCTTTCAAGTCCTCGATTTCGGCCTTGTCCGGATTGAACGCATCATGGTAAATGAACACAGGATTCCCTTCCACGCGGCCGGGCACGTCCGCACTGGTGCGGTTCGGGTCGGTGAACATGCCGTTCACCTTTTTGTTCACCGTCTTTTCGTCGTCGGAAAGGAAAATCGCATTGTTCAGGCTCTTGGACATCTTTGCCTGGCCGTCGGTGCCGACGAGCGAGCCGAAGTCCGACACCATCACGTCCGGAACCGGAAACGTCTCGCCGTACATGAAGTTGAACCGTTTTGCAATTTCCCGGGTCAGCTCAACGTGACTTTCGTTGTCCTTGCCGACCGGCACCAGCGTCGCGCGGGGCAAAAGAATGTCCGCCGCCTGCAGCACCGGATACCCAAGAAGGCCGAAGGGCAGTTCCGTCAAATTCGCGTTTTTCGCCATTTCCTTGATAGAAGGCACACGCTGGAGGCGCGGGACGGTCACCAGGTCGTTAAAAAAGAGCGCAAGCTCCGTCACCTCGGGAACTGCCGACTGCAGGTAAATCGTCGACTTTGCCGGATCGATCCCGCAGGCCAGATAGTCGAGCACCATCTGGCGCACATTGTCGGCCAGCTGCTCGATATGTTCCTTTTCAGGCTTTGTCGTCAGAGTATGCAAATCCGCTATAATAAAAAAACATTCGTACTCATCCTGGAGACGAACCCGGTTCGCAATAGAACCCACATAGTGGCCAAGGTGGAGGCGGCCGGTCGGTCGGTCTCCGGTTAGAATCCGTTTTTTTCCGTTATTGTCCATAGTAACGCCATCTTACCACCGATGGCTCCATGAGTTCAATACAAGTTTCGCTCCCCGAAACTTTACTCTGCCGGTGTTATTGAACGTCCCTCACCGCGAATTTCGCGCGCAGGAGGGCGGCGAGCTCGGCAAGCGCTTCATCGCCGGGGCCCGAGATCGCAAGGTCCGGAAACGCGTCCGGGCGTTCAGCTTCCAGCCAATGGTACAGTTTCCTCCCGAGGGTTTTGTCGGACTCTTTTCCCTTCGATATCTTGACCATCACGAGCATCTCGGCTTCGGAAAACATTTTCCATTTCCCGTCCCTCACGATATGAAAACTGGATCCTCTTTGCGACTTCTCGATGCGCAAACCGCCGCCTTTCCCGCTTTCCCCTTCCGGGAGTGTATCCGTTTCCTTCGACTTTCTGCCGCTTTTCCCGCCCCTTGAGTGGGCCGCCGCCGATTCTTCCGCAGCAGACTCTGTCCCGGCCGAATAAAGCTGCGCGTTGCTGTACAGAATCCTCGCCTGCGAAAGTAAAAAAGCGAAATCGCCGCCGCTTAACAGTTTTGCTATCGCAAGCAGTTCGGCGAGCTCCCCGGTTCGTTCGTCGTTGCTCTTTACGTTCGATTCGTTTTTCTTGTGCGCCATAGTCCGCCTACAACCATTTCTTCTTTTTAAAATATAAAATCAGTCCGCCCGCAATGGCAACCATCAAACCCCAGGCTGCCGGATAAGCCCATTTCATCTGGAGTTCCGGCATGTGGACAAAGTTCATGCCGTAGACGCCCGCGATGAAGGTTAGCGGAATGAAGATCGTCGATATAATGGTAAGAACCTTCATCACCTCGTTCATGCGCGTCGAAATCGACGAGAAAAACACTTCCTGGATGCCCGACACGGTTTCGCGGTAGCTTTCGATCGCTTCAAGCACCTGCACGGTATTTTCATACAGGTCGCGCAAAAAAGGCTCCAGTTCCAGACTCACCAGATCCGAGCCCGAGTGGAGAAGGGCGTTCACGCTGTCCCTGACCGGCCACACGATACGCCGCATGCGGTTCAGCTCGGTTTTCATGTTCTGCAAGCCCGCCATGAAATGCGTCGCTTCCCGTGGTTGCGTGCTCGATTCCTCGAATTCCTCAAGCTTGGCTCCCTGATGCTCCAGTATCATGAAGTATTGGTCAACGATGACGTCTATCAGAGCGTACACCAGATAATCGCTTCCGAGCTTCCGCAAGCGCCCGGTGCCGGCCTTGAGCCGCTCCCGCACGGGGCCGAAGCAGTCGCCCGGCGTCTCCTGGAACGTGATGACCGTGTTCTTCGTGCACACAATGCTGACCTGTTCGTATTCGATCGCCCCGTACTCGTGGCGGGTCAGCATTTTGGTGATCACCACGATGTAGTGTCCGAAATCCTCGATTTTCGGCCTGTGCTCCGTATTGAGCATGTCCTCGACCGTCAGCGGGTCGAGATTGAAGAAAGTGCACAGCCACTTGTAGTCGGTCTGGCTCGCGAGCCCGTTCACGTTGATCCAGTTGATCATGTCCGGTTCGAACATCGCGATCAACTCTTCCACGTTCCGCGGCGTAATCACCGTCACTGCCTTTTCGTTGTACTGTATCAGCGAGTATTCCGATTCGGTCGGCTCCCTGTCCCCGATGTACATCGGCGTCCCCGGCGACACTCCCGCCGTATCTGCCGCCACGCTCCTGAACAGGGGCTGGAATTTCGTCTGTTCGCTCCGGTTGTCCTCGCGTTCTTGCGTAGTTCCCATAGTATCAGAGTATACCTTTTTTTGTGATTTGCGCATGGAATTTTGCCGATAATCGGTATATGAAGAAAGCCGTATTGATCCTTATTGCGCTTGCGTGTGCCGTCTCGATTCATGCGATCGACCTTTCACTCGGGAAGGACGATCTCCGCATCGTGCAGAGTCCCGAGGGCGGATACCACTTGTATATCCGCGCGAAATCCGACATCAAATCGGTACTTTTGACCGAAACGACGCGCGACCCGGAGCTGAAGTCCGACAACTACGCCTACCGCGCCCCTGAATGGAATCCGGTTAACGGCGACGAAAAGCGCATGCTCGATGGCGCTTTCATCCCGGCCGAAAAAAAAATCTACAGCCTCATCGACTCGACCCCGGAAAAGGACACCCCGATCGGCGAAGCTTTCCATATCTGGATTCCGTATCTGATCAGCTACGGCTACGAATGGACCCGTCATGCCGAAGTCCAGGTCCTCGACGGCACTTACTTCAACATCCGCACCTTTTCCGCGCCCTGGGCCGACTATTCCGGCAGCTTCCGCGACAATCCGTTCCGCCTCCGCGTTACCCAGAAAGCCGTACCCGTCAGGGCCGAAACCGACACCTCCGCGTACATGAAGGACACAGTCTCCGCCTTCACTTCGCTGGCCGCCGTATCTTCCGGCGAAGCTCTGTATGCAAAAAGCCCCGACGATCTCATTGTACTCATAGAGGACATATTGAATCCTCCGGGCGAAAAGTCGCTCGATCTCGTATTCGTGATTGACGCTACAGAAAGTATGAACGACGATATCGCCAAGCTTCGCGAGCTCATGGAGCCTGCTCTTGCGACGCTTCTTCCTGAATATCCGTCCTGGCGGATCGGCCTTGTTCTGTACAAAGACTACTTCGAGGATTTCCTCGTCAAGCGCGCCTGCTCCTTCACCTCGGACCTTTCCGTCTTCCGCAAAGCCCTGGCCGGCTTCCGCGTGCAGGGCGGCCGCGACATTCCGGAAGCCGTCTACGAAGCCCTCGACGGGGCCCTCGCGTACCCCTGGAATCCGGAGGCCGACCGCAAGATCATCCTCATCGGCGATGCTCCCCCGCACCCCAAACCCCGCGGCCGCGTCACCAAGGAAACCGTCGAAAAGGCCGCCCTTTCCAAAAACGTCCAGATGAACGTCATCATCCTGCCCCACGGCGAAACGTACTGAGTGTCATACACTCGTAAGAGGTTCAGACAGTCAGGTGCGCGGGATAATTGGATAAATGAGAAATGCGTGAAAAAGTTTTACCTGAAAGAGCCTCTAAGCGCTATGATTTTTGAAATCTACTCAGGCGAATCGGCTTTCGCCGATCGAGGTTCGTTCGGTTGAGGGGCTCCGAAGTGCGAACCGGAGGTTCGCGTTGCTTTCGCCGGTCGTTGTGCTTTCTGCCTCGATCTGGTTGTTTCTTATTCGGTTGGGTTTGCGTCGGGAGCCGTCTGTTTGCCCTCAGGGATGCGTGCTAGGTCGTTGCGGGCAAGAACCAGGTATTCCGGAGGGAGAGCTGTTCCGCCGGTGGTTTCGTACGCTGAGATTATTGCTTCGAGGCGGATGCGGGCGTCGTCCCATTTTTCTTTTTTGATGCGCATGTGGGCGATTTCGAATTCGGCGGAGATGCGGGCGGAGGCGTCAGTGCCGTACCGGTCGATGATTGTCTGGTAATAGACTTCCGCGGCTTTATAGTTGTTGGCGTCGAGAGCCGACTGGCCTTTCTGGCTCAGTTCTACGACGGTCGAGTCTGCAGGGATTTCCGAAGGATCGGGTACGGTCATGCAGGATGAGAGAATCAGTGCGCAGCACACAAGGACTGCAGCCCGCGCGGAGTAGCGTTTCATAGCGTCTTATTCCTTTTCGTAGATTTCGTCCCGTATGGGAAGCGTTTTTCTGAGGTCGCGGAGAAAATCCGAAGGTTCTCCCATTTCCTCGTATGCATCACAACAATCAATGCTGCGTCTGGTAACAGTAAAGTATTTGTATTGTTTTTCCCCGCCCATTTTTTTCTTCCACATGCCCGCGTCGCAGCGCACCCGGAGGTAGAACTGTCCTGTTTCTTCGGCTGGAGAGGGGACAAGTTTGCAGTGTATGCAGTTTGCGCAGTAGATTTTTCCCGGTTCGCAGGAATCGCAGCTGTCGCCGATCAGGCTTTTGTTTTGCACGTCTTCAAATACTTTTTCTGACTGTAATGGCATTTCGAGCCCCCTTTTTGTCTTGTTCTATAGTAACGGTTGGTTTCTCTCCCGTCAATCGGAACCGTCTGATCCTGTTTGCACGATGATTTCAACCCGGCGGTTCATGGCGCGGCCTTCGTCGGTTGTATTCGGAGCTACAGGGCGCGTTCCGCCGTAGCCTGCGGATGCGATCCGCTCCGCCGGGATTCCACGTTTTGCCAGTTCTTCGGCGATCCGGGCTGCGCGTCTGAGCGACAGTTCCTGTTCGCCTTGTATTTTTCCGACGCTGGCGGTGTGCCCTTCAATGACGAATCGGGCGTTCTTTCCGGCCAGGAGAAGGGCGGATGCTATGCTGTCCAGACGGTCTGTTTCATCGGCAAGGAGCTGGTCGCTGTCGGCGATGAACCTGATGTCGTACATGGTAAGTTTCAGACCTTCCCAGGTGTCGGAGAAGTCTATTTTTTTAACCGGTTTTCTGTTCAGTGCGGTGCTGATATCCTGCCAGACAAAGTAGTAGTCGTCATTTTTGTCCGGGCCGAGGATGCCGGAGTCAAGTTCTTCCGGCCTGCACAGGATTACTATTTTTCCGTTTTTCAGCAGCTCGCGGTTTTCGGGAACGGTCATGATTTTCAGGTAGTCTTTCCGGCTGATTACCGGATCGGTTCGGTTTGTTCCGAATACTTTTCGTGCGGTGATGCGCAGGGGGTCTGTACCGACAAGATCCATCCAGCTTTCGATGTTGTCGGAGTCGGAATACCGGACGATTCCTCGTTTAATGGCGATCTGCGGATCTACGATGTTTTTTTCATAGAGCAGATCCATGTTTTCGTTCCATATTTTGGGTAGAAGGCACGGAACCAGAGCAGCGCTTGTGTATTCGCCGTGTACCGGCAGGATATCGCGTGCGTCTATCAGGATGCCGGAGTATGCCCGCGACGGGGTTGAATCCAGGGGCGCTGCCGGCATGTATGGCGATGCGTGGCGGATGAACAGAGAGCCGACTTGAGAGATGGATACGGTGTGGGTCATGGAAATGCGGGACAGATCGCGCGAAAAGTAGGGTGGGGTTTTTTTCCCCGAATCGATCATGGTATTGAGGTCTGCCAGGGAAACTTCTCCGCGGGCAACTGCATTTCCGAGCCGTTCAGATGAATTGACGACGATTGAAAAGAAAGTGTCCTTGAGCAGTGCCGGGAGTTCCATTTCCAAAAGCTGCAGGGCTGAATTGCGGCCGGCCGGAAGACTGATGTTGGCTTTTGCTGCATCGAGCGATACGACGGAGTGTACTGTGGAGATTCTCCAGTCGACGGAGGATTGGGCGCTGATGGTTTTCTGCTGGGCGGGGAGGGGAGATGAAGCTGCTCTGAGCAGGAGTACGGCGGCGGCGCATCCGCGCAGTATTCGCCCTGTTGTTCCCGCTGGCATTGTCATGTACATGCTCCTTCCTTTCCGTTCTTTTTACAGTATCGGCACTCTGAGCGATTTTCCCAACTTGAGAACAGAGTTTACATCCAGATTATTTTTTTCCGCAAGCGTTTCAACCTGGATTCCGTACGCGAGTGCAATGGACCAGAGCGTGTCTCCCTGTTTAACCAGATAGTTTCCCGAAAAATCAAGATTGTCCGGGTCCTGCTTTCCGGCGTAGGCGGATACTTCGCGGAGCGCCGGTATCATTACCGTATGTCCGATTTTCAGAGCGGAGGGCTTGAGTCCGGGATTGTATTGCTGAATCATATCGACGCTGATGCCATAGTGTTTCGAGAGGGCGTACAGGGTGTCGCCGGATTTGATTTTGTAGATGTAGTACTCAAGGAGCTTCCGGTTTTTGTCGTTGAGTACCGCTTTGACCGCTTCTTCGGCTTCGGCCGGTATGCGCAGCGCGTAGGAGGTGTCCGGCGGGGTAATAAAATAGAACAGGGCGGGATTCGCCTGTTTCAGGACAGCCGCATCTATCCCGGTTTCGCGGGAAAGCACATGAAGATCGACCGCGCGCTGTACCGAAATAGTGGAGAAGTCCGGCGTCTCGTCTTCGTCTCCCCAGTCGATTCCGTATTCTCCGCTTCTGGACAGAATTTCGGAAATCGCAAGAAATTTCGGGACGTAGTGGACGGTTTCTGATTTAAAGTAGCCTTTTTCGCATAGATACCAGTAGTCCGCTCTGCCACCTTTTTTTATGGCGGTACGAGTCGCCCCAAGTCCGCAGTTGTAGGCGGCAAGTGCAAGGTACCAGTCGCCGAGATAGTTGTAGTTTTCCTTGAGTTTTCGGACAGCAGCCGTCGAGGTGAGCCATGGATCGCGCCGTTCGTCCATCCATTCATTTATTCTGATGCCGTAGCCTGCGATGCTGTTTTTCATGAATTGCCAGATGCCGGTTGCTCCGGATTTAGATATCGCAGTAGTCAGGTATGCCGATTCGATGACCGGAAGATAGAGAAGATACTCGGGTGCGTTGTGGGCTTCGATTTCGTTTCGGATGTACTGGCGGTACGGAGCCGAGCGCTTCATGACGGCTGAAAGATATTTTAGTCCCTGCTCGCTGGTGTACTGGGCGCGATACTTGCGGACAAGGGCGTTGTCGGGTACTTCCAGGGTCATGAACGGCAGACGGTTTTCGCGGACGGGGGTTTTATCCGCGAGCGGTTGCGGGCGGCTGGTTTGTTCAAGACCTGCGGAGACAGAGGTCCAAGCAGATGCGAGGCTCAGCAGGAAACAGATTCCGGCGCAAATCGTTGTTTTTCTGTCCATGAGTCCTACATTTTTTCTCCGTAATAAATTCCTGCCCATTCCCATCTTCCGTGGATATCTGGAT
>SHOL01000233.1 GCA_004294945.1 Treponema sp.
CTGTCATTCATGCAGTGGCGGCAATTTCTCTTAAAGCCGATCAAACTGTTTCGGGAACCGGAATCAACCTGTTGGCGACAGGGGTAACAGTTTTTTTATCGCAAATTCTCTTCAAGCAGGATCGTACGAAACAGTTTATGCTGGGTATGATGCCCGGTCCTGGCGGCGTGTATCCTACAGCCTGGATTGCGTTTGCCGTTTTGTTCATCGCCTGGTTTTTTCTGTATAAAAAGCCGGCGGGCTTGCGTTTGCGTGCATGCGGCGAAAATCCTCATGCCGCAGCATCTGTCGGTATTGATGTGATCAGAATACGGTATACCGCTGTTCTCTTGTCCGGTTTTCTTGCAGGGGGCTGTCTTGTACTGACTACTAATACCCAGTTTAATTCCACAACAGTAAATGGCCACGGATTTATCGCTCTCGCTGTTGTATCGTTCGGCCGGTGGAAACCGCTTGGAATCGGCGCTGCTTCGTTGTTGTTCGGAACTGCGCTTGCGTTCTCGATTATAGCGAACGATTATGTTCTGCTCAAGAGTCTTCCTTCGGAGGTGTTCAATATTCTTCCCTATGCAATAACACTTCTCGCACTGGTTCTTTTCAGCGGCAAGAACTACGCTCCTGTGGCCGCCGGCAAACCGTACGAAAAGGGGGCAAGCTGAGATGCCGACTCCGCACAGTAATGCAATCAGCAATGCCATGATCACACTGGTACTGGAGTGCACTCTATGAGTACATTCAGTTTTCTTGACGCAATGAACCGCAGGTATGCCTGCAAACTCTTCGACACAGACCATGATATCGCACCCGAACAGATCAATCTCCTGCTCGAGTTCGGACGTCTGTCTCCGTCGTCGTTCGGCCTGGAGCATTGGCATTTTTTTGCGGTCGTGTCTCCCCGGAAAAAAAAAGAACTGTATTCAGCCTGTTTTAACCAGGAAGTTGTCGGGAGCGCTTCGCTTGGCCTGGTAATAGCTTCCCGGCGCGGCTGCTGGTTCGATCCGGACGGAGAGTACGTCGCAAAGCAGGGAAGCCGGTTCCCGGGACTTTTGTCAGATTATATAGAAGACTACCGAGGATACTACACCTGGCTCCGGGAAAACGGCCTTCTGGACAGCTGGTCCCGTGCGCAATGCTACATTGCCTGTGCAAATATGCTCACCGGAGCGGCAACACTCGGAATCGATTCCTGCGCTATTGAAGGATTTAACAACGACCTGATACTTGATATGCTCGACCTGGATCAAAGCTTGTGGCAGACTGGAATTGTATGCGTATTCGGGAAAGCTGCCGGTTCCGGAAATCGGGATAAAATCCGGATGAATCCCGGGGAGGTGTATACGTATGTTTGATAAAACCTTTGTTCTGAAAATATTCGAAGGTTTCTCCATAGAACGATGGAATGATCTGGTCAGACCGTTCGAGATTGTCGAAATGGACAAAACGGCAGAAAAGACCGTTCTTGCGTACATGATTGGAAAATTGGAAGAAAAAAGAGGCGAACACATCGACTGGAACCGTATTATCTACGGCACCTTCTTCGATCTGCTCCGCAAAATTGCCTTATGCGATATAAAAGCACCAGTCCAGCGCATGATCCGGGAGGAATATCCCGAAGAATACCTCAAACTCAATTCCTGGGTTATAGACCAGTATCGTCCGATAATCACCGATACGTCGCTGCTCGAAGAATTTTCCAACTATATTCAGCAAAAACCCGACTCGAGCGATACGACCTGGAGAGTGCTTCGTGCCGCTCATAAATACTCAACAATGCGGGAAGTGGAGATGTTGCGGCTCGTGAATGAACCGTTCCGGCTTGTCGAAATAGAAAGAGGAATCAACAAGGATCTGCAGGAATTTCTTGACCTCAGAGGCCTGCAGCTGTTGATTTCAAAACAGAAACCCTACGATTTTCTGATGGAAATTGAAAAGCTTCGTTTTCAAACACGATGGAATCAGACTCCTCGAGTCCCCCGAACAAGCGTATTAGGTCATTCCTATTTCGTTGCCGCATTGACGCTCCTTATGGGGAGGGATTTGGCCGTCAACCGGACCCGCTGCTACAACAACTTTTTTTCGGCCCTGTTTCACGATCTTCCGGAGGCTGTAACCCGCGACATTATATCGCCGGTAAAACAGGCAACCGACCATTTGCCCCAGATAGTCAAGCAAATCGAGGATCGAATCGTGAAGCGCGAGCTGATACCCCTTATGGATAGCGCTTATCGTGACGAAATCCTGTATTTCACTGGACATGAATTCGACAACAGAATGTGTGAAAGCGATGGAGCCGTACGACTTGTCTCGTTTGATGAACTTCAGCAGTGTACTTCTTCCGCCTCCCGTCCTGTCGACGGCAAACTGGTTCGCGCTGCAGATCACATAGCAGCCTTCATAGAAGCCGACTGCTCGATAAGCTACGGAATTACCTCGAATCATCTGGTAGAAGGCAGGCAGAAAATCCTTTCACTGTATCCGGCGGGACACCTGGTGAATGGCATCGATGTCGCAGCCTTTTTTACAAGCTTTTCCGGAATATAGTCCATCAAGATTTTGAATTCTGGACAAATTTGTGATATTATATGATGTATTATCTGTACGGGTATATTTTCTGGCAAAAAATCGAATTTACTGGAGACTGATATGAAAAAAGTGGATATTTTTCCAGAGGCATTATTTTCCAGCCTCATCGACATCCCGATGTTTTCCCAGATTGATCCTTCGGATTTGGGCGATCTTCCCGAAATTTGCGATCTTTTTTCGTTTGAACCCGGCGAACGCATCATCAAAGAAGGCGA
>SHOL01000044.1 GCA_004294945.1 Treponema sp.
CGGCAAAACGGCCGCCGCCCATCCTGCCCGCCCCCATTGCGCCGGTATGATGGGCGGGCGGGGAATCTCCGGCCGTGGGCCTGCCGGTCGGGGAACCGGCAACCGCTGGTAAGCGAACCGTGTGAGCTGGCGCGCCGGCAGACTGCGGCGTGCCAGCCCGGATGGTCCGCCCGCCGGTCGGTTTGCCCGCGGGCGAGCGGCGCTGATGTTGCCCGCGCGGGTCGCGCTTGCTTGCCAGCTGCACCCGCGGACAGTACACTTAGGGAATGGATATGCGCACTACTTCTGCCGATCGACGCTCCCCGGGAGCGTTTTTTCTTCTGTCCCTCAGTGCGGCCGTGCTGGGGCTTATGTTTTTTGCTCTCTTTTTCAGGATAGAAACCATCAGGCAGCGCTCACAGGTTGAATATCGTGCATTGCAGATCCAGTCGGCCCTGGTTGATGTATACCATACCGGAATGGCGTTCAATCCCGACGAGTGGCCGGAAGTTTCCGGATTCGGCATGTATTCGGTTCATGGGGAATCACTTTTCCGGTACGGATCGGCTCCCGATTCCCTTGACCGGGCCGCAGACATCCCTTTGAGCGGAACGCAAAAAATCGAAGGCTCGGCGATGACGATTGTCCGTCGGATGGGCTCTGCTCCCGAGGTTCGTCCGATGATGCAGGGACGAATGCGTAATGCCCCAATGATGCAGGGCAGGCAAAATATGCCGCTCATGAGCGGACAGCCGCAGTATTCATGGATTGAAATCAACATATCGGGCTCGCTTTCTCAAAGCCGTTGGGCACTTTTTCTGCTTGCACTGTTTGTAAGTGTATTTGCCCTTGTCGTCCTGCTCGCCGTCTATAATGCCCGAAAACTTTCCGAGTACCGCGAACGCGAGCGTACCAGCTTCCATCTTGTACAGCTTGGCGAGGCAGCGCGGACGCTCGCCCATGAAATCAAGAATCCACTGGGCGTCATACGCCTCCAATGCGCGACTCTCAGGCGGACAGTACCGGAAGACCGACTGCGGAATATAGATATAATAGAAGAAGAAACCGCCCGGCTGGCCGGCCTTTCGGACAGGATCAGAGAATTTCTTGACAATTCGGACGGAACTCCTGAATTGGTGCACACCGGCGCTATTCTGAACCGCTTGCGGGAACGCTACGGGGACCGCTTGTCTGTTGCGGAATCCAGCGGTGGCAACTTGCTGGTGTATATCGATCCCGACCGGTTGATGCAGATTCTCGACAACCTGGTCTCAAACGCCTTCGATGCCGGAGGGAGCGAACCCCCGATGCTCGGGCTCGAGACTTCCCGCTCTCTGCTCCTGTTTACGGTATCCGATTCCGGCCCGGGCGTTGCTCCTGAACACCGCAGTCGGCTATTCGAACTTTTCTTTACCACCAAAACAAAAGGCTCGGGCATCGGGCTTGCGCTCGCAGCCAAATACGCAAAACAGGCAGGCGGCGCCATCGCATACGCGCCAAGAACCGGGGGAGGAAGCATCTTTACGCTTTCCCTGCCGGCCTCGGGAGGAAAAAAATGACACCACAGAAAACAAGCTTGCCGGCAGCCGATTCCACAGAGTCCGGTTCTGGCCGCATCCTGATAATCGACGACGAAAAAAACATGCGGGAATCGCTTGCGGAATATGTGGCGCTCGACGGATACTCGGCCGAAGGCGCCGGCGACGGGGAAACGGGACTTGCCCTGTTGTCACGCGAAGTGTACCGCGCGGTGATACTGGATCTGAGGATGCCGGGAATGGACGGGCTTGCTGTCCTTGCCAAAATACGAGAAAGCGGAGTGTCCGTGCCGGTTCTCATGATGAGCGCCCACGGCGATATCTCCGACGCTGTAGAGGCAATGAAGCGAGGGGCGGCAGACTATCTGGTAAAACCGTTCGATCCCGCCGAACTGGTATTACGCATGCGCAAGGCAATCGGATCGGCAGATCTGGAGCGGCTTGCGACTGTCGGGAAACGGCTCGCGACCGTCGGACAACGGCTCGCAGCGGGACTCGATGCTCCGGCTGCACCAACGGCAGTATCAATCGGAAACGCTTCTCCGGATTCCGGCTGGATAAGCGCTGATCCCTCCATGCTCGCAATCCGCCGAATGGTCGAGCGCGTCGCCGGAACCTCGTCGACTGTGCTTGTTACCGGTGAAAGCGGCACTGGCAAGGAAGTAGTCGCCCGCGAATTGCACCGCTTGAGCCGCAGATCGTCCGGCCCCTTCGTTCCGGTCAATGTGGGCGCCGTCCCCGAATCCCTTTTGGAAAGCGAACTCTTCGGCCACGAAAAAGGCTCGTTTACCGGCGCCGACGCCCGCAAAACGGGACTCTTCGAACTGGCCTCCGGCGGCACGCTCTTTTTGGACGAACTGGGCGAAATGCCCGCGCAAACCCAAGTCAAACTCTTGCGTGTTCTCCAGGACAGAACCGTCATGCGCGTCGGAGGAACCCGCCCGATACCGATCGATGTCAGAATAATAGCAGCGACAAACAAGGATATTGAGCATGCGGTTGCCACGGGAACTTTCAGGGAGGATTTGTATTTCAGGCTTAACGTAATTCGCCTTCGTCTTCCACCGCTCCGGGCGCGGCCCGGAGACATTGCCCCCCTGACGGCCCTTTTTGTAGAAAAGTACAGCCGCGAAATGGGAAAACCTGTCAAAGGAATTTCCCCGGAAGCGCTCGATCTGTTACGCACCTACCCATTTCCGGGAAATGTGCGCGAGCTGGAAAACAGTATCGAACGAGCGGTTATCCTCTGCGAAAACGGGCTGATTGTCCCTGCCGATCTTGCGCTGGAGCATGTATCCGCAGCGCAGGATTCCGGGGCTCTGTCCGCGAGCGAACGCGGCGGTAGCATGCGGGACGCCGAACATCGTGCGATTCTGGATGCGCTGGAGCGCAATGGCTGGCACCGCGAACGGACAGCCGGAGAATTGGGTATCACCAGGAGAACGCTGCTGAATAAAATGAAGGAATACGGGATCAACGCACCTCGATAACCGAGGCTACCCGTCCGTCTTTTGTGTAGACCCGATCCGGATTCAGCGAGTCGGGAATCTGCTCGGTGCCGGTGAAATAGGCGTAGTACCACGTTCCGGCTGGAAGTGGCAAGGCCAGTTCGTAGTATCCGTCCTTCGTCTCGATCATTTCGTACATGAATGGATCCCAGTTGTTGAAACTACCTGCCAAACGGACTGTTTTTCCCGGTTCCGAAATGCAGGCAAACCGTACGCCGGTGTTTTTCCGGATCGAGGTGGTGAACACTTCATAGCGGTCGACTGCCAGGGTGGATACCATCATTCCGTTGGCATAGTCGTATGCGCTTGAAGGATTGAGCGGATCGGTGGTCCAGAGTCCGTCGATAACCATGCGGTACCGTATTTCGGTCGTCTCTGGCGGCACTTCCGCAATGTAGAACAGAACGTTTTCGAGCGGTTTTCCCGTTTCGTCCCGGACCGGTTCACCCTTTTCATCCTTGCGGACGATTCGTTTGAAGGGCCAGACGGTGCGGTATTGTTCATGATCAAAGGAAATTCCGGTATAACGGGCGGTTCCGCGTGCCGTAAAGATGATATACTTTCCGGAAACGACGGGGCTGCGCGCACGGGATATCCCCGCGACGAGGTTCGAGTAGGCGACCGGTTCTATGTCTGCGCCGAAAAGCGGCACAAGGGCTACAAGCCCTGCAAGGATGAGCGCTATGCGTTTCATAATACTTCTTTACAACTATCGGAATATGTTTCAGAATCTTGAGTCTGCAGAGTCTTTCCGAAAGACATTTCCGGAGTGAGTATGGAATCTAAAGTCGGCCCTGCAATACACCGATAAACGAACAAACTGAACCGTAAAAGGAAAGCAGGACACCGAATGCCGGGATTGAAAATTCTTGAAAAATTCAGAAAAGAGCTCAGCGATCTCGGCCATGAACGTCAAGTTACAGCCGAGTGGGGGGAAGCGTACGAAGAACTCCCGCTTCCCGCCGATTATACCTCGGAACCGCCCGCTCTTGATGTGGAAAATCTGCTTGCGTCGCTCGGAGAGAGGGAAAGCCCTGCCGACAGCGATGTTTCCGAATTAGTATCTCCGGCGGAGGAGCCGGAATCTTTCGACGTTCCGCAGTCGCCCGGTTCCGGTTCTCCTGATGCACTGGACTCTTTTTCGTTTCCCGATATATCCGATCTGGGCGAGCTGAGTGAATTGGGCGATGTGGGTGCGGTGAGTGATTCTCCCGCAGCCGCTGGTTTTGGTGATGTGGATGTGGTGAGTGCGGGCGATCCCGATTTTGGGACGCAGGACGGTTTTGGCGCGGATTTGCAGGATTTCGAATTGCCCGCCGCAACTTCAGACGATCTGGAATCGCTTGATTCGTTCACTGATTTTCTGTCTTCCATGCCGATCGGCGAAAATGTTTCTGATGTTCCTGCCGCCGACACCGGTTTCGGCTCTTTGGGTGAGGCGGATGATGTTCCTACCGCCGACGCCGGTTTCGGGATTCCCGAAGAACTCCTTTCTGGTCTTGGAGCCGAGCTGGACGGTGCGAAGAATGAGGATTTTGCAGAGTCATTTGACGTGCCGGAGGAAGTGGAATCGGTTGATGATATCCTGAATTTGGGCGGCGAAACACCGTTTTCCCCTGCTTCGACTGATCCGATCGCGGGTTTGGATGCATTGCTTTCTGCAGGTCTGCCCGAGGACGACCTGTCTGATGTCCCGTCCGGAGAAGCCGGAGAGATAGATTTTACTCCCGGATTCGAGGAGGGATTCAGAAAACCGAGCGCTTCGGATGATTTTCTGTTTGCCACTCCCGAAGGTGGGAGCAGATCGTCTTCTGCTTCGGATGCAGCCCCTGTTCCGGATTATGGCGAGTCTTTTTCCGATTTTACTATTCCAGCCGATCTTGAGGTTGGGGATTCTCCCGACGACTTGGCCGATGTTTCCGATCTTGACGGGTTTGACGGGTTCAGCCTGGACGACGACTTTCTCAAGAAAAGCATAGAAGAGGCGATCCCGGGAACCGACGAGTTCAATATTCCCGGGTTCTCCGATTTTACTTCGGTTCCTGCGCGGGCGTCGCTCTCCGAATTGCCGGCGGCGGTCAGTGCAAAGAAGAATGCCAAAAAAGACATTCGTATGGAAATTTCTGACGAGGAATTCGAGAAATTTCTTGAAGAATTGTCCTATTTCCCGAGAAATCTTCGTATAGCGATCGGAGAATACCTGACCGGAGAAGCCGGAACCGATCTCCAGAAAATGGAGCTTGTTCATCAGGTTATTACCGGGCACCCGGTAAAAAAAATCGCGCGGTCCCTTGAACATTACCTGGACCGTTCCATACCGATACCGAAAGATTACAGACGAAAGACTGCTGAAGAATACGAGCGGGAAAAAAGTTCTCTCCGGTATATTTTCTTTAACAAGATACTTC
The DNA here is from genome assembly GCA_004294945.1 of Treponema sp. Lineage (GTDB taxonomy): Bacteria > Spirochaetota > Spirochaetia > Treponematales > Treponemataceae > Teretinema. Next base: position 5,434 of record SHOL01000044.1, read on the forward strand.
CGGCAACGGTTCTGGTGACAATTATTACGGTACTTGCTGCCTGTACTGCATTTTTATCCTGGCAGTTTATCTACAGACCTGTCGCTGCAGAGAACCGGTACAAGCGGGGGTATGCAGCTCTGCAGGATGAACGGTATTCGCAATCGCTCGACCTGTTCGATGAAGCTGTCAGGATATGGGAAAAGAAAAAATGGTATTTTACCTATGCTCGCGGTTTTAAGGAAAAGAAACAGTATATTTCGGCAGAAATGATGTATGAGCGGATTCTCAACCGCTATCGAAACGACAAGGCAGCAGGGCTTGAGTATGCCGAGATGCTTCGCACCGATTTGCGGAATTTCGAAAAAGCAGAAACAATTCTCAAACGGCGGCTGCTCGATTTCCATGTGAACGATCCCGATGGTTTGCTGCTGCTTGGCGATACCTATCTGGACTGGGCGGAGGAAGATTTTTCACGGTATGAGAAAGCCCTCAGCACCTATTCGCGGTTGGTGGAACTGTATGGACGCAAAGATCCGTACCTTGCGCGGCTGATGCGGTACTTTATCCGTACTGACAATCTCAAGGAAGTTCTGCCGCTCAAGGAGCACTTTACCAACACAAAAGCGAAAATAGGATCTGAGGATCTGATAGAGCTCGGCGGGTATCTTCTGGATAAACGCTATGCGCCAAAGAGCGGCGACAATGAATATGTACGTTCGCAGATTGAAGATGTACGCACATTCCTTGAACGGGCAGTGAAAGCCGACAAGAACTCTCCCGAAGCTCACTATAATTTAGGTCGGTTTTTTATCTATAACTACAACAGCAATGCTGCCGCCGTATCCTTGCAGAACGCGCTGCATTCGTTTGAAAACGCCCGCACGATGTCTCCGTCACGGGCTCTTGCGCATGTCGACACATTCCGACTTCTTGGCGAATTGCATGCGGACGAAAAAGAATATCTGAAGGCACAAGGGATGTATCTTGACGGAATGATGCTGTATGAAGACTTACGAGCAAACCATGCGGTAAAGCGGTCGGAGAAAGTGGGCATGCTGTACGCGGATTACGCAGATATTGATTACTTTATAACAAACGATCTGGACAGTGCGCTGGTGAACTATAAAAAATCGGTCGAAGAACTCAACAGTACGCCTTCCGTACGATACCGGATTGGGTATATCCATTATCAGAAGCAGAATTTCGCCTCGGCAATGGAAACTTTCACCGTAGTGCATGCCGAAATGCCCAACGACAGAAATCTGCTGTTCGGTTATGCCAACACCCTGTTCAGGCGCGAGAATTTCTTTGCAGCTCAGACGTATTATGAACGCCTGCAGGAAATGCTCGAAGCAGAACGAATCCGGAAAGGAATTCTGTTTCCTCAGATTCGTGAAGATCATGGAAGTTTCGTTCAGGATTATATGCGGAATGCCAACAATCTGGGGGTCGCTCTTGAGCGTCTTGCATCCAGGACCGGCGATTCGAAAAAGTATGCCCGCGCGCTGGCTCTGTTCGCCGAATCGAACCGTGCCTGGGATGCCCTCACACGGAATCAGCAGACTATGGTCAGGGCACAGGGGTCGAATCTGGCGTATTTAAATATGCAGAATATGACCCATCCGCTCCCGGAGTTCCAGCCGGAGATATATGCAGATATTCCCCGGACTCTGGAAAACGAGCGGATTCTGCAGCAGCGTACCGATGAATGACCCGGCCGGCACGTGCGGCTGGCAGTTCGCACGGAAGCCAGGCGCGGCTTCCGGAAACTGGCCACCGTGCAGCCTTTTATTGATCAGAAACGGTATCTGAAGCCGCCGCCGCCTGCAAATGAGAGCTTTGGATCGGAGGGGAATGTTCCGTAGTATCCGAATTGAACCGGAAATGAAAAATGTCCGTAGGTAATGATTTCAATTCCGATTCCGAGGCCGGCAATTCCGTTGAATACGACTCTATCTGTTTCCTGATTCTCATCATCGTAAAGATAATCCGATGATGAACTATACCCGCGGTGTCCGACAGATGCCCAAACATAGAGTCTTCCCGAAATTTGTCTGGAGAAGGTGTTTCCATATACAGAATACAGACCGTCGATTATGCAAGAGTAGTCGAGCTTTCTTCCGAATGTGCTTTCGGGATCATAAAAAGCGGAAATCAGCCCCTGAAATCCAAATTTTTTACCCCAATGCTGGTAGTGAAGCCCGCCGGTGCCGTCTCCGGCAAGAGATGTTGCATAAATTCCGAGCGCATTGCTGAATGCGTCAAATCCTTCAATCTTTCCGGTTTCTGCGGGTTGTTCCGCCAGGAGACTGGCAAGCTGAAGTAATACCAGAATTGCTACTGTTACTGTTCTTTTTGTGTTCATACCTGACTCCTCTTTACATCCGATACACAGTGCCGCTTGCAAAAGTGCACGCTACTTGCTAATATATAGCACGATTCCGGTATGGTTCCAAGCATTGCCGGTCAGGCTTTTTTTTGGACGTTTAACTCAGCGGTAGAGTGCTACCTTCACACGGTAGAAGTCACTGGTTCAAACCCAGTAACGTCCAAAAAACAGCTTTTTTGTAAAAAACTGTTGCGATTGCAAAAATCACTGATTGTTGCAAGAACCTCAAATGTGTAAAAAATATGAAACCTGAAGCGGTCTGAGTTGTTTGTCCCTAAGTTGTGCATCGAAAATCATGCGTACCGGATCTTTCGGTCTATGAGCCGTCCGAACCTCAGTCTGTACCATTCAGGTGTATAAAGGTGAAAAAAATGGGAATTCTTTCAGATTTCCGCTATCGTAAAATATCGCATACTGCAACTGTAAACGATTTTTTGAAGGAAGTGTTTCGCAAGGGGATACATTTCTGTTCAGCCGCGGTTCCCGCAATGGCTGCCTTTAATTTTTCCTGGACTGTTGTCGCGCTTTCCGCTGTTGTTTGTTTTTATATTTTATGCGAATACCGCCGCCTGACGGGCAGCCCTATTCCTGTTGTTTCCCGGATTACCGCGTATGCCGCACGGAAGCGGGATGAGGGCCATTTTGTGCTGGGTCCCGTTACTATGGCCTTTGGAATTCTAATTACCCTCATTGTGTTTCCGCTCGAAGTTGGCCGCATCGGTATTTTTGCCCTTGCCTTCGGAGACGGGATCGCGAGTCTGGCGGGGAAAATTTACGGGCGCATACGGATTCCGTATGCCGGCGGGAAAACGCTCGAAGGCAGTTCAGCGTGTTTTATTGCCGTATATGCCTCTACGCTTCTGTGTACCCGGGATCCGCTTTTATCTCTGGAGGTTGCATTGCTTGCCATGCTGATCGAAGTGCTTCCGCTCAGAGATTATGACAATCTGTTGATACCTTTGCTCATAAGCGCCTTTGTCTATATTCATCCCTGATCGAGAGACTCCTTTTCGTCCCGGTTCCCGGTTCCCGTATCTCGCTTCCCGTATCCCGGTTCCCGGTTCTATTGCCACAAATAAAAGGTATGGATTTTTTTCAGGAACAGAGCTCCTCCTGCTACCATCAAGCAGGTGCCGGCAGCAAGGATTACCCAGGTATCGCTGGCCGCAAGCAGGGGATATCCGCAAAACATGAGGGCTAATCCCGCTGCTGCAGCCCGGTATTCCGGAATGCCGCGTGTTTTCGCCAGAATCAGATAGACTAGTATGCTTAACAGTCCGAGAGTCAAAAAAACAATGCCGAGCAATTCGTCATATCCGGGCAACAGGAGAAAATTGGAACTGACGGAACGCGCATTCAGCGGTATCGCTCTGGCGAGCGTAAAAGAGAAGAATGCTTCAAGAAAAAGTGCTGATCCGAGCTGCTGGGATGTCGCCCCTGTCGTGAACAGTCCGCTTGAAAGAATCGCCAGAAGAATAAAGATTCTGCAGGCCAGGATCGATCGTGCCACCGTCATCAGGTAGAAATTCGAGTTGTCCCACAATCCGTACAGGGGGATACATATCCGCAATCCCTCGAAAGCCAGGGCAAAAGCGCAGGCTGCGAAAAATGTGATCTCTATGGATTGTGTTTTTTCGAACGCAACAAGCATATAAAGCAGGGAGCATAGAGCAATAACGGGAAATACATTGAGAGTCAGGATAGAAGCCAGAGGACTGTAGGGAGTGAGAAAAAAATCGTCGAGCCCTGATATCTGCCGGATTCCGGGAATTTGAGCCGGCAATCTATTCTGAATCAGAATAACGACAGTGGCGATACCGGTTATCAGTACAAGCACAGCAGATATGATGGTTGCACTCAGAACGAACCTGTTTCGGGTAGCAAGTGTCATAGAATGAATCATAACACTAAAAAAGAAATGGTGGAATCTCAAGTAGTCATCCGATAGTGTCGATATCATAGAGGGTACCTGTAGAAAAACTTCAGTTTTGTTTTGAAGGTGCCCTAAAGAAGTTTACTTGTATCAGAGATGCATTCAGGAGAAAGCAATGCGAAAACTTGCAGTATGTATGATGCTTGCGTTTTCGGTGTTATCCGTTTATGCGGGTGATGTCGCGAATTTTATGAATCTGGGATTTTCTCCGGACGGCACCCGTTTTGCTTTCGGCCAGTATGGTGTCGCAGATGTTGTATATCAGTCTTGGGCAGAAATATATTGCGTCGATGTCGTGAATAACAAGTTCGTTCCTGACGGTACCTTTATTGTAAATCCGGGAACTGCAACTTCGGCTACCGATCCGCGGGGTGTTTTTGCGTCGCTCCAGAACAAGAGCGCTGCGTTTCTCGTAGCCTCGAAAGTCGACAGCGCGCTGCGGGGCCGTACGGTGTATATTCAGTCTGAAGATGAACCCTCGCTGAAAACAATCGCATTCAGAGATTTTGAAACAAAATCATTGTACTCCGTCGAACTGAAAACCTTTGTTGAAGGCTCCGGAAAAGAGGTTCGCTCTTCTTTCTATCTTCTTGTTTCAATTACCGGTGCGGATGGCAAAGAAATTCGGAAAACGGTCGGGTTGCCCGGTTTCAAACGGGATGGAGTACAGGATTACCTGATACGGAATATTATCACAGACAATTCGGGGCGTTCATTAGTCTTTGTTATCGAAAAAAAAGTGTACGACCGGAATGGTAGTTCGATACGTTTTATGGTTGAAACCCTCAGACTCTGATCATCTCTGGCCGGCACCGCACTGGCCGATCCCGCTCTGGCCCGCCTGGCTGGAGCGGTTTTACCGCAGCGTGCCTGTTCATGCGGGAATCTAGCGCTCCTGCTGTCCGATTGCCCTGAAAATCTGAAAAACAGTGTGCCCGTCCTCCGAAAGAATTCTAACGAAAATCTTTTCGTCCAGGAATTCGATATCTCTCCATAACGATTCAAGCCACACTTCTTTTGCTGCTTCCCTGAACAGTGTGATTTCTGTATCTTCCGGATTCTGGAAGTTATCAAATCCTGCCTGAAGCGGTCCTTGAGCGAACAGATAATGGCCAGCCCTGATCGTAGCTGTTTCTGCCTTTCCGGTAAGATGATCGCGCTCAGCGGGTTCCAGGTTGTTTTTCTGAACAGCGGATCTATACACTAAAACAGCCCGGGTGCCGTCCGGCGCGGGTGCAGTGTCCGGATGAGGAATATCGCGATGCAGTTCAAGCGTGTGTATGGTGTATTTCATTGGCAAAGTGTAGCAAAAAAGCGGGCAAAATGCGAGGCAGGCATACACAAGAGGACTGGAGGCAGTGTATGAAAAAAACGGCATGTTGTGCGATTGCGTGTTCAGTCGGGTTGACTGTGATGTTCGTGTCTTGTGCGATTGAAAATGAAGCGGTAAAAATATGGGGTGAAGACAGCATTCCTCCTGTCTTTCTTTCTCTGGAAGTCGACTCTTCGACGCAGATTCGGGCATCCTTCTCCGCGCCCGTGAGCGTGCTCGAGGCTTCGGTGCTGCTGAACGGACCAGATGGCGAGGAAGTTCGCTCTTCGCCAGCAGAATGGATTCCGCGCGAACCGGGAATTCCCGAACAGGAGCTCTGTTTCACTCTTGAGGAATTTCCTTCCGTAGGAGAAAAGGCGATTTTCAGCGCCTCTGTTTCCGACAGTTCCGGCAACACGCTTTCCATGAGCGTTCCCTTTACCGGTTTTAATGCGAAGCCTGCGATTCTGCGAATCAATGAGATACGCACGGCGTATTCAAAACCAAAGGTCGAATTTATAGAGTTTGTGGTACTGCAAGGAGGGAATCTGGGAGGAATCGAAGTGGGTAACGCGGCCAATACGGTACGCCCTGTCTGGGAATTTCCTTCGAGCGAGGTTGAAACCGGCGACTATGTCGTCTACCACTTGCGTTCTGTTGAAGATGGCTTGATCGATGAAGTGTCGGCAGAGCTTGTTTCTCCGGGAACAGAGGCGCGTCAGGACGCACGCGATTTTTGGGACAATCAGGCAAAAGCGCCGCTCAAGCCGACAAACGTCATAACCGTACGTGAACGAAAGGGCGGAAGCCTTCAGGACGTGCTAGTGTGCGTTGCTGCGGGTGTTGAAGCCTGGCCGACCGAAGCCCTTGCATCAGCAGCTGCCGAAGCCTGCGAATCCGGTATCTGGCAGGGAGGTGCCCAGCCTGCGCAAGCTTTTTGCTCTGCCGGAATGACGGCGACCAGAACCGCAGGCCGGAATCCGGATGAACAGAGGTCTGCCGATGTTGAAGGGTGGAACGATGTTTCTGCGGGTTCTTGGCGTATCTGTCCGACAAGCAAGGCTTCTCCGGGAACTGTCAACGCAGCCTGGTCTGATCCGTCCTGAAAGCGATGTAGATGCGGCATTGGTAACAGGGTGTCTTTTGCATGAGGTTCGGCTGTTTGCATAATTGCCGATTACAGGGTAGTATAAGGCCAGACGGATGAGGCTCTTTCAAAACTCGGAAAGTTTTGAAAGAGCAACCTTAGATTTACATGGAAAAAAACCACAAGTCTTTCTATTATAAAGACTTGTGGTTTTCTCCAAAAGCCGATTTCAAAAGTAACCGACTTTTGAAATCGACTCGGATATATTCTGTTTTCCCGATACCTGGAGGTACTCATGGCGGAATTGCTTGCACCGGCTGGAAACCCCGAAGCCTTGGATGCGGCTGTTGCAGAAGGCGCGGATGCTGTGTATCTCGGACTGAAAAGTTTTAATGCGCGGCTGCGTTCCTCGAATTTCGCCTGGTCCCAGTTTGAGGCAACTGTCGAGGCAATGCACCGACGCAGCAAAAAAGTGCTGGTAACCGTCAATACGGTTATGCAGGAAAGTGAAACCGAACGGATGTACCGATTCCTGGAGTATCTTGACCGGATTGGGCCGGATGGACTGATTATTCAGGATTTTGGTGTTGTAAACCTTGCACGGACATTTTTTCCCAAACTCAGAATACATGCATCGACGCAAATGAATATTGCAAGTGCCCGCGCTGCAAATACCTTGAGCCGTTCCGGAGTCTCGCGCGTTGTCCTTGCCCGCGAACTTGGCCTTGCGGAAATACAGGAGATTAAAGCCAGAACTTCCTGCGAACTTGAAGTGTTCGTGCACGGCGCCCTGTGCGTGAGCGTTTCCGGACTGTGCCTTTTTTCCAGTTTTCTCGGCGGAAAATCCGCGAATCGAGGCATGTGCGCCCAGGCATGCCGCAGGCTCTATTCTGCCGAAGTATCCGGCGGAACACGGCAGGGCTATTTCTTTTCACCGAACGACCTTCAGCTGATCGACCGCATTCCCGATCTTGTGCAAGCCGGCGTTCATTCGTTCAAGATTGAAGGACGGATGAAAAGCGCAGAGTATGTCGGAACCGTTGTTTCGGCCTATCGCTACATGCTCGATCATTGGGAAGAAGACCGCAAGGGTGCTGCAGAAACGGCAAAACGCATTTTGGCAAACGATTTTGCGCGTGCGAAAACACGCTACTGGTATGATTCCCGAAAAGCCGAGAATATTTTGAATCCGGAACAGGCCGGAGGAACCGGGATTTTTCTTGGGAAGATAGAGCGGGTTAAAGTATCCGGCGAAACCAAACTCGCACTTTTAAAGGGCGGTTCCTATGATCCGGATGTCGGCGACTCGATTCGGCTCCACAAAAAGGACGATTCGGAAAGAGTCAGCCATAAAGTGAAGGAAGTTGACCAGTCCGCCGGCAGCCGCTGGATAGATATTCCTGACGGATACGGAACTGGCGACCCGGTCTACCTTCTGCAGACCAAGGCAATGAGCAAGCGATACCCGCGTGTATTGCCGAATGATCTGGCTGCATACCGGAGCCAGCCATCCGACGGCAAGCTGCCGAAGCTCAGGCTGGAGCTGCCGATCCAGCACAAGGCTGACGCCCTGAAGAGCACCGGAAAAACCGCGCCAAAGAGATTTCACGACGAACTGGATTTGTTCCCTGAGGGAATCTATGTACAGGTTTCTACTATCGAAGATTTGTATCTTCTTCTATCCGATCGTCCAGTCCGGGCGATACTGGAACTGAATCGGGAGACGATACAGGCGCTGACCGGCACAAAAGCGGTGCACTCGGGAGATTCTCCTGCGGAGCCGCACCCGTCGACGCTCCCGTTCTCCAAACGCGAACTGATTATTTCCCTTGATCCGTTTCTCCCCCAGGAAATTGAAGACGGCCTTTCGACGACACTCGATGATCTGGTCGAGAACGGGTACAGTCACTTTATTGTGAACAATCCCGGCCATATCGGCATGCTCCGGAACCGTGGGCTTAAGCTGATTGCAGGCCCCTATCTGTATTCTTTCAACCGCTGGGCTGCGGACTGGCTGCTCAAACAGGGCCTCCATGCGCTGGTGACTCCGCTGGAAAATTCCCGCGAGAATCTGGAAGAATCGTTCGATCCCGAATTCCGCAAAAATGTATTTCTTACCGTGTTTGCGTATCCCGCTCTTTTCCGGATGCGGTTCAGCTTGCCGGAAAGCTACGATTTTACTTTCTTTTCGGATCGCCAGGGTGGTCGTTTCAAGGCGTTATCGACGGACGACGGTTCGTATGTCTTCCCCGAATTTCCGTTCTCGATTGCCGATAAGATCGGCACAATCGAAAAAACGGGTTTTGGACGCTTTATTGTTGATCTTTCAAAAACGCGCGTAAAACGCGCTGATTACCGCATTATTATGGAATCATGCAGAAAAGGCACACCGCTCCCGGATGTGTCGAGATTCAACTGGAAGGACGGATTTTATGATCCGGACAAAATTGAAGAACAGCGCCAGATGACCGAGCGGGCAGGGGCACGTGCTGCGGGCGGACGAGCTGCGGGCGGACGAGCTGCGGGAAAGTACGGAAAAACCGGCACGGATAAAAAGTCTCCTAAAGGCAGAACGGCAGGGGCTTTGTCCAAAGGCGTCAGATCGCCGGAATCGGGCGGCAAGAAAGATGGACGCGATACCGGCAGGAAGCCGTCTTCCACGGGCAATACAAGGACCAGTACAGGTGGACGGGGCGCAGACCGAGCGTCGAAGAAAAGCGAAGCGCGAAAGAATGGAGCTCCTGATCGGGGATCGCGCCGCAAGGAACGATAGCAGGACCCGGATGGCGGGAGGGTTCGCGCCGGAGCTGGCGACCCAGAACCGGCAACGGCCAGGGCGGCAGCGGCGACAACGACCCAGAACCGGCAACGGCCAGGGCGGCAGCGGCGACAACGACCCAGAGCCGGCAGCGGCCAGGGCGGCAGCGGCGACAACGACCCAGAACCGGCAGTGGCCAGGGCGGCGCCGGGATGCCGGAAATGATTATTTCATGTTGGAGATTAGATAGAGAATGTAGAGCCGGGTATACGCAAGCAGCGCATCCCGGTTTTTTATTTTCATCAGGCTTGGCGTGTCGACGAGGGTTTGTGCCAGATTTTCGATCCGGTTTTCGTCGAACGATGAGGCGCGCAACGTGCGGAGTATTCTCCTGATATAATCGCGGATAAGCGAATTGACGTCTTCTGTCAGATTTTGCTTTGCGGTTTGGTCGAGCGTTCTGTTCCAGTGCTCCAGATGCTCCTCCATCTCGGATTCCAGACTTGACCCTGGAGGTATCAGTCTTTTCCCCACAGAGAGCGCGGCATTCCGGAGATCGTGCTTGAGCTTGTCCCGCTCGTCCTTTGCGCTGCCAGTGCTGCCGGACGGCGTTCTGTCTTCGGTACGAAGCGGCGATTCCCGGTTTTCCTTTTTATGTGCCCGCGTCTTCTTTTTTCGCGGCCGCCTTAAAAAGGAAAGCAGGGATGAAATGATGGGGATTGTATACCAGAACGGCAAAAGGATTCGGGTGTCGGTCAGGAGTTCCTGCCGGTTGAGCATCAGCAGTTCGCTCCAGGGCAGCAATCGGCCGTGATTGAATATCTTGAAAC
>SHOL01000234.1 GCA_004294945.1 Treponema sp.
AGGACGGCTCGGTCGGGGTGAAGGGCATGCTGCCCGCCGTATTCGACGCAGCCGCCTACGACTTCGTGTACGCGTGCGGCCCGACGCCGATGCTCCGCTACGTCAAGGGCGCGATCGCGGAAGCGGTAGCCGCCGGAAGCCCGGTACGCGGCTTTTTGAGCCTCGAGGAGCACATGGCCTGCGGTGCCGGCGCCTGCCTCGGTTGCACGGTGCGCACGATAAATGGCAACCGGCGATGCTGCGTTGACGGCCCTGTGTTCGACGCCTCGGAGGTGATTCTGTGAGCGCCCAATCTGCAACAATGAATGCTACATCAATTGATCTTTCCGTTTCCGTCGCCGGAGTCCGGTTCGCGAATCCGGTGATCGCCGCGTCGGGTACCTTCGGCTACGGCAGCGAATACTCGCGCATCATCGACGTCTCGCGCCTCGGCGGAATCTGCTCGAAGGGACTCACCCTGGCGCCGAAACCGGGCAATACCGGTGTGCGCCTTGTCGAGACTCCGGCCGGGCTAATCAATTCGATCGGCCTCGAGAATCCGGGGATCCCTCATTTTATCGAACACGAACTCAATTCGATGCTTTCGCTCGGGCCCGTGGTGCTCGCGAACCTGTCCGGCTCCACGATGGAAACCTACGTCGAGGGTGCCGCGCTTCTGGACGCGACCGATGTACCAATGATCGAGCTCAACATTTCGTGCCCGAACGTCAAGGCGGGCGGCATGGCCTGGGGACTCGAGTGCGATGCCGCCGGCGCCATCACCGCGGCGGTGCGCAAGGCGACGAAAAAGCCGCTTGTGGTCAAGCTTTCGCCGAACGCCCCGCACCTCGTCGACGTCGCGAAATCCGTCGTCGCTTCCGGGGCGGACGCGCTCAGCCTGGTCAACACGTTCCAGTCCTTCGCCGTCGACATCGAGCGCGCGAAGCCGGTGTTCGACAATGTAACCGCCGGGCTTGCAGGACCCGCAATCCGCCCGATCGCCCTCCGCATGCTCCGCGACGTCGTGCTCGGCGTTTCTGAGTGCCGTCCTGATCGCGCAGGGACCGCGGGCTTTGTTCCCGTGATCGGCCTCGGCGGCATCGCAACCTGGCAGGACGCCGTCGAATTTCTCATGACCGGAGCCTCCGCAATCCAGGTAGGAACCGCCACCTTCGCCAACCCAGGCGCAATGGAAGACATCATTTCCGGCCTTTCCGCCTTCATGCTCCGGAAAGGCTACCCGGATCTTGCTTCGATGAGGGGATTGGCGGTGCGGTAGGGAGGGTAAGGAAGTAGAAACCAGATGACTGGGCGGTTCTGCGGAATCGGCTGCAGCGGGTCGAAAGTGTTGCGCTTTATGTGATAGTCCGGTGAACTTCACAGATCCGTGGGGACTAGAGATACTTGGCTTGTCAACAGAACAATGGTCGTTAGTATCTTCATCTCTTGATACTGCTGTTAGTGGACTTGGTGGTACCATTCACTCTCTTAAGTCTGGTTCCAACAAAGATGTTGAATTTAAAAAATGGTTTGGTTCAACTTCTGATGAAAATAAGAATAAAATGGTAAATGTTTATTCTAAAATTCAGAATGACTTGGCAGGAAGGTCTGCGACTGACTTTAAATATGATACTGATACAAACGCCTATGCATATGTGTACAAGCCAAATAAAGTAATTAGTGCAATAAAATCTTTCTTTGGAATTGAATCTAAACAAACTATTTATTTGGGGGCTCAATTCTTTGATGCTCCTGCTGAAGGAGTTGATACTCAAAGTGGAGTCCTAGTGCATGAATCAAGTCATCTTACATCAGATACTATGGACTATGTATGTGGGACTGAGAAAGCAACGCGTCTTGCAAGTGATGATCCGGATAAAGCTATGAATAATGCTGATAATGTTGAGTATTATTATGAGAGCTTAAAAAATAAATAAGAGGTTAATAATGATAAGACGTGTTTGTTATTTCTTGTTCATCATATTTGGATTTATTGCGTACTCTAGCCAAGGAGAAAATCTAACAATGGATTATTCCGATATTTCTGTTTCTCTTGAAATAAACCATTCTGTTTTTTCAACATTTGTGACTGTTACTTTTACAAATAATTCAGATCAAAATGATTGTAAAATACCGAAATGGTTCTTAGCCGAAAACGGTTTGGAGGATAATTTATTTGAAATAGTTGACTCAGAAAATAATCAAATTGAGTATATTGGAAAATTCGTGAAAAGAGGAAGGATTAGAGAGAGTGATTTAATCAGTATACAACCCAAAGAAAGTATTTCTGCGCGAATTAGATTAAACAAATATTATAAGCTACCACTTATAACAAATAACCTAAAGATTCGTTTTTTCGTATTATATGAAATTGAATCGAACTATATATCCTTCAAGTAATTATCTACGCAAGATATAAATTGTCGCGAGTCGATAAAAGTTCAAGTTGACCTGCAAACGCGCTGACTGTAATCAGGATGTTTCTGAAAGCTGCGCGCTTGTCAGCTTGAACTATTTTTTTTATTGCTCCGCGTCTGGAGAACAGAAATCGAAATCCTAACACATGCTTCAACTGGACACCCCGGCCAGGCCGGGCTGTCAGTTAAGCTAACGGTTAGTATTATTTTTTGTCCGGATAAAATGCATGAGATTTTGACATATTCTGGAGCCGGGTATTGGCAGCAGATGCCGGTGTGCCCCTACCGGGGGTGACCGTACGGCAAAGCCGTCCGGTTTTTTATATTGACAACAGTACGTCAATGGCGTATATATTAAGTATGGAATTTATAG
>SHOL01000045.1 GCA_004294945.1 Treponema sp.
GCTTTGAGCAGCAGCGATTCGAATTCGGCCAGAACAACCGTCGCTTCATCCTCGCTGACGCTGCGTATTGATGCCAGCTCCAGAACAACTTTTTCGGTTTGTTCGGGACTTAACCGGGCAATAATTTTTGCCGCTTCATCCACGCCGACCAGCAGAAGAAATTTTGCAACTCTTCTGTAGGGAGATTCAGTACCGCCCGGTTCGCGAGGAACCTTGACCAGTCCGGGAAGAACGCGGGAACGAGCCGATCCGGCAGATCCGGCAGATCCGGCATCCCCAGTAGATTGGGCAATTCTGGCCGTATCTGCTTCTTCAGAAGGTGTTTGTTTGAGAATCCTGTTATAGGCGCCGAGGCGTCTATCATGTAAATTCATGGATGACATCATATCAGCCGTCAGGAGATCGGGTCAACAGACTCTCCTTGCAGCCATTGAGCTCGCTTGTTCGCCTCTTCGTACAGGACGCGGTCAAGGGGGAAAGGATCCGAATAGGTAACGACACCGACCCGGCCGTCCAGCCCGGCAGCTCCCAAACTCCCATTGCCGATACAATCGACAAGGCTGGCGGGAGTGCATGTTCCCTCCATCACGTCGTTCAGACATGCTGCGGAAGCGGCGGCAATCCTGGAAGCCTGTTCGAAAAGTTCAGGCACAGAGGTTCGATATTTCGTACCCGTAACCGGGTGGAGCCATTTTTCGCCTCCAAGATTAAGCCAGTCCACTTCCGGATCGGGGGCGTCGGGGAACAACAAAGCGACGCCCGCATAACCCCGATCAATAAAATGACGCAAAGCAGACGCTCCAGAGTCGAAATGCATCGAAGTTACAGATGGATTGGTCAATTGATAAAAATAAACTGCATCGACGAAAGCATTGGAAACTCGTTTGATACAATCGGTATCGGACACTGTTTCGGCGGGAAAGGTGCGGAGCAATGCGCGGGCAATCGGTGCCGACAGCAGTTCAATAACAGACGGTTCAAGAAAGAATGACTGACCTGTATCAAAATCCCGCACAGCGTGTCCTTCAAGATGACTCAGCATGCAGACATCAAGAATTCGCTCGAGAAAAGCATGATGAAGAGCGGGCGTGACGCCTTTCAGGACTGACGCTTGAGCCTGGGTGGACTTGTAGACGATATACGGATGCAACACACGATCGACAGCTTGATGGGTAACAAAACCGGCCAACCAGCAGGCAAACACTGCATCCGGCCGGGCACTATATTCTTTCAGACACTCTGCCACAAATAATCCGTACTTTCTTCGGTGCAGCAACCGTGCATACGCCAGGGCAAAAGGTTTTGTTCGCCGGTTGTGAGCGAACACATCGGGCCCTTGACATCCAATATTGAAGGGCTGGGGGCAATAGAGCGCAGAATGTGAGACAGACGAACATGTCTGAACCGGGATTCCCAGAGCGCGTCGTCCTGCAAGTACATGAAGAATTTGGGAAGGCATAAGCTACGCGAGTGAATTCTGAAGCGGAAGCAGAAGCCCACGAATTCGGCCGGACGAGGCAGACCGGACTGCGATCAGCGTATAGGCAGTATCTCCGGTAACCGGTACTTCTTCCATCTGGTTCAGCCGCACAAAGCGTATGCTTTCGAAACTGTTTCCGGAGTTTTGCTGCAAAAGTGCTTGTATTTCGGAACGGACAGATTCCTGAAGAATCGTTCGCGTCCGGCTGTCGATCGGAATATCGCTGTCAAAGAGTATGTCGCCGGAATCGGTCTGCTCCCATTTGAAAGCGGCTCGTTCCTCAAGAAAAAACTGCATTATTTCGCATTTTTCAGCAATTTGCTTGAATTTCTCTTCCGCATGTTGCACACGTTTTTCAAGCTTGTATTTGTACAACACGGTATCCAAAGTAGTAGCCAAACTGTCTGGATTGATTGGCTTGAGCAAATAGGCGGAAAAAGCGATTTCCTTTGCGCGGGTCAATATCGACAAGTCCGGACTTGAAATACAAAAGACGATCGGAATATCCGTTGTAGCATGAATCTCCCGCGCAATCGCTATACCGTCTGCTCCTCCAGAGAAAACCGCGTCAAGAAGGACTATATCGGGAACAAACCTTCGTACTGCAGAGAGAGTCGCAGGACCATTGTCTACCAGTGCAACAACGTCGTAGCCCAATCTCATGACCATCCCCTGAAGGTCAAGAGCAACGATGGGATCATCTTCTGCAATTAGTACTTTAGGTCGAACATCAATTGGTGATTCGGACATGCTGGTGACTCCGGTAGCAGGTTCGGGCAAATCCGTCTGGAACAGGACACTGCCTTTATCTTCTTCGATCGAACAGTACACGTTTACTGCATACCGCCCAACGATTACAGTGTAATTTATAAACGGCAAACCTTCAAGGATGGACGTCATTCCCGCAGTGGTTGCTTGAGGGCTGAACCGGTTTCAAAAGCAACCGACTTTTGAAACCGGCTCTATCAATTGAATTGTATACTGCTTGCTTACAAAAGAGCGCTTGACATGGCTTTGACGAAATGGTATGGTCTTTTCTACACATTGCGTTCACGAGTGGAACATGATAATTGGGTCGGGCAATAGCGCAGGTGGTTAGCGTACAAGTCTGGGGGACTTGGGGTCGCCGGTTCGAGTCCGGCTTGCCCGACCGAAGTATCATGAAGGCTTATCAGAAAGCCCGTTGCACTGGTAGAAATTCCGAAACAAAAAAGATTCCCGCGGGAATCTTTTTTTTTAAGCACCCTTGAGGCAATCGCACCCGCAACCGGCTTTTACAAGAAACTTACCGGATTTGCAGGTACAATCTGTTGATATATCTCACTCGTGCTTCAGCATCTTTCCAGAACGAACTTCCCGGGTAGGCTGCCATCAAAGTTGTATACGAGTCGAGCGCCTTCTTGATGTCTCTTGCCTTTCCGTTTGCTTCATAGGCCTTTCCACGAAGAAACCATCCCTCATCCAGGTTTTCAACTGACACCGCAAAAAAGCGGTCCAGTTCCCTCAAAGCACCTTCTTGATCTCCTGCAGAGAGCGCATCCCTTGTTTTTTCCAAAAGCACCAGCGGATCCTCTGCAGGAGATGAAACTATCGAAGAGCCGGTCACAAGTTCAGGTTCGTCGCTAATTCCGGAAAAGCCGGGAGCTGCCAAGGCTCGTCCGGTCGATCCCGCTGGCGTTTCGGACGCAGAAGGCGCAGGTGCCGAACTTCCCGCGGAGAAATAGTCTGGTGCCCTGATTTTTCCTGAAACTGGACGTTCGGATTTCGCCACGCTGACAGCGAGAGTATCCCGTGAATACGAATCCTGCAACACGTCGTACCGGGAAAACTGCAAGACCGCGGAACCGGCTTTTCCGGCCCGGAATAAAAACACCGTGTCTGGGCCGTCAAGCTTTCTGCTTTGATACACGAGGCTGTTCTGACCGAGTGCATCGCCAAGAAAAACCCACCCAGATCCCGGATACAGGATTTCAAGGTATTGTCCGACAGATAACGCCGCCGACCGGCCGAGGGAAGCAGGCGGAACAGGTTCCGTTTTTCGGGAGGGCAGCGAAGGTTCTACCGACCAGATGCCGGGAACCGGTTCGCTCGCAGAAGGCTTCGATTGTTCGGCCGTTGCAGAATCCGAGTCCTGTACGGAGGTACTCCCGGTATTTCCGGCAGATAACGGAGGCACGACAGAAGTTGTCGATGCGGGCGCGTCAGAAGTTGTCGATGCGGGCGCGGTAGAAGTTGGCGGAGCAGGAGGAGCAGTCTTAGTGGCCGAAGTTGGCGGTGAGGACGGAGTTGCAACCGCGGGCGGTGTGGCCGGAGAATCAAGTAACATCAGGACAGAGGTTTCCGGGACCGGATCCGGAAAAAAATACAAAAGAGAAGCAGGCTCGGGGGGCGCAGGCGGCTCGGGAATCAGCGAAGCCACAGGTTGCTGATCATGCGGCTCAACAGTTTTATCGGGGGAATCGCTCGGGGAGCCTGTGTCGGCCGGGGCGGTATTTTCGCCCGGCTGCACGGAAAAAGAGTCGATGAGAGCATCCTGGCCAAACAAAGCCGGACAGGAGGCAATACAAAGGAACAGGACACAGGCTGATGTTCTCGAACGAAATACGTTCATGGCACACTCTCCAGAATCGACATGCACTCCCGGCTTGCTGCAGCTTCGATCGCTTCAAGATCGGCAGAATCGGGGATTCGATACAACTTCATCGCATCTTCTTCTGTCCAAACCTCGACAGGCCCGCGATACAATTCCAACCGGGGAGCATCAAGGGTTTCTGAAGGAAGCCACATGCGCTCCGGCGGAATTACTTGTGCAAGACGTGCTTCCTCGTCCTTGCGGTTCCGCTCCCGGAGCCGGGCGTCAGAATTGAGCGTATAGAATAACAAAACCAGCAATATCATCAGGAGTATGGATAACAGAACAGCCAGAGGAATTTTTCGGGTCTCGATACACTCGACAAGCTGTTCGCGGTCTATCATTCCGGCAGTTCTCCTCCGTCCGGGACAGTTGTTTCAGGGCTGTCAGGAGACGAAGATCCGGGCAGATTATCGGCCGGGGAATCCGGTTCGTCCGGAAAGCCGGCCACATCATTCTGCACAGGATCAGAAAGGGAAAACTCCGGAGTGTCTGGTGAATCAGCGGCTGCACCGGAGGATACTACCGTTTCTTCAGGATCGGAAGCAACAGAAGGTGTCTGGGAGCGAACCCGACGCGGAGGGTGAGGCGGAATTACTACATTCTCTTCGGGCAGAACATCCTCTTCCTCAAAATTTTCAACGTCGGGAAGCCGCTCCTCTGTACGAACAGATTCATTTTCAAGCTTGATGGTAATAACTTTTGTGACACCTGATTCTTCCATAGTTACGCCAAGCATAGTTCCCGCTCCCATAACAGTTTTCTTGTTGTGGGTGATTACGATATATTGGCTTACATTTGCAAATTCGCGAAGCGTGTGCACAAAACGGGTCACATTCTGTTCGTCGAGCGCCGCATCAATTTCGTCAAGCAAGCAGAATGGAGAAGGCTTTACCATATAGGTTGCGAACAAAAGCGCTACCGCCGTCATAGACTTTTCACCGCCTGATAAAAGGCTGATATTTTCAAGTCTTTTTCCCGGAGGCTGGGCGAAAATGTCGATTCCCGATTCCAAAACATGTGAGGGGTCAACAAGACGTATTTCTCCCCGCCCGCCGCCAAAAAGTCTCCTGAACATATTATGGAAATTCTTTTTAATTTTATTGTATGTCGCAAGAAACAGTTCGGTTGACTCGGCCCTGATTTCCTCTGTAATCCGGTGAAGATCATCCCTTGCTTTCTGCAAATCCGACAACTGGGTGTTAAGAAAATCGTAACGTTCTTTGGTTTCCGCAAACTCTTCAACCGCCATCAGGTTGACACTGCCCAGCTCCTTGAGCGCCTGTCGTGAAGCAGAAAGCCGCTCGCGGAGTTCGCCGGCCGGAGTCGTAATTGTAAACATCCGTTCTTCAAATTCCAGAAGATCGCGTGAATGAGCTTCGCGGAAATTTTCCTTGATATTGCGAATCTCGGTTTCGCTCATCGCCAGATCCATGTGGAATTTTTCCAGTTCGCTCTGAATCTTGGCAATTTCAGCTGTTCGGGTCTTCAGGATATTCTGGTTGCTGGACACATCACTGTTGCGGGTTGAAATCTCGGATTCCAGCTGCTCCAGTTCGGCAGTCAGGGTTCGACCACGGTGTTCGATCGTTGCGAGTTCGCTTTCGATGTCTTCGATCTGTTCCTGCAAGTCATCCAGCCGCTTTGTTTCGGTAAACAGTTCATTCTCAAGTTCTCGAAGAGCGGCTTCCTGTGAAGCAAGTTCCCGCCGGATAAGGCGAGCCTGTTCTTCGGCAGCCTCGGATTGGGTTTTCATCTGAACGCGATTCAGCCTCATCCCTTCCAGGGTTTTCCGGTACTCGTCTATTTTTCGTACCAGATCGGTATTTTCTGCCTTTAATACGCCAATCTGCTCCCGTTTATCCGCAATAGATGCCCTGTTTGCGAGTATTTTTTCATCAACAAGGCGTTTTTTGGTAATTATTCCTTCTGGTGCGAGAAATTCGTCAATAAATCCGGGAGCAGTTTTACGGTACAGCGTTATAGATTCTTCAAGCCCGGAAAGCAGAGTTTCGATTTCTGTAAATGTGTTAACTGCATTTTCACCGAATTTGCGTATTTCCTGTTCACCCGGACTATGGAGTTTGGAAAAGTCGCCAAAAATATTCTTGCGGCCGGTTACTAAAACCTTCAACCGGGAGACAATCTGGTCTACTGCAGATTCGGCTTCTGAATGGGCTTTTGAAGAATACCCTGCATCCCGAAGTTTACGGTCAAGTTCGGTTACAATATCCTCTGTTATGGACTGGAGTTCTGCTTCCATTCCGGATCGTGCGACGTCAAGCTCCCCGATTGCGTCTTCGAGCGAAGCTGACTGGCGATCGTTCTCTGATATGCGGTGAGAAGCCAGTGTAATATTTTCTTCGAATGAAACTATATTTTTTTCTATTTCGCCAAGTCGGCGATTCAGGTCGCGGACAGTCTCGTCCTGACCGTCGGCATCCTCGCGAAGACTTTCGATACGGTTCTCGATTGCCATCTTGCGGCCTTCAAGCTGCGCAAGTTTCGATTTAACTTCATTTTTCCGTTCGGCCAGCAGCTTCGACTGCTTGTCCTTCTCGTTTTTTTCAACCGCCAGACCATATATCTGCTTTTGATAGTCGACCAGACGAGATTCCATAGAGTTGACGACATCCATGTTTTCTTCAAGGGATGCATTGATTCGATCAATTTCTTCCTTCAGAGAATCCCGTTTCTTCTTTGTTGTCTCTATATCCGAAAGGCGACGGTCCCGATCTTGCGTAAAGCCTTTTAATCTCAGGAGTTGAATATCCAGTTCATTTTCGAAAACTGATTCCCGAAGCGTTCGATACTTGACAGTCTTGTCGGCCTGAATTTTCAGACTGTCGTAAGATCGTTTAACTTCGCCAAGAATACCTTCGATTTGGCGCATGTTTTCTTCAGTTTTTTCAAGTTTGCGCTCGGCTTCAGCACGGCGAACCTTAAATCGAGTGATTCCGGCTGCCTCTTCAAAGATATAGCGGCGTTCTTCCGGTTTGCTGGACAGAATCTGATCGATTTTTCCCTGTTCCATCACCGAATACGCCGTTTTTCCAACACCGGTATCCCAGAAAAGCTCCCTGATGTCCTTGAGTTTGACCGGTGTATTATTAATAAAGTATTCGCTTTCTCCTGATCGGTATAAACGGCGTTTGATCGCAATTTCGTTCATATCCATATTCAGGAGTCCATTTTCGTTCGCGATGGTCAGCGTAACTTCTGCAACATTAAGCGGTTTTCTGGATTCCGTACCGTTGAAAATGACATCTTCCATTTTATCGGCACGCATCGCTTTTGAAGCCTGTTCGCCGAGAACCCACTTGACTGCGTCAACAACATTACTTTTACCGCAGCCATTGGGACCAAGGAGCGCGGTTATACCATCGGCAAACTCGATTCTGGTGCGATCAGCAAATGATTTAAAACCGAGAATATCAAGACTTTTGAGGAACACTGGTGTACAGCCCCTTGTTAAAAAAAGTGTATGCTCGCAGAGCAGCGCACGGGAAATTCAGATAATAGTACCGTACCGGACTATATCGGGTCAATAATAACTCAAGAAAGAGAATTTTGTTCCGTTAACCATAACATGAAACCATTAATCGGATGCGTAGTCTTGAATACAAAGACAGATATGGAAGTGTACGAATTACTGGCCTGTTCCGGACAGGAAATCCGGCTGCTGAAAACCATAGAAGATATCCACAACAGCCTTATAGCCGGTATCTGCGACATCGTCGTGGTAAACAGACGTGTTTTTGATACACGGCGATTTAGTCCCAAACGTCATCTGTGGTCTTTTACGTCGCCATCAATTATCATCACCTATTTGCGGGACAAACACGGCAGCATGGAATTGCAACTATATTCGGTGCCCGACGATGTCCATCTATATAAACTCAGAAAAGACCCCGAGCTTGTGTATAAAACCCTTCAGGATGCATTGGCAAGAGGCGCACAAAGAAGAGCAGATCTGGTGGATTCGCACTTTGTTCCTGGGGATGAGTTTGGAACAATCGTTGAACACGGTTTTACCGATGCTCCTGAATCGATTTATGGTTCGCTAAAAAAACGGTCGTCAACAAAATCTGTTTCACTTAACGAAACTCAAAGAAAAATGATGAACCAGAAACTGTGGAAACTGCTGGAACTGCTGGACGAGCATAGACATTTCGGCGCGAGTCCGATGCAAATAGAACATTTCTTGTGGCAAAACAAGTATTCGGAGCGGGATCGCAAAAAAGATATACAAAGCTATATTTCAAAACTGCGTACTATCCTAAATACCGATGCAAACAATACATGGCAGATAGTGTTCAACGATAAATCCTACTACCTGATTCACAACAAAGAAGCCGAAACGCTAACGGCATCAAAAGCGTCAAAAGCACCAACGACAGATCAACCGATCCTGGAGTGAAGCGCGCAAACACACATAAAAAAAGGCTTGTGCGAAACAGAGTGCTCCGGCACAAGCCTTTCTTGCTGGAAAAAGCAACGTTACAACTGAGCCTCAGCGGCCAAGAACTGAAGCAATGCGCTCCAGAACTTTTTTGCGGTCCAACGGCTTTACAATATAGTTTTTCGCACCAAGAAGAAGAGCTTTCTTGACGAGTTCTTCCTTTCCGAGCGCACTAATCATAACAACTTTGGCGTTTTTATCAAAAGCCATAATCTGTTCGAGCGCTGTAATCCCATCCATTTTCGGCATGGTTATATCCATAGTAACCAAATCAACATTTGGACACAGCTCTTTATATTTTTCGACGCCGTCAAGACCGTCTGCAGCAGTAGCAACTACTTCATAGCCTTCGCTTGTAAGAATCTGTCCTATCTGTTTTGCAACAAACATGGAATCATCTACAACAAGTACCTTGAAAGCAGATCCATCTCCCTTGAGGCCTTCGGGGGCGCGTTCGTTTATTGACGGAAAATCTTGTTTCGAAATCATATCTCACTCCCTTATACTACAACCGGTCTCGAATAGCAACATTCACTTCAACCCGTCCCTGACTGGTTTCCATCGGAACAATCAACGCTTCAACTTCATGATCGGAAATTTCCATATTATCTCCAGTAAAAAGTGCTGGAGGAGTCAGATCGAACCTGAATCCCAGATCATGAAGCTTTGTAACGGCCTGCGCCGTAATGAGATTGGCAAGTTCTGTGATTGTTGCTTTTGCAAGTTCATCAAAGGTAGCAAGTTCTTCCTGATTCATTCTGGAAGCAATTTTCATTGCAGTACTCAGGTTCATATCAAAAATCACCCGCCCCTCAACATCACCAGCCAGACCGACCAATGCTGCCACACCCATAACAGGAATTGACGTAGATTTCAGATATAATTCACCACGCCGGATTTCACCACCCAATACCTCTGTGAGAATATTGTACGCTGCTTCAACAAATGGATTGATATACTCTACACGCATCCGTTACTCCTTATTTTGTACAGACGGATTATTCCTTACCGAATCCCGCAATATCGCCCTGAACAGTACGAACCCACCCGCTTTTCTGCGGCATTGCTTCGTTCTGTCCCAAAATTATTATGCCATTCCCCTTCAGCTTTTCGCTGAAATCTGCGATCAGCGCATTCTGTTTTTCCGGAGTCAGGAAGGAAAGAACGTCTCTCGCAATAATTATATCCATGTTCGGAACTGCATTTTGATGCGTGCAGTCATGATATTCGAACAGAATCATATCTCGAATCTGCTGGTTGAACGTCCATGCCCCTCCAACCCCCTGAACCAGATACGGTTTATACCGTGAGGTTATCTGGCTGTCCGGAATGGCCAGCATTGGTGCATTTGAAATTGAAAGAAGATCGGAATCATTCGCGTATATCCGGATGCGCGCATTCGGATACTTTTCTTTTAGGAGCACGGCTAGACTGTACGATTCGAAGCCTTTCCCGCATCCGATATTCCATACATTAATCTGTTTTGCCTGATTCTGCGGGAGCAGAGTGCCGATGGCCGATGAATAGGCATCGCTCCACAGATTTCCCGTATCGGGCGAAAAGAATGTTTCCAGATATTTTTTTGCATCATCTTCCGAGCTGAGCTGCATTTCCCCGGCAGATCGGGTATCTCGCCAGGAATTATAGCGTTCGGACACCCATTTTTCGTTCACAGGGCTCACATAAAACTTGGATAATGCCGGAAGCGTGTCTTTGATAAAAGATATATCCAGCTCTGCGGAAGACTTCAACTGCAAAGCCTTCTCCTTTGGAGCACTCTTTTCTTCGGGCAAGTCTTCAGGATCGATCGACTTTTTGGTTTCTTCCGAGATACGGGAACCGAAAATCCTTCTTACATCCAGAAGAATGTACAGCCGACCCTGATTTTCGACAACACCGTGAATATATTTGATATTTATGTCGCCGAAGATAGGATGGGGAGGCTGAATGGAACTTCTGGAAATACCGACAACTTTGTCGATCGAGTCCACGACGATACCGAACGTCTGCTCCTCGACCGTTATGATTATCATGCTTTCGAGCGCATCGTTTTCACGCGACTTGACCGGGATATTGAAAAAAATTCGGAGATCGATGATCGGAATTATATCGCCTCGAAGATTATACACGCCAAGAACAAAGGGCGAGGTATTGGGAACATAGGTAAACCTGCCGGCTTTCGCAATTTCCTTGACCTGCATGATATCAATGGCATAATCCTTGCCTGCAAGCGCAAAGGTTACCATCTTGTAATCAATGACGGCAACGCGTTCCGCCTTCAGTTCAGTATCCGGAGCAGAATTTTCCTTGACTTCTGTTATCTGTGTTTCATTACTGGCCATATGTACCTCTTACCAAACCGAAGCTTCGCGCTGTTCACGAGCCTGTAATTCTTGTTTGAGCCCCAGATCCAGAAGCTGGCTTACATCGATTATGAGAGACACAGAACCGTCTCCCAATATTGACGCTCCGGCAATTCCTGGAGAATTGGTAAATTGATCCCGAAGCGGCTTGATGACAACATCCTCTTCGCCTATCAGGCTGTCGACCATCAAGCCGACTTTTTTCTCTGCGGTGCCGACAATAACGATATAACTGAACTCGTTCGAATCGCGGGATTTTATGCCAAAAAGCCTGTTCAAGCGAAGCAGACTGATTACCTCGTTTCGGACATTGAATACTTCATAATTATCTATCCGGTTTATTTCTTCGGCTTTTACACGATGACTCTCGATCACGGACGTAATCGGTATGGAGTATACCTCTTTTCCGACACGGACCAGCAGCCCCTGAATAATTGCAACAGTCAAAGGCAAGCGTATGGTAAACTTGGAACCCAGTCCCGGTTGGGACGATATGGTTACGGTACCATTAAGTTTTTCTATGTGAGTCCGCACAACATCCAGCCCGACCCCGCGTCCGGAAACATTCGTAATTTTTTCTGCAGTGGAAAATCCCGGCATAAATACCAGATCGAAGGCTTCAATATCCGTAAGGTTTTTCCCCGGATGAATAAGCCCTTTGGCAACAGCTTTCCGTTTGACAGCTTCGACATCCAGACCATGACCGTCGTCAGCAATCTCGATGATGATCATATTCCCTTCGTTGCTTGCCTTTAACAACACCGTGCCGACGGCTTTTTTTCCTGCTGCTTCCCGCACTTCCGGTTTTTCGATACCGTGATCTACCGCATTGCGAACACAATGCATGATTGGATCAAGAAGATCTTCGATGACCGATTTGTCCAGCTCTGTCTCTTCACCTTCGATTACCAATTGGACATTTTTCTGAAGATCGCGCGAAAGATCGCGGACAAGCCGTGGAAATCGGCTGAAAATCTGGCTGATCGGAACCATGCGGATTTTCATAACGCCTTCCTGCAGTTCTCCGGTGATTCGCCCGAGATTCTGTGCAGCGGACCTGAATTTGGTAACCGTTGACTTCATGGTTGTCTGGTATGAACTGAATATATCAAAAAGATCGGCATATTCCTTGTTAAGATCCTTTTTAAGATCCTTAATATTGTACCCGTTTTGTACCTGTTCAATAAAATCGGGAATATGATCGAGAAGTTTCTTGAGTTTTTCCTTGTACGTGTTCTCCGCCTGCTGAAATTCGGAAAGCAAATCGGTGAACTGCATTGCATTCTGGTTAAAGGATGCCTTGGTAATTACGGTTTCGCTGACAAGATTAAGAAGAAAATCGATGCGTCGGGAGTCGACTCTCAGAACGGAGCCGGAAGAATGAACCGCAGAAGAACTTGCGGCCTTCCGGGCAGAATCGTGTGTATCGGCAGCAACCGCTTCCTGTGCGGAAGAAGATTCCTCTGCGCCGGATACAGGTTCCGCAGAGGCTTCAACAGCCTCGTTGCGCTGTTCAGGCGCAGAAGGTGCTTGAGCTGCGCCTGGGTACTGGTCAGAACGCTCACCAGTACGCGAGCCTGCAGAAACTTGAACTTCCGGGCGGGTTTCGCTCGACTGCGGAGTAAGTTCAAGCAGCGAAACCGCTGCATCCAGCGTAACGTCGGTAATGCTTGCTGCTTTCTTGATTGCTTCGGGACTCGATTCCGAAGCGACAAAGTACACGACCGTTTCATGAAACACATCTTCGTAGAGCGCGTCAAAATCCGGCACGGTCTTGAGAACCTGACCCGTCTGTTTCAGCGAAGCAAAAACCTGAATGCCGCCTACAGAATTCATGGGATTTTGTTCGTCGAAATGAACCGAGACGACGTATACGAGACAACCTGACGGAATGGATTCTTTGAGCTCAAGGAGTTCATATTCGGTCAAGAGGGAAGAAACCTCTGCCTTGGGTACGGCAGCAGCAGGCGTAACGGGGGCTTTGGGCACAGGAGCAGTCCGTACGGACTTTTTAACGGCCGGGGCGTTTTGCCTGGCCTGTTTTTCCGGAATCAAGGCCTGCAAACGGGATTTGAGCTGACTGACGTCGGCAGTATAGACAGAACCGGCAGATCGCGCTTCCAGCATAGCCTTGATGACATCAAGGGACTTCAGAAGGACATCAACCACATGTTCATCTATTCTGACTGCTCCGGAGCGTATCACATCCAGAAGGTCTTCGATTATGTGGGTAAATCCGGACAGCTCATGCATCTCTACAGTTGCAGAACCGCCTTTGAGGGTATGCGCGGCGCGAAAAATTTCGTCAATCGCTTCGTGGTTTGACGGATCATTTTCAATCACCAGGATATTGCTTTCAAGGGTAAAAACTTGTTGCTCAGCTTCGCTGAAGAAATCTTTCAGCAGTTCCTCATTATGTATATCCAGATAATCACTCATATTAATTCAAGTTTATACGCTTTTTATGATTAGTCAAGCCAAAAGCCGACCACCCAAAAAAAATATAGCAGTGTTCGGTGTAATAGTATATACTAAAAAAAGGAGTGTTCATGGGCATCAAGTCATGGTTGCGGGGTTTTCTTCTGTTGCTTTTCACCGGTTCTGTGTGCGCCCAGAGCTTCTCGACAGCGAATTTTGCGCTGAATTCGAATACCCGTTTCGACACTGATGCCGACAAGGTTGTTTCAACAGCTGCAGGAAGCTTTGCCGGCAGGTTTGTCCCGATACATGAGATCAGAATACAGGCGGCTGTAACACTTGATCTGCCCGATACAATCAGTTTTTTTCATGCTCTTCCGGCTCTCAGATCGACAGGCGAGCTGATCTTCGACGGGGCATCGATCAGCTCACCGTTCATTTTGGGTTCGGATTTTTCATTGTCTGCGTTCACCGGTCTCTATGACGATCCATCTTCCGGATCGTTGCTGTCGGAGCTGCTCAAGGCAGCTCTTGACCCTCCGGAGTTTCACGGAATGCCGGCAGGTCATTATTTCTCGGCTGAAACGGAAATTCGCGGAACGGGAATCGCCCTGACAATGGTCCCCGGCACTTCCGGATTTGCTATTGGCAGCTATGCCTGCTGGAATTCGCAGACCGGAGAAGAATCCGCTGTGCGGGGCGACCTCAGGGTCGGGTATGCCGGCCCCTTGTTTACACTGAACAGTTTTGCCGGAATCAATTGGCTCCACAACCGGGAGCGTTACTCCATGAGAGGCGGATTGAGCATTCTGCTTTCGCACGGCGATGTATACGCCTTGTACACCAGTGCAGGCATTCTGGATTTGACCCCGGGGACCGGAAATCCAGAAAAAAACCTGTACTTCGTTTTTGAACCCAGAATGTCCTGGTACTCGTCAAATCTAACCCTGTCCTTTTTTTCATCCCCGGTACTCGCGACAGGCCGGAACTACCTCGGCGCAAATGCACTGTTTTCAGTCGGCAAACTTGATCGGGACAAAATGAGGGCAGGCATCAGCATTCTGGGAAGCTTCGATTCTCAAAAACCCGGAGAGATTACTCCCTTCAGTTTTTCTGCCAGTCCATTTTATTCTCTGATGTTCGGTGATATGCTCTTCGATATAACTGCAGTAGTCAAACCGCTGCAGTTCAGACACCCGGCATCGGCAATCGAGTTACAGCTTGGTATGAAGGCGGTGTATTGATGAAACGTACAATTTGGATTTTTCTTCTTGCAGCTTTTGCATGTATTCCGATGTGGAGCATGGAATTCGTACTAGCAGCCCAATCCAGTAATTTTGCCTTCAATGCTTCCGGAGAATTTACGCCGGAAAAAATCAAAACAGGAAGCTCTTTTCAGATAACCGATCGAATTCAAAGCAATCTCGACGGCAAAATTGTATTCGACAGCGATCCGGTCTGCGGCAATCTGCTATCCGCCCGCGCATCCTATAAAACATCGTATTTGGAAATTTCGGCAGGTCCGGCATTCGGCATACTGAACAGCGGCAGTGATACATCTGACATCGCGTTTCTTGTCCAGCCCGGACTGGGGATCGGGTTCAGCATTATTGCACCCGGAATTCTGGTGGCAACTGCAGACACCGATTTTGCCCTGCCCCCTCCAAGCCAGAACAGCGGACAGGTGTACCTCCAGAAAAGCACAATTTCCGTAGGATTTTATCTGCCCAATATTCTGTGTTCAGCAGCAGTTTCCCAGAGAACCAATTCCGCGACCGGAACGGACAATACAATCAAGAGCCTGACCGATTACGGTTTTTATACCGAAGCGTTCAAAAAAGGATCGGCGTTCAGAGTCGGAATCGATTTTGTGTACCGCGTGTGCGACTACTATGCGACTGCAGGATCCGATGCCAACAGAAAAATCGGAAATCTTGTTCTTGGCGGAGCAGTAACCTGGGTTCCCAAAGACGACCTGAATTTCTTTATTGACGGAAACGGGGCACTGTATTCGTTCTCGCTTGACGAATCGGTTCCCGACCTGGATAAATTCATGTTCGACCTGAAAATGGGAGTAAAAATAAAAACCGGAGGAAAAAACCTCCGGTAGACGAATCAGTTCAGCACGAGCGAGGACAGGCGGGAACAGGCTTCGATAACCTGATCGCGATGGCCGAAAGAACTGAACCGGATAAAACTTTCTCCGGCAGGACCAAAACCTGCTCCGGGCGTACACACAACATGACAGGAGTCGAGAATCAAATCGAAAATTTCCCAGCTTTTCCTGCCGGGAAATTGCGCCCAGATGTAGGGAGCGTTAT